>NZ_CP054139.1:4230867-4533072 GCF_013283875.1 Mucilaginibacter mali
ATGCTATGCTGCCTTTTGTTATCTTCGCTAAAACCATACAGCAAAACCAGCCGCAACTACAGATCTTTAAATATCATAACAGCATCCTGTCCAAAGCTATCGACGCGTCGTTGCAATTAACCTATACCAATGGCGCTTTCTTCCCGGTAAATGATGCTATGAAGGATAAAACTTTCCAGTCGGAGGAGTTGGTTTATGGCGTAGATATCGCTTATGCGGATATTAAATCCCAGGCCGACCTGCTTGATGTGGCTAAACAACAAAAGCGGGTAATGGTATCCGATGCTGGCCTTCGCGTTGCTAAAGATATAGCGGCGGGAAAGGCGAAACCTTTTCAATATCGTTCGGCCTGGTTAAGCGATGGTAATAAGGGTGATGAAGGCGGCCTGGGTATCCTGCGCAGCGGCCCGAATACCGACCAGCAATGTATCCTGCTAAAAGCGGCATCGCAGGGCATGGGCCATGGGCATTTCGACAGGTTGAATTTATTGTACTACGATAACGGCGGTGAGATCTTTAGTGATTACGGTTCGGCACGTTTCCTCAATATCGAATCGAAATTTGGCGGCGATTACCTGCCCGAAAATAAGACCTGGGCCAAACAAACCGTAGCGCATAATACGCTGGTGGCTGATGAAACATCGCACTACGGCGGCGAACTAAAAAATGCCGAGAAATATCACCCCGAATTATTGAAATTCGCTGCCAGCGAGCAATTGCAGGTGATCAGCGCCGAAGAAGATCACGCTTACGATGGTATCAAGATGCAGCGTACCAGCATCTTGTTTAAAGTGCCAGGGCTGGATAAAGATCTGCTGATCGATGTGGTGCGCGGCCTGTCGGGTAAAGACCACCAGTATGACCTGCCTTTCTGGTACCAGGGGCATATTACCGATCAGTCGTTCAAAACCAATGTGGTCACTAATAACCTGAAGGCTTTGGGCAAAAAGGATGGCTATCAGCATCTGTGGCTCAACAGCCAAAGCAACCTGCATAATGGCGACGACCATATCACCATCCTGAATAACCTGCGCTTTTACACCATCCATATCGCCGCCGATTCGGCCATGCAGGTAAAGCTGGTTACCCTCGGCGCAAACGACCCTAACATGGATCTGCGGACGGAGGAAAAGGCGTTCATCTTATCTAAACCAAAGGCAGCTAACCAAACCTTTGTTACCGTTACCGAAACCCATGGCCGCACCGACCCCACCGGCGAAACCACCACCGGCGCGGCCAGCAACGTAAGCGATTTAAAAGTGCTGAAAGATGACGAAACGCAAACTATATTTGCCTTCAGGGTGAAGCAAAAGGCTTACAAGCTAACCATTAACTATACTAACAAAAACAATTTTATACAGATAAATTAATATGATACAGAGCAGCGTATTTCAGTTTGAGCAAGAAACAGAGTGGCAGGACGTAGGCAACGGTTGCCAGCGCAAAATATTTGGTTACGATGATAAGGTGATGCTGGTGAAAGCCAAATTTGTGGCCGGCGGCGTTGGCCCGTTACATAGCCACCCGCACTCGCAGGTTACTTATGTTGATAGCGGCGTGTTTGAAATGACCATCGGCGACGAAACCAAAACCATCCGCAAAGGCGACGGCTATTATGTACCGCCTAACGTAGTGCACGGCGTAACCTGCACCGAGGCGGGGATGCTGATAGACGGGTTTAGTCCGTATAGGGAGGATTTTATATAGATCCTACCAACCCTCTAATAACCACATCGTCATTGCGAGCGTAGCGTGGCAATCCCCGATAAGCAGGGCCGCCCTGTAAAGCTGGGGATTGCCACGTCGCTATCGCTACTCGCAATGACGAATTGTAGAGTATTAACCGCTCTGCATGCCGATGAGTTACTCACCCGGTCCTCGCTTCGCTGGACCACCCTCTCTTGCCTTTGGCAAAAGAGGGAATGAGGTTTATCGGACACTGCTCCTGCCCTCTTTTCGCGTAGCGAAGAGAGGGGTCGACGAGCGAAGCAATGTCGGGGTGAGTAATTGCCGTGCGATTATACAGCGATAAGTTTTAACCTATCTAACCAAATGAAAAAAACATTAATAATCCTGCTAACGCTAATGATGGGCATTGGCGTGCATGCACAAACCGTACCGGCGGCTGCGGATTCGCCTAAAGTGGTAAAACCGGTGGCTTTACCATCCGGCTTTACATCGCAACTGAACGTGGTGTATACCGAGGTGAACGGCTGGAAAGGCCGCGTCGATTTATACCTGCCGCCAAACAACGGCAAACCTACACCGGTCATCATTAATATACACGGCGGCGGCTGGAACCATGGCGATAAGGAATCGCAGGGTGGTTTCGCGCTTTACTTTAAATTAGGCTACGCAGTAGCTAATATGGAGTACCGCCTGATGCAGGTAGCCAAAGCACCGGGTTGTGTAGAAGATACCCGCTGCATGCTCATCTACCTGATAAAAAATGCCAAAGCGCTGAATATCGATGTGAATAAGATCGTGATATCGGGCACATCGGCTGGGGCGCATTTAGCATTGATGGGCGGCCTGCTAATGAACGACCATCGCTTTGATACTAATTGCCCGGGTGTAGATAATATTAAAGTAGCGGCCATCATATCCAAATACGCCATCAGCGATGTATGGGATTGGGGCAACGGGGTGATCAAAAGCAAGTCGGTAGCCAACTGGCTGGGGGCTAATAATACGCCTGAGTTCGCTAAAGCGATGTCACCTATATTTTATGTGAACAAGAATAGTCCGCCAACATTTGTGGCGCATGGCAATGCCGATACCACAGTACCCTACCAGCAATCAGTAGACCTGCATAAAAAACTGGTAGAAATGGGTGTAAAGACCGAATTTATTACCGTTGAAGGCGGCGGCCACGGCAAGTGGACCAAAGAGCAGAACGCCGATGTGGACAAAGCCGTAGTGAAATTTCTTAAAGAAGTAGGTATATGAAAGTGCGGGGCTTACGCTGGTTCATCATCGGGTTGATCGGCCTGGCAACGGTGATCAATTATATCGACCGCAGTGCCATCAACATCATGTGGCCATATATCTACAAAGAGTTTGGCATTGCCGATGTGGACAATAAAAGCACGCTGGCGCTCATCACCACTTTTTTTATGATCGCCTATGCTATTGGGCAAACGGCCATGGGTAAAATTATGGATAGCATTGGTACGCGGCTGGGTATGGTGTTCTCCATCTCTTTATGGAGTATATCTATCGCCCTGCATGCACTGGCAAGGGGATTGGCATCGTTCAATATCTTCCGCTTTATGCTGGGCTTTAGCGAGGCCGGCAACTGGCCGGGCGCTACCAAAAGTAACGCCGAGTGGTTCCCGGCTAAGGAAAGAGCTATCGCGCAGGGGATATTCGGTGCGGGAGCATCGTTAGGGTCAGTAGTGGCGGCGCCAATTATCGCGGCCTTGTTCCTGGCTTTCGGCTGGAAACTGACCTTTGCTTGTATCGCTTTGCTGGGTGTGCTGTGGATCATCCCATGGCTGATCATCAATAAGAACACGCCCGATAAACATCCCTGGATAACCGAAGAAGAACAAACGCATATATTAACTAAACCCGCGGAAGCATTTGCAAATACCGAAGTTGCCTACACTTGGAAGCAACTTCTTGCTTTCCGCAATACCTGGGGCATTATCCTCAGCCGCTTTTTTATCGACCCGGTGTGGTGGCTTTTTGTTACCTGGCTGCCTACTTTCTTAAAAGAGCAGTTCCTGTTCGATATTAAACAGATCGGGGCTTTTACCTGGGTGCCCTACCTGTTCGCTGCTATCGGCGGTTTGCTGGGTGGTTTTTATTCGTCGCGATTGATCCGCAACGGTAAAGACCCGGTGAAGGCCCGCAAACTGGCAATAGCAATCGGCTGCGCGCTGATGCTGGCAGGCTTGACGGGCATCGTCATCTATCTTGATAGCCTTAAAGATAACCCAACACTGGCGATGGGCCTGATCAGTACCACACTTTTCGGTTTCCAGTTCCTCATCAATAACCTGCAAACCTTGCCGTCCGATTATTACAGCGGCAAAAATGTGGGGACGGTATCGGGCATGGGCGGCACGGCGGCGGTATTGGGCACCTTGCTCACCACCTGGATGGTGCCGGTGCTGACCAAAACCAGCTATACTTCCTTCTTTGTACTGGGCGCTTTACTGGTGCCCATCAGCTGGTTGTGTATCCAGTTCATTTATTCAAAAAAGACATTAAACTAAAAAATCATATAACAATGCGATTAAAAAATAAAGTAGCGATAGTGACCGGCGGCAGCCGCGATATTGGCCGCGCCGTATGTATAAAACTGGCGCAGGAAGGCGCCAAGATAGTCATCAATTACCGCGGCAATGAGCAGCAGGCGCTGGAGACCTTGAACATGGTAAAAGATGCCGGTGGTGAAGGCATCATCGTATACGCCGATGTAACAAAAACCGAAGACGTAGCCGCGCTGGTACAGGAAACCCGCGACGCTTTTGGCAACGAGATACACTTGTTGGTGAACGTTGCCGGTGGCCTTGTGGCCCGCAAACCCACTGCCGAAATGGACGAAGAATTTTGGGACCATGTAATGGCGCTAAACGTGCGTTCGGTATTTTTGGCGGTGAAACATACGGTGCCGTTTATGCCTGAGGGCAGCGCTATCGTTAACTTTGCATCGCTGGCCGGGCGCGACGGTGGTGGTGGCGGCGCCAGTGCCTACGCTACGGCCAAAGGCGCGGTAATGACCTATACCCGTGCGCTGGCCAAAGAGTTTGGCCCGAAGAATATCCGTGTCAACTCGGTAGCGGCTGGGATGATCTCAACATCGTTCCACGATACCTTTACCAAGCCCGAGATACGCGCCAATGTAGCCAACGCTACCCCGCTAAAACGCGAAGGCCGCGCCGAAGAGGTAGCTGACCTGGTAGCTTACCTGGCCAGCAGCGAAAGCAGTTTTATTACCGGGGCTAATGTGGATATTAATGGTGGGGTGGCGTTTTCGTGACCCCTCCCAAACCCTCCCCGAGGGGGAGGGCTTTAAAATAGCCTGTCGTTGCGAGGAGCAGCGGAGGAATAGTGAAGTGGGGCGACGCGGCAATCCCATAGCTTGAATATCATACTACGAGATTGCCGCGCTATCGCTCGCAATGACAGGTTGTAAATAAGAAACGGGGCTTGAGTTTACAACTCAAGCCCCGTTCTTTATTCTGGTAATTCTTAAATTCTGAAAATTCTGATTCAGACAATTACGCTGAGCAAGTCACGCAACCTTCTTCCATAGAGCAGGTTGGACCGGCTGGTATTTCGTCGACGATCTGGTCAACAATTTCAGGGATAACCGGATCCATGTTTTTGCCGCCCTGGTTCTCCACAGTAAATTTAACCGCTTGCGATGCCGCTTGTGTACGCAGGTAGTACATACCTGTTTTAAGGCCTTTCTTCCATGCATAGAAGTGCATCGAAGTAAGCTTGCTGGCATTTGGTGAGTTGATGAACAGGTTAAGCGATTGCGACTGGCAGATATAAGCGCCACGGTCGGCAGCCATATCAATGATGTTACGCATCTTAATTTCCCATACGGTTTTGTACAGGTCTTTCATATCCTGTGGTATCTCGGCAATATCCTGGATAGAACCATTAGCGCTGATGATCTTGTCCTTCATGGTGTTGTTCCACAGGCCACGGTTCACCAGATCGCGCAGCAGGTGTTTGTTCACGATCACAAACTCACCACTCAGTACACGGCGGGTGTAAATGTTTGAGGTGTATGGTTCAAAGCATTCGTTGTTACCTAATATCTGCGATGTTGAAGCAGTAGGCATTGGGGCTACTAACAGCGAGTTGCGCACGCCGTGGTTCATTACATCAAGGCGCAGGTTTGCCCAATCCCAACGGCCGCTTTCCGGCGATACATTCCACAGATCGAACTGGAATTTACCTTTTGACAGTGGCGAACCTTTAAAGGTTTTGTACGGGCCTTCTTTAATAGCCAGGTCTTTAGAAGCTGTCATCGAAGCAAAATAGATAGTCTCGAAGATCTCCTTGTTCAGTTTGCGGGCTTCGTCGCTTTCAAAAGGCATACGCAGCAAAATAAAGGCATCAGCCAAACCTTGTACGCCTAAACCAATAGGGCGGTGGCGCAGGTTGCTGTAGCGGGCCTCTTCAACCGGGTAGTAGTTATTATCGATGATCCTGTTCAGGTTCAAAGTAGCCTGGTAGGTCACTTCGTACAATTTATCATGATCGAACACACCATTGATCACAAAGCGTGGCAATGCCAGCGATGCCAGGTTACAAACGGCAACCTCTTTATCTGAGGTGTACTCGATGATCTCGGTGCACAGGTTAGAGCTTTTAATGGTACCTAAATTCTGCTGGTTAGATTTACCGTTGGCGGCATCTTTATACAACAGGTATGGTGTACCGGTTTCTACCTGGCTATCTAACACGGCAAACCAAAGTTCCTGCGCCTTGATTGTTTTGCGGGCGCGGCCTTCTTTTTCGTATTTGGTGTACAGGGCTTCAAATTCTGCACCCCAGCAGTCGGCTAAACCCGGTGCTTCGTGCGGGCAGAACAGGCTCCAATCCTCGTTAGCCTCTACGCGCTGCATAAACAGGTCGCTTACCCAAAGGGCGTAGAACAAATCGCGGGCGCGCATTTCTTCCTTACCGTGGTTTTTGCGCAGGTCAAGAAATTCTAAAATATCGGCATGCCATGGCTCTAAGTAAATAGCGAAGGCGCCTTTACGCTTGCCGCCGCCCTGGTCTACATAACGGGCAGTATCGTTAAATACGCGTAGCATTGGGATAATACCGTTGCTTGTACCGTTGGTGCCGCCAATGTACGAGCCGGTTGCACGCACATTATGGATGCTTAGACCGATACCACCGGCGCTTTGCGAAATTTTAGCCGTTTGTTTCAGGGTATCGTATATACCGTCGATGCTGTCTTCCTTCATGGTTAGCAGGAAGCAAGACGACATTTGCGGTTTTGGTGTACCGGCGTTGAACAAAGTAGGGGTTGCGTGGGTAAACCAGCGCTCACTCATCAGGTTGTAGGTTTTGATGGCGCTTTCAATATCGTTTTTGTGGATACCTACCGATACGCGCATAAACAGGTGCTGCGGGCGTTCGGCAACTTTACCATCCAGCTTTAACAGGTACGATTTTTCGAGGGTTTTAAAACCAAAATAGTCGAAGCCAAAATCGCGGTCGTATATAATGCTGCTATCCAGTTCTTCGGCGTTATCCATAATTATCTGGTAAACGTCGTCGGCCAGCAGGGGTGCCGGTTTACCGTTCTTTGGATCCACATATTCATACAGCAGCTTCATCGTTTCAGAGAACGATTTGATGGTATTTTTGTGCAGGTTTGATACCGCTATGCGCGATGCCAGCAAAGCATAATCGGGGTGCTTTGTGGTTAACGATGCCGCCGTCTCGGCTGCCAGGTTGTCCAGCTCGGAGGTAGTAACTCCGTCAAATAAACCTTCAATTACTTTCTTGGCCACATCGATGGGATCTACCAGCGATGGGAAACCATAGCACAATTTTTCGATACGTGCGGTGATCTTGTCAAATTTTACGGATTCCTTTCTGCCGTCTCTTTTTACTACAAACATTTTTGTCCCCCTGTTTTGTTCCGTTTGCGGAACGTGTTCTTGTTTCTGTTAATTAATCTCTATAAGTGTGATGGTTGGTTTCGGCTTATGTGTTTTATTAGAAGTCTTCGTCAAGCGAGAACGATTTCGTTTCGGCGCCGCCGCTGTTCAGTACGCCGCTTTTTTGGTAATCGCCCACGCGCTTTTCAAAGAAATTGGTTTTACCCTGCAGCGATATCATCTCCATAAAATCGAATGGATTTGTCGCGCCATAGTGTTTAGGATAACCCAGTTCGCCCAGCCAGCGGTCGGCCACAAACTCAATGTACTGGCTCATCAGCTTGGCGTTCATGCCTATCAGTGCTACCGGCAAGGCATCGGTAATAAACTCTTTCTCTATCTCTACCGCATCGGTAATAATGCTGGTCACGGCTTCTTTGCTCAGCTTGTTTTCAAGCATGCTGTATAGCAGGCAGGCAAACTCGCAGTGCGAACCTTCATCGCGCGATATCAACTCGTTACTGAAGGTTAAGCCCGGCATTAAACCACGCTTTTTCAACCAAAAGATAGAGCAGAAACTACCCGAAAAGAAGATCCCTTCTACCGCGGCGAATGCCACCAAACGCTCGGCAAACGATCCGTTCTCTATCCAGCGTAAAGCCCATTCGGCTTTTTTCTGTACACAAGGGATGGTATCGATAGCGTGGAACAGGCGATCCTTCTCAACCGGGTCTTTCACGTAGGTATCGATCAGCAGCGCGTAGGTTTCCGAGTGGATGTTTTCCATCATGATCTGGAAACCGTAGAAACAGCGGGCCTCGGGCAACTGCACCTCGCTCATAAAGTTCACGGCAAGGTTTTCATTCACAATGCCATCGCTGGCGGCAAAAAATGCCAGGATGTGCGATATGAAGTGCTTTTCGCCGGGGTTAAGGTTCTCCCAGTGTTTTAAATCGTCAGAAAGATCGATCTCTTCGGCTGTCCAAAAGCTGGCTTCCGACTTTTTGTACATTTCCCAAATAGCCGGGTATTTAATGGGCAGAATTACAAAGCGGTCTTTGTTTTCTCTTAAAAGCAATTCGTTTTCCTGGCTCATTTCTTTCCTGTTAATTTTTTTGATCGTTCCTTCGTTCTTAATTACCGACGACAAAGCCGCCCTGCTTTTTTGGTTGTTAAAAGCAGTTATCAAACCTGTCTTCTAATAAATTTTATTTGTGATAGTTTCCCCGCTGTTTTATTTTAATGTTAACGCATGATTTACAAACCGTTAACTCATCATCGGTAGTTACATGAAAACCGCGGGAGAACAGTAACAAATGTAATAGCCCATCCGATAGGTTTTATATCGAAGTTTTTAACAAATGGCCTACTTATAAACAATTTGGTGCCTTATTTTTTAACACTATTTGGTGCAAAACTTTTTTTAACTTTTTCGAACAACTCATAAGAATATTCGTTACGATTAACCCCGTTAACCGGGACGAACATGCGTTTGCTCAATACGAATAAAACAAGGCAAAAAAAATGCCGCAATAAGCTAATTAGCAATTAAATAACCCGGAGATGAAATTTGATATATTCAACATAACGGGTGTGATATTTTATTTGATAATTAGTTAACCCTGGCTTCACCTATCCAAAACAAAAAGAGGCCGTATCATAAATCAAATGATGCGGTCTTTATTTTTTTAGCCTAATAGCTGAATTTGGTATTGAGTTTCTATGGAATTTTTTGAGGGGGAGGGGGTAGCTTTCTTGGGCGAACCTGAGTGGTAAAACGACTCATTTAAGCCGCTTTTTTCCTTAGATTTTGTGCGATTGCAACTAAACCCCATTCTATTTCTACTTTTTCCTTGCCGCGGAGCATAAACCGTTTAAAGCCATGGTTCTGCTTAATATTACCAAATACAGGTTCTACATCAAAGCAGCGTTTCTTTCGCCGTTGTATGCCTTCTTCACTGTTTAACAGCTCGTGCGCCTTTTGTTTCAGGCGGTTCAGGTTTTCATTGATTTCAATGATCCGATTCCCTTTTGATTTATGGCAAATACCGTTCAGCGGACAGTTAGCGCAGTTAACTGCCTGGTATCTTTTTACCGTTTGTTCAAACTCCGTGCTTGTTTTTCTTTTACTTGTTCCGATGAAATTCATTTGCTGGCCCATCGGGCAGATGTAACAATCTTTCTCCTGGTTGTAAAAAAGCTTATTTGCTGCAAAAGGGTGCTTGTTGTTGTGATTCTCATTTTGTTCCTTATCGAACATCCCATACTTTACAAAGGCGATTGTTCCTTTTTGTTCCAACCGCGTGTAGTTCTCCTCGGAGCCATATCCGGCATCGGCTGTAAGCACTTGCGGTGCTTTGCCAAAGCTGACTTCATGCTGCGCTAAATGAGCACTTAATGTATTGGTGTCTGTGGTGTTGGAGTGAATGGTGTAATTGACAATGAACTGGTTGGATGTGGATATCTGAACATTATACCCCGGTTTTAACTGGCCGTTTTTCATGTGGTCTTCCTTCATCCGCATGAATGTGGCATCCGTATCGGTCTTGGAATAGCTGTTGCGTTCACCCAGCAGAGCTTCCTGCTGCTCATAGCGGGCAATGGCCTGCGGGTAATGTTTGCTGATATACCGCAGCTTGCTTTTGACCTGTTTGGAAACATCCTCACGCGAGGAAAGCTTCTCATTGAGTTTATCTACTGCGGCATTGACCTTTTCACTGTCAATAACAGTAAAGTCAGGCGGATCAGGCAGCCTGTCTTCTTCTTTTGCTACGCTTTGGGCATAGTCCCATATCTCTGACAGCTGCTTTTTCATCTTTTCCTTATTGGTCTGAATCGCTTTCTTCCAGACAAAGGTATACCGGTTTGCATTCGCCTCTATCTTTGTCCCGTCCGTATTCACTTCTTCAATACTGAGCAGGCCTTCCTCTGCCAAAAGTTTCACCACATCTTCGAACACATCACGCAGCGCATGCTTCAAACGTACGCCCCGGAAACGGTTGATCGTATTATGATCAGGATAGTTCATCGAACTCAGCCACATCAGGTAAACGCTTTCCCGGCAGGCTGCTGCCAGCTTTCGGCTGGAGTAGGTGTTGGTTACATACCCATATACCAGCACCTTTAACAACATTTGCGGGTGATAGCTTGAACTCCCGCGGATATGATAAGCTTTCAGCAATGGTTCCAGATAGAGCCTGTCGATCACATCGTTAACTACACGCACCGGGTGCGATGCCGGAACTAATTCGTCAAGTGTCGGAGGAATAGCCATCAACTGCCGTTGCTGGTAGGGCTTGAATACAGGTCTTTTAGAGGACATACTACGCTACTTTCGATACATAAATATATGAAAATCAGATTATTATATCAAATAAATACCCCTCTTTATTCCAATAAATTATGCACAAATAAAAAAGAGGCCATACCATGATTTATGATACAGCCTCTTTTTGTTTTGGATAGCAATATCCCCGGTATCCTTACTTCTTCTTCAACTGCGATTTATCGATCACCACATAAATAGTATCAATTATATGACCCTGCGGTTGCTGGCTTTTGTTATTAAATAAGGTTGCCATGTTCTTATCCAACACTTCCACCTTGTTCACAAAGTGGTCGGTCTCGCCACGGTTGTTGAACCAGTTTTTCCCTTGGTTTCGTGATAGATGAGTTTTACCTTCCAACCGTTTTGGGCGGCACTTACCAGGGTGTTGATCACCGCGGTATCCGGATGATCGTTATCCACCGAAAAATCGAACGGCACACTGCTGTTCATACCGGTTTGGGTAACGTTGAGGTGGCCTTCATAGGATTTCCAGATCACGCCGGTGTTTGACAGTTGGGTGATGACACCAATACGCTCGCCGTTTGAATAATTTTCGGTGCAGGATGCGAAAAGGATGGCTATCATGCCTAAAAGTATCAGTCGTTTCATGGTTGTTTTTGATTGCTGGTTTTAGGATTAGAATGAGGAACTGGGGAATTGTTACACCCCGTTGTTTCCGTCATGCTGAGCGCGAGCGAAGCATCCCCGGTTAGCAGAAGCTGTAATGCATTGTTTGGGATGCTTCGCTCGCGCTCAGCATGACGAATTACTATGTTACGCCAGCGGCACAAATTTCATCGATACCGAATTAACGCAATGGCGGGTGTTCTTAGGCGTCATAAACTCTCCTTCGAAAACATGGCCCAGGTGGGCACCGCAGTTAGCACAAAGTATCTCTACACGCCGGCCATCGGCATCCACCTCGCGGCGAACGGCACCGGGTATCTCATCATCAAAGCTCGGCCAGCCGCAAAACGACTCGAATTTATCGGCCGAATTATACAGCGGCGCATCGCAGCGCTTGCACACATATACGCCTTCTGCCTTGTTGTTCAGCAACTCGCCGGTAAAAGGGCGCTCGGTACCTTTATATAGCATTACCCTTTCTTCTTCGGAGGTTAATTTGTTGTATTCCATATTGTTTATGATTTCTTTTTGTTGATTTCACCGATTGCAGGATCGATTTCACAGATTTATTCTGCTTTTCCGATATATACAATATACGACAATTTTGGGCGATCGAAGTTTTGCGAAGATGATGTTTACATAGCTTTGACCAAGCACAGGGAATTGTCTCAACTCTCATGTCTAAAATCTCAAATCTACATAGACAATATCTTTTGCCATATCGCTTCATCCACCGGGATACCCTCTGCCATATTACGTTCACGGGTTCTCAACGTTCCCTCGCCGGGATATTGGATGTGTTTACCTTCTTCGGTCCGGCTGCTTTTGGTGTAGTTGATTATCTCTTCGATCAATCTATCTGTCAACTCATCGCCATCGGGCTTAATACAGATAAACACCTGCGACACACCTAATTCCTTAGGTCTTGAGGTGATATTTTGAGTAGAGTTACCCTTGCTTAAAACCGTAGCCAGCAGATCTAACACCAGTGACAGGCCAGAGCCCTTCCAAAAGCCTACCGGTAACGGGCGTAATGATTCGATAATGGCGCCGGGATCGGTGGTTAAATTGCCGTCATTGTCGTATCCGCCGGGCAGTGGTAGTTGCTCGCCAGCGTTTTTATATTGATGCAGTTTGCCGAACGAATACTGCGTAATGGCCATATCCAAAACCACATGCCCATTTTTCCGCGGTATGGCGATCACCAGCGGGTTATTGCCCAGTCGAGGGTCTACCCCGCCCCAGGGGGGCAAGTTGGCAATGGTGTTGGTGAACGATATGCTGATGCACCCTGCTTCTGCCGCCTGCCAGCCATAAGTGCCGCCGCGCATCCAGTGGTTGGTATTGCGCAAGGCTACACAGCCAATACCGTTCTCTTTAGTCAGGTGGATAGCCTTGTTCATGCAAAATTCGGCATTCAGCATCCCTGGGCCAAGGTTACCATCCCAACGCTCGATAGCGCCCATACTGTCGGCCAATGTTGGTACAGCATCCGGAATGATCAAACCCTCCTGTACATATTGAACAAAAACCGGGAAACGGTTTAACCCATGCGTATAAACCCCGTCGCGGCTATTCTCTGCAAAAATGCGGGCGCAGGCTTCCGCCTTGTCTTCAGCAAAATTTTGCTTAAGCAGGATCCGTTTAAATTCGGCTTTGAGTTGGGGGAATGAGATGCGCATATTGTTTTAGATTTAACCACAAAGGTCACAAAGAAAAGACCACAAAGTACACAGAGATTTTATACATTTCAAAAAGCCTTTGTGCTCTTTGTGCAAAAACCTTCGTGTTCTTTGTGGTAAATAGCCGCAATTACAAGGTCGCCATATCTATCACAAACCTATACCGCACATCACCTTTTTCCATACGCTCGTAAGCGGTGTGGATATCTTTAATGTCGATCATTTCAATGTCCGATACGATATTATTTTCGGCGCAGAAATCAAGCATTTCCTGGGTCTCGGCTAATCCGCCAATGCCCGAACCGGCCAGGCTTTTACGGCCACCCAATAAACTGAACGCGGCAACCGGTGCTGGTTCAGACGGTGCGCCCACGCAGATCATGGTACCATCGGTTTTCAGCAACGACAGGTACATATTAAGGTCGTGCTCCGCCGATACGGTATCCAGTATAAAATCAAAGCTGCCACGGGCAGCTTTAACCTGTTCCGGGTCGGTAGTAACCACAAAGTGGTGCGCGCCTAATTTTTTAGCGTCGGCTTCTTTTTTAGGCGAAGTACTTAAAACGGTAACCTCGGCGCCGAATGCTACGCCAAACTTAACGCCCATGTGGCCTAAACCACCTAAACCAAGCACAGCCAATTTGTGCCCCTTGCCCACCTTCCAGTGGCGTAACGGCGAATAGGTAGTGATACCGGCACACAATAAAGGCGCGGTAGCAGCCAGGTCAAGTTTATCAGATATGTGCAGCACAAAATCCTCGTGTACTACTATCGAGTTTGAATAACCACCGTAGGTAGGTGTTTTCTTGTCTTGCTCTAAGCCGTTATACGTTTGCGAATTACCATTAAGGCAGTATTGCTCCAAATCCTGTTTGCAGTTCTCGCATTCGCGGCACGAATCTACCAAACAGCCGGTACCGGCCAGGTCGCCTACTTTAAAATTCTTTACGTGGTCGCCTACTTTAACCACGCGGCCTACTATCTCGTGGCCGGGAACCATTGGGAAGATGCCTGGGAACCAGTCATCTTTGATCTGGTGCAGATCGGAGTGGCAAACGCCACAGTATAAAATGTCGAATTGTACATCGTGCGGACCTACTTCACGGCGTTCGAAGTTCCATGGAGCAAGATCTGATGTGTTGCTTTGCGCGGCATAGCCTTTTACTGGGATCATAGTTTTTCTGGTATTTGATGTTGATAGGCCAAAGGTATTTATCCAAGTGTAAAAAGATAGACATGGATTTGTAAAATCGTCTGAACCTTGATTAAACAGATTTTTAAGATGGCAGGATTTTTATATCATGGTAATCCTAAAAATCTGTTTAATCAAGGTTCAGACAATTATACTTTCCGCTGTCCATTGCACGTTAATAGGTTTTGCTATTTTTGCACGATACATGAGAAAAGGAACCGCTTTATTTTTACTGACCGCTTTAGCCGCGTTGTGCCTGGTTGTTAATTCGTGCAAAAAGGATAATTCGGGCACGGTAGAAAACCTGCTGGCCCGTGGCACCTGGCAACTGGCATCGGTAACGCGGTTTAATTATATAGGTGGCACCAACGTAAGCACCGACACGCTGAACACCAAATGCGGCCTTACCCAAAGCTTCACCTTTGTTAACGATAACACCTGTACCTTTCGCAACTTCTCCTGCATTGAACAATCAGCTACAGGACAATGGCAATTGTCGGAAGATAAACTGACCCTCATATCATCCCTAAGCTGTAAAGACACCCTGGCCGGCGCCAACGTAACGGCCAAACCTTTTGTTAATGCCCGTATTGTGAACCTGGGTCAGTACTCGCTGATCATTGAAACCGGCGATCTAAGCTCGTACTACCTCTCTACCGATAAGCGCCATATTAAGCGCTATGGTTTTGTGCGGTTTTAAAACATCAACACCGAGGACTTACCCGGTCGTGGCTACGCCCTACCACCCTCTCTTCGCTGCGCGGAAAGAGGGATATGGATATCGGATACTGCTCCTGCCCTCCATCTGCGCAGCGAAGAGAGGGCCGACCAACGTAGCGTAGCCGGGTGGAGTAAACCGCAATGCAGATCAACCATGCATTTGTCACAAATAAGCCCTTTATTTGTATAGCATACATGATAACAGACAATCACGGCCGTAAAATTAACTACCTGCGCCTGGCGGTAACCGACAGGTGCAACCTGCGTTGCTTTTACTGCATGCCCGAAGAAGGTATCGACTGGCTAAACCGTGCCGAACTGTTAAGTTACGAGGAAATACTGCGCCTTTGCACCCTGCTGGTAGATATGGGTATCGATAAGATACGTATTACCGGCGGCGAACCTTTTGTGCGCAGGGATATGATGCAACTACTGGAAGCATTATCGGCTATTGATGGTTTGAACGAGATCAGCCTCACTACCAACGGCGTGCTCACCGCACCTTACATCCCGGAGTTAAAACGCCTGGGTATCAAATCCATCAATTTAAGTTTAGACACGCTTGATGCCGGTCGCTTTTTCAGTATCACCCGCCGCGATGAGTTTGCCGCGGTAATGCACACTTTGGATGAATTGCTGAAGTACGGTTTTGAAGTAAAAATAAACGCCGTGGTGATGGACGGCCGCAATACCCAGGATATTTTACCACTGGTGGCCCTAACTAAAGACCTGCCGGTTAGCGTGCGTTTTATTGAAGAGATGCCCTTTAACGGCGACAGCCATGTTTACACCGGTCTTGCATGGGATCACCTGCGCATACTGGATCACATCACACAAAGCTATCCCGGGATTCAAAAAATTAAGGATGCGCCATACTCCACATCATACAATTATCATATACCGGGGCATATCGGTAATGTGGGTATCATAGCCGCTTACTCACGTACTTTTTGCGGCACCTGTAACCGTATACGGCTTACGCCGCAAGGCGAAATGAAAACTTGCCTGTATGAGGGCGAGGGCCTGGATGTCAGAGCACTGTTACGCTCAAACGCAAGTAATGATGAACTGCGGCAACAATTAGCAACAGCCATCAGTCACCGCGCTAAGGATGGCTGGGAGGCCGAGGCCGCGCGCAAAACCGGCGACCCGGTACATGAATCGATGGCATTAATTGGGGGATAAATAAATGACCACTGTAGAACAAGCCGAACATATTATCCAAAACCAGGTGCGCGATTACGGAACTGAGTTGGTGCCTTTTGACCGATCTACAGGCCGGGTACTGGCCGAGGATATTTTGGCCGACCGCGATATGCCACCCTTTAACCGGGTGACCATGGATGGCATAGCCATTAATTATAGCACTTACGCCAACGGTATTCGCACGTTCTATATAGCAGCCACGCAAGCCGCGGGCGATAAACCTGTCGCTGTATCAGACCTAAACCACTGTATCGAGATCATGACCGGCGCGGTGCTACCCAATTGGGCTGATACAGTGATCCGTTACGAAGATGTACTGATCAGCGGAAATGAAGCCGAAGTATTGGTTGATACGGTTAACCAGGGGCAAAACATTCATTTTAAAGGAAGAGATAAGCAACAGGGCGATGTCGTGGTCGCTAAAGGACGGTTGATCAATCCGTCTATTATTAGCATCATCGCATCGATAGGAAAAACACAGGTGCTGGTAAAAAAATTACCGCGTGTGGCCATTATTTCATCGGGCGATGAACTGGTGGATGTGCACCAAACACCCGCGCCTTACCAGATCCGCAAATCAAATAACCACACCATCAAGGCCGTTTTGCAGCAACACGGTTTAAATGCCGGTATGCTGCATATTGCCGATAACGCCGAACAAACCCGCGATGCCATCAGCAAATGTTTAGCCAATTACGATGCCATCCTGCTATCAGGCGGCATTTCAATGGGTAAATTCGATTATATCCCGCAGGCACTGGAGCAGGTGGGTGTACGTAAAATATTCCACCGCGTGCAGCAACGGCCGGGCAAACCGTTTTGGTTTGGTGCGGATGCAAAGGGGGTATTGATTTTCGCGTTCCCGGGTAACCCAGTGGCTACGTTTATGTGCCTGCACCGCTATTTTTTGCCATGGTTGCGGGCGGTAATGGATCTGTACGAGCGTCCGGTGTACGCCATGTTAGCCGAAGATTTTTATTTTGAACCCGATCTGCAATATTTTTTACAGGTAAAAACCACGGTCGCGCCCGATGCGCGGCTTATCGCCACGCCACTGGCCGGCAATGGTTCGGGCGATTTTGCTAACTTAGCGGATACGGACGCGTTTTTAGAACTCCCCGCCGGAAGGGATGAATTTGAAGCGGGCGAGGTGTTCAGGTTGTGGCGCTTCTGACGGCTAAGACTCACCCGGTCGTAGCTACGCCCTTCCCCCCTTTCTCGCCTTTGGCAAAAGAGGGGGAAGACATTTCCGATACTGCTTTTGCCCTCTTTCCGCGCAGCGAAGAGAGGGTCGACCAGCAGCGTAGCGAGGTTGGGGAGAGTAAACGCCGTATGGTTGAGATAACAATGAATGACAAAGAATAAGCAATGGGCTTTACGCATTTAAACGAACAAGGCAACCCCACCATGGTAAACGTAGCCGAAAAGCAGGTAAGCACCCGCACAGCTACTGCGCGCAGTATAGTGGCCCTGCCCCCCGAAGTTTTGGCTCATTTAACCGATGGGCAATTGCAAACCAAAAAAGGCCCGGTATTCCAGGTGGCAATTATTGCCGGCATTATGGCCGCCAAAAAAACCGGCGAGTTGATCCCACTTTGCCATCCGCTGGGATTGGACAATTGCGATATCAACATTAGTATAAACGAAGCGCAGGAAGTAGTGATAGATTGCACGGCCGGCATCACTGCCAAAACCGGTGTAGAGATGGAGGCTTTAGTAGGCGCCAGCATGGCGGCGCTGACCATTTATGATATGTGCAAGGCCATGAGCCATGATATTGTGATAAAAGAAACCAGGCTGATGGCTAAAACGGGGGGGAAACGTGACTTTAAAAGGGCATAAAAAACATACCGCGCTGATACGCCCCGATCTTGGCAATTTTGGCCGGAACGAATGGGCTATTGCAGGCGCACCCTGCAATGAGATAAAAGCTTTGGCCGAACAGCTGATCGCTGCACTATCGCCCATGGCTAAAATAGCTTATGCTGATGCGCAGCATGACGACGAGCCACAGGCACCATCAGGCAGGTTAACTGTCGGGGCAGCGATGGAATACACCCAAAAAGCGGGATTACAGGAAGTGGTCTACCAGGGCGAGTTGAACGGTTTTCAAAATCGCGTGTTGTTTAATAATGTCGATATGCTATTATTGAACGGCAACCATCACCAGGGTAAAAAACAGGTGGTAGTTATCGACAGCCGCAAAAAGGCATCCTTACAAAAAAGGCTTAGCCAGTTGACAGATGTACGCCTGTTTTTATTGATCGATGGCGAAACAGACCTATTTGATCTTATAAAGGAAACCATTCCAAACTGGCAGCAGATACCTGTTTGCAAAATGGGTGACACAGAACAGGTGATCGAGTTTTTTAAAGCGGAATTAAACAAGGCCAGGCCACAACTTAACGCGCTGGTATTGGCCGGTGGCAAAAGCGAACGCATGGGTCAGGATAAAGGCGCCATCAACTGGCATGGGAAAGACCAGCGTTATTACATGGCCGACCTGCTAAAAGGCTATACCGATAACGTATACATCTCCTGCCGCGCCGATCAACAACATGATATCGATGCCGTTTACCAAACGCTCCCCGATACTTTTACCGGATTAGGCCCGTTTGGCGCGATACTTTCAGCATTTCGCGAACAGCCCGAAAAAGCTTGGTTGGTGATTGCCTGCGATCTGCCTTTACTGGATAAGGACACGCTGGATTTCCTGATCGCCAGCCGCGATCCATCGGCCATAGCTACCGCTTTTAAATCCCCGCACGATGAGTTTCCCGAACCGCTCATCACCATTTGGGAGCCGAAGAGTTACCCGGTACTACTGTCGTTTTTAGCGCAGGGATACTCGTGCCCCAGGAAGGTTTTGATCAACAGCGATAGCCATATTATTAAAGCACCGAATCCCGGCGCGCTTACCAACGTGAACACGCCCGAGGAATTGAAACGTGTTAAGGCCCTCATCCAACCAAAAAATGTTTCGGCCTGATGGATACCTCGCGTTATAGCTGCCAGGTAGCGTTGCCCGGTTTTGGCCGGCAGGCGCAGCAGCGTTTGCAGCAGTCCCGGGTACTGATAGTCGGTATGGGCGGTTTAGGCTGCCCGGCAGCGCAGTACCTGGCCGCGGCAGGCGTGGGCGCATTGGGTATTACTGATAACGATACCGTGAGCATCAGCAACCTGCACCGCCAAATATTATATACACCTGGCGACGCGGGCAGGGAGAAAGTAGCAGTTGCAGCTGAAAAGTTGCGGTTGCAAAATCCGAACATCAGCATCACTCCGTATAATTTAAAAGTTACAGCGGATAATGTGCTGGCTTTGTTCGGTCAGTACGATGTGATACTGGACGGCACCGACAATTTCGAAACCCGTTATTTACTGAACGACGCGGCAGTACTAAGCAACAAGCCCTTGATCTACGGTGCTATTTATCAATATGAAGGCCAAACAGCCGTCTGGAACGCCCCCAACCCTGATGGCACCCGCGGCCCCAATTACCGCGACCTATACCCACAGGTGGATGCCACCCAGATACCCAACTGCGCCGATGGCGGCGTGATACCCACCATTGCCGGGATGATTGGCTGCGCCATGGCCAACGAAGCTATTAAATACATCACCCAAACCGGCGAATTGCTGGCAGGCAAAATGCTGATGCTTGATACGCAAACCATGCAAAGCCGGGTGATAAAAATTGGCGCTGCCACTAAAACCAATATCACACAATTAGCGCAAACCAGTGTTGCCGAAACCATAAGTGCAACAGCATTGAAAGCTTTACTGCCCGCTGGTACTATTGAACTCATCGACATTCGCGGCAACGAGGAGCATGAAGATTTTAACATCGGCGGCAGGCATATCCCGGCTTATAAACTGGAACGTAGTTTAGATAGTTTTGATGATACCAAAACCATTGTGTTATACTGCACCATTGGCAAACGCAGTGCCGATGCGGTTAAGCGGCTGAGAGAGTTGAAGCCGGGTTTGAATGTGGTTTCGCTGGAAGGTGGGGTGAAGGCTTGGGTGGAATTGGACAATTAAAAACCAACCCGTCATCCTGAGCAATAGCGAAGGATCCCCGGCAAGCAGGGCGGCAATGCATAGTTTGGGATGCTTCGCTATCGCTCAGCATGACGAAATCTTTTACTCACGGCGTAGCCGAAACCCAAACCTCGTCCCGCCACTGGCTTCAGTTTATAACTGAAGCCCCGGATAGAAACAAGTCTATGACTTGTGTTTGCAGGTTTACGAAAGTCATAGACTTTCGTTTATCAGTCGGCTTCAGTTATAAACTGAAGCCAGTGTTTGGGTCGGGGATCCTTCGTTATCGCTCAGGATGACGAGAAAAAAGGAGAGTATCTATGGCGTAGCCGAAACCCACACCTCGCCATCTTCAAAAACTTCCTTTTTCCAAATAGGTACGGTCTTTTTCAAAGTATCGATCAAAAAGCGGCAGGCATCAAAAGTGGCATCACGATGGGCGGCGGCTACGGCTATGATCACCGGTACCTCGCCAACTTCAAGTACGCCCGTGCGGTGGTGAATAGCCACGCGCTGCACCGGCCATTGCCGCATGGCTTGGTCGGCCAGTTTCTGCATTTCGCTGATGGCCATTTTTTCGTAGGCTTCAAATTCCAGTCGTAGTACACGTTTGCCTTTGGTGGCGTTACGCACGGTACCTATAAATACATCAATGCCACCGCAGCCGGGGGCCATTACCCAATCGATACAGGTTTGGATGTTAAGGGGTTGGGGGGATATGTGGATTTGTGTGTTCAATGTTTATTAGTAATAATTGTTATGCCGAACTTGTTTTCGGCATCTCATCATATAGGTAACCTGTCCTGTGGGTTCCTGAAACAAGTTCAGGATGACATAGAATACTACCCCCCGCTCACCGGCGGTATAACTGCTATCTCATCGCGTTCGTTAAGCAACAGATCATCGGCGGCGTATTCGTTATTTACGGCAAGCAGGTACGATGCGATCTGTTTCAGCCGGGGGTAGCGTGCTTCCAAGGCGGCTTTCAGGTCAGCGGCCGAAGCATCACCGGGCAGGTCAACTATAATGGATGACGCGCCGAAAATATCTTTGGCAATACCGAATGCGAGGATAGTTAGCTTCATATTCTTGATCAGTGCTAAGTTAACAAACTCTTGTCATTTCAGCTCGGTTATCATTTGGCTAAAGCCGTTTTATTTCATTGGTTATCCGTCCCATAAATGGGGACGGCAATGAATTATCGTTAATATAACTCATTGCCGTTGGCTTTAGCCAACGGATAGTTGCCATGACAGAGTGGGCTTTAGCCCAATTAATAGCGCACCACGTCCAATGTTAAACCTAAAATCGTATTATTGTTATGCAATGAAAAAACTGATCAGCAACCTTACCTTCCAGGTACTTGTGGCCATACTTTTGGGTGTAATTGTGGGCTATTACTTTAAAGGCTTCGGCCCGACGGCGCAAACCATCAGCAAGGTCTTCATCAGCATGATCACCATGCTGATCACCCCTATCATCTTCCTCACTATTGTGTTAGGCATTGCCGGTATGGACGATATGAAGAAGGTTGGCCGTGTTGGCGGTAAGGCCTTGCTGTATTTCGAGATCGTGACCACCTTCGCGCTGGTGATCGGCTTGGTGGTGGCCAATATTCTGCGCCCGGGCGATGGGGTTAACCCTAGCGTGCCTGCCGATGCCGCCAAACTGGCCGAATATCAGAAAGCCGCTTCGGAAATGAAATGGGGCGATTTTTTCGCGCATATTGTTCCGGGCAACGTGTTTGATGCTTTTGCCAAAGGCGATGTGTTGCAGGTGTTGTTCTTTGCGATACTGTTCGGTTACGGCATCAGCAAAATGGGCGAGACCGGCAAACCGCTTATCGCCACGTTCGATCGCTTATCGAAAGTGTTCTTCAATATCATGAAAGTGGTAATGAAACTGGCCCCTATCGGTGCCTTCGCTGGGATGGCCTATACCATTAGTAAGTACGGCGTACAAACTTTAAAACCGCTGGCCGCACTAATGGGTTCGGTTTATTTAACTATGTTCCTGTTCATTTTTGTGGTACTTAACCTTATTTGCTATATCTACAAATTCAGTCTTTGGCAATACCTAAAATTTATTCGCGAAGAAATATTGATCGTACTGGGCACCTCGTCATCAGAATCGGCCCTGCCGGGGATGATAGAGAAGATGGAAAAGTTTGGATGTTCCCGGTCGGTAGTTGGTCTGGTGATCCCTACGGGTTATTCATTCAATTTGGATGGTACGACCATTTACCTGTCAATGGCGGTAATATTTTTGGCGCAGGTGTTTAAGATCCCGTTATCGCTGGAGCAACAACTGGTGATCATCGGCATCCTGATGCTCACCTCTAAAGGCGCAGCGGCGGTTACCGGCGGCGGGTTCATCGTATTAACATCCACCCTAACGGCCATGAAGCTGATCCCGGTTGAAGGTGTGGCGATATTGCTGGGCGTAGACCGTTTTATGTCGGAAGCGCGGGCTATTACCAACGTGATTGGCAATGGGGTGGCGACAATTGTGATAGCGAAGAGTGAGGGAGAGTTTAACCCCCCGGCCCCCTAAAGGGGGAGTAAATGTCTGAATCAGAATTTTCAGGATTATTGAATTTTCAGAATTCTGTCCATCCTTAAATTCTGTAAATACTGATTCAGACAAACGGCACCGCCCGCTCAACCTAAACCTGATTGCAACGGAAAGCCCGCAAACGCAGCGTAGCGAAGTGCGGACTTGCAGTGTAAAGCAGGGCTACCGACCGCCATGAACTACTACCGTTCATTTTCAAGCCCCCTAAAGGGGAAACTTGTAAAGGGGGCAATAAGAGCTTGCTGTAATTTTTTTATTATCAGTATAAAAATTCCCCCTTTAGGGGGTTAGGGGGCTAAAATTTCTTTTGACATTACGGGCAATAACATTAGCTTTGCGCAAATAAAAAATAGATACATGAGTGTCCTTGTAAATAAAAATTCTAAAGTTATTGTTCAGGGTTTTACCGGTAAAGAAGGTACTTACCATGCAGAGCAAATGATTGCTTACGGCACGCAGCTGGTAGGCGGTGTTACGCCGGGTAAAGGCGGTCAGCAACATTTGGACAGGCCTGTTTTTAACACCGTTAAAGACGCGGTTGTTGCTACGGGTGCCGATGTATCTATCATATTTGTTCCCCCTCCGTTCGGTGCCGACGCTATTATGGAAGCTGCCGAAGCGGGCATTAAAGTGATTGTTTGTATTACCGAAGGTATCCCAACCAAGGATATGATAGCGGTGAAGGAATATTTGGTTGGTAAAGATACACGCCTGATCGGTCCTAACTGCCCGGGCATCATCACTGCCGACGAAGCTAAGATTGGTATCATGCCGGGCTTTATCTTCAAAAAAGGCAATGTTGGTGTGGTTTCAAAATCGGGTACCTTAACTTACGAAGCGGTTGACCAGGTGGTTAAAGCCGGTTTAGGTATCACTACCGCTATCGGTATCGGTGGCGACCCTATTATTGGTACACCAACCAAAGAGGCCGTTGAAATGCTGATGAACGATCCTGATACCCACGGTATCATTATGATCGGCGAGATTGGCGGTGGCATGGAAGCAGAAGCAGCCCGCTGGATAAAAGAAAACGGTACTAAGCCAGTTGTAGGTTTCATCGCCGGTCAAACCGCGCCTCCGGGCCGCCGTATGGGCCACGCCGGCGCTATTGTTGGTGGTGCCGACGATACCGCTGCTGCTAAAATGAAGATCATGGCCGAATGCGGTATCCGCGTGGTGGAGTCGCCTGCTGAAATTGGCGCTGCTATGGCTGAGGAACTGGCGAAGAAAGCTTAAAAGTAAAAGGCGAAAGCCAAAAGGTTTTATATATCAGGAACCCGTTCGTTTTAGGCGAACGGGTTCTTTTTTTGCCTTATTGTCATTGCGGGCGATAGCGCGGCGGTTAGACTCACCCGGTCGTTGCTTCGCCGACCACCCTCTCTTTCCTTTGGAAAAAGAGGGAAGAAGCAATCTCCGATAACCCATTCCCTCTTTTCGCGCAGCGAAGAGAGGGTCGACCAGCGTAGCGTAGTCGGGGTGAGTAATCGCGTCATTTGTTAAAAAATGTGAAAGCCCCACTCACATGACAACAGAATCCTATCTTGCCAGCTGAAAAATAAACCACTCATGCTTAAACCCATTAAATGGCTTTTTACAGCCATGCTGCTCTGCATTATCACCAACCTCGCTTCAGCACAAACTGATCTGACCGAAGCTATTGACAAACAACTGATCCCACTAACCACCACCGATCCTGGCGATGACCTTAGCGACCTTGCTAAACTGAAACCGCTGTTAAAAGATAAAACCATCATCGGCATAGGCGAAGCCACCCATGGCACGCACGAGTTTTTTACCATGAAACACCGCATGCTGCAATTTTTGGTGAAAGAGATGAGTATAAAGACTTTTGTGATAGAAGGCGACATGGCCGGCACCGAATACATGAACAACTATGTGCTTAACAGCAAAGGCGACCTGAACGCGGGCATTTATGGCATGGGCCTTGGCGTTTGGATGCGGCAGGAGTTTGTAGATATGGTAAATTGGGTAAAGGCTTACAATGCTACCCAAACGCCAGAAAACAAGGTGCGCTTTTATGGCTGCGATATGCAATATGGCACCTTTGCCATTAAAATATTAAAGGATGAATTGAGCAGATTGGGCCGTTTTACGCCAGAAATGGAGGCAGGTGCCCCGGGCTTTAATAAATACACCCCATCGCTAACGGGGAAAGAAAAAGCAGCGATGCGCAATACGGTAGCAAAACTTGCCGAAGTAAAATTTACCGATGGCGATACTGCCCTGTTTAACCGCTGTGTGCGCGAATTGCAGCAGGTAACGGGTTATATAGACGCGGCATCTACCTTTTTCCCTGCCAAACAAGACGAATACCGCGATAAATGCATGGCCGAAAATGTGGAATACCTGAACAACCATACCGGCCAAAATAAAATGATGCTTTGGGCACACAACGCGCATATCGGCAAAAACGATGGCAGCGACGGCCGCAAACGCATGGGTATGTGGCTAAGCCCAAATTTTAAGGATAAGTATTACGCCATGGGGTTCGACTTTAACGCGGGCAGCATGCTATCGTACGATGGGAAACTGCACAAAAATGTAGCGGTTGAAATGCCTGTAGCCAAAACAGGTTCAAGCGGGGCTGTATTCGCGCAGTGCAGTGTGCCCAATTTTATACTCGATTTTAAAACGGCATCGGCAGATCCTGTTATTAATACTTTTTTAAATGCCAGTATACCGTCATCATTTTACGGGGCGTCTTATAGCACAGGCGAAACGCCGCATTACGTTACCCACAAACTGGCCGCGGCTTATGATGCCATGATATTTATACGGGATACGCGGCCATCTATGGAGATAAAATAGTTGTGAGGGTAATCACTTATCTATCCATGAGCTAATAATGCGGCCTTGAGATTAAAAATTAAGGTGTAAATTGCCGTAAAACTTAAACTTTATGATAGATAAAATATCGTTAAAATTTGGTTCATCTACAGGGCAGTCTAACTTAGAAATTGATGTAACTCCTATAACCGTTTTTGTAGGCCCCAATAATTCTGGTAAAAGTAAAGTTTTAATTGAGATTGAATTTTTTGCCAGGCGTAGCCATGGCTCTGTATCAGACGTTATTATTAAAGACTTGGTATATACACCATTATCAAAAAAAGAAATTGAAGAGGAAATTGATAAAATAACTTCTGCCCCTAATACAAATGAGCATATAAGTGCAGGCACCGTCATACTTGCAAAGGTGAATGCACAAAGTAATCAAGCATCTCGGATAAGTGTTGATAAGCAAGGATTGATAGATGAAGCACAAAATCCAACCACAAAATACGGATATTATTCGCCATTTGTATCATTATATACCTTAAGGTTAAATGGGACAAATCGATTAAATTTACTAAAAGAACAACCTGCAGGAGATTTACAAGCTACACCTGCTAATCATTTAGCTCATCTCTTCGTTAACAATGAATTAAGGCAAGAAGTTCGAAGAATTATATTCGATGCTTTTGGGAAATATTATGTAATTGACCCAACAAATATTGGGAAACTACGCATTAGACTTGCAGATAGAGCACCTAAGAATGAACGTGAAGAAAAGGGATGGGAAAAAGAATCTGTTGATTATCATAGTCAAAGTACCTTAATAGATGTTGCAAGCGATGGGGTTAAGGCTTTTTCTGGAATTATTACTACATTATTAGCAGGCGATCCTAAAATTACATTAATAGATGAACCAGAGGCTTTTTTGCATCCAGGCCTTGCCAGTAAACTCGGAAAAGAAATTGGCAGGTCTCTTCGGAATTCAAAAAAACGACTTTTTGTTTCTACACACAGTTCGTCATTTTTGATGGGGTGCATACAATCCGGAGCACCGCTAAATATAGTCCGGCTAACTTATAAAAATGAAATACCAACCGCAAGATTACTGCCCCAGGACAAGATCTTACATTTAATGCGGCACCCTTTACTTAGATCGACCGGGGTTTTAAATGGATTATTTTATGAAACTGTAATTGTAACTGAAGCAGACTCAGATAGGGCTTTCTATCAAGAAATAAATGAAAGATTACTATCTCAAAATAACGGAAGAGGCATAACCAATTGTTTGTTTATAAACGCACAGAACAAACAAACAGTTTGGGATATTGTGAGGCCATTGCGAGAATTAGGGATTCCTGCTATTGGGATAGTTGATATAGATGTTGTTAAAGAAGGTGGTCAAGTATTTACTAAATTACTTGAGAATACATTCATTCCACAGTTAAATCACCAAGCCTTTCAGAACCAAAGAAAGACAATATATGATGCATTAGAATTGACTAAAACGAAATGGAAAGTAGCAGGAGGAATAAACGTACTTGATAGGGAAAGTAAAGAAGCCTGTTCTAATTTTTTTGATCAATTAGAGGAGTATGGCATATTTGTCGTTAGAAATGGAGAATTAGAGTCTTGGCTAAAATATCTTGGAGCAACAGGTCATGGATCTAACTGGCTGATAGAGATATTTGAGAAGATGGGGGAAACCCCTGACGCAGGAGACTATGTAAAGCCACAAAATGATGATGTATGGATGTTTATGGACAGCATCCAAAAATGGCTTGAAAATAAAAACAGGAAAGGAATTCCACAATAAATATTAGTCTTCCCTTATCTCCGTCTCCCCTGCCGGCGGCATCAAATGCGCAAATTTTTCCCAGAAGCCATCCTTAGGCAATGGCGCGGTAACTTCAACCGGTTCTTTTTTAATGGGGTGCATAAACTGTAACCTTCGCGCGTGCAGGCTAATGCTGTTATGCAGACTGCCACGCGGATAACCGTACTTATTATCGCCTACAATAGGGCAGTTTAAACTGGCCAACTGCACACGGATCTGGTGCGGGCGACCGGTTATGGGGTTTACTTCTATCAGGTAGTAACCGTTCAGTTCGCCGGCCAGGCGGTAATGCAATTCGCTGCGCAGGCTGCCTTTTACCTCGTGCCCGTGGGCGGTGGTTACATTTTTTTTAGGGTTTTTTACCAACCAGTGCACTAAATTTCCAAAAGGCGGATTGGG
Organism: Mucilaginibacter mali; assembly: GCF_013283875.1. Lineage (NCBI taxonomy): Bacteria > Pseudomonadati > Bacteroidota > Sphingobacteriia > Sphingobacteriales > Sphingobacteriaceae > Mucilaginibacter > Mucilaginibacter mali. The sequence goes on from NZ_CP054139.1 coordinate 4,258,853, forward strand.
GCGGTTACGCACCACCGCGTAATAGGTTTTGCGCATCTGGCGGGTTTTGAAGAGTTCGTTCATCCGCTCAAGCGCCTTGCTGGTTTTAGCGAACAGGATCACGCCGCTTACAGGGCGATCCAGCCGGTGCACTACGCCTAAAAACGCGCCGTTGGGTTTATTATATTTTTTGGCAAGATACTTTTTAACTTTTTCATCAAGCGGCTCGTCGCCGGTATCATCTACCTGCACAATATCGCCCGCGCGCTTGTTTACAACAATCAGGTGATTATCCTCGTAAAGCACATCATCATCGGTAATAGGGCCCGATGGGATGAAAGGGAGTCTTTTGTTCATAGTTCATGGTTGATAGTTCATAGAATACGCCATTGGGCTAAGAATGTTTGCACGGCCATGAACTATCAACCATGAACCATGAACTGATCTTAATACTGCTCCTTATCACTCGGGAAATCCGTAGCCTTTACATCGCTTACGTAGCCTTTTATCGCCTCGTTCATCACATCGTACAAATTGGCGTACTGGCGTAAAAAGCGTGGTGTAAAACCTTTGTTAATACCCAGCATATCATGTATTACCAGTACCTGCCCGCTGCAATGCTTGCCGGCGCCAATGCCAATGGTAGGGATCTGCAGGCTGTCGGTTACTTCTTTGGCCAGCGCGGCGGGTATCTTTTCCAGCACAGTAGCAAAGCAACCCAACTCCTGGAGTTTCAGCGCGTCCTCACGAAGCTTTTGTGCTTCGGCCTCCTGCTTGGCGCGTACGGTATAGGTGCCAAATTTATATATCGATTGCGGTGTCAGGCCCAAATGCCCCATAACAGGGATGCCGGCTGCTAATATCCTGCTTACCGATTCGGCTATTTCCAGGCCGCCTTCCAGCTTTACGCCATGCGCGCCGGCCTCTTTCATAATACGGATAGCCGAGTTCAACGCCTCTTTTGAGTTACCCTGGTACGAGCCAAAAGGCAGATCGACAATAACCAGCGAACGTTTGGCCGCGCGTACAACCGATGACGCGTGATAGATCATCTGATCAAGCGTTATGGGCAGCGTGGTCTCGTGCCCGGCCATCACGTTTGATGCTGAGTCGCCTACCAGTATCACGTCGATACCCGCGTCATCCACCACCGTGGCCATCGAATAATCGTAGGCGGTTAGCATAGCTATCTTCTCGCCACGGTTCTTCATTTCCTGTAAAACGTGGGTGGTAATGCGCTTAACTTCCTTGTGTACTGACATAGCGGTAGGGTTTGTTGCTGCAAAGGTGCAATTTTATGTGCAGATGTGCGAATATGCAGATATGCAAATAATTGTTTAGGTATCGTCATATTTAATTATTTGCACATTCGCACATCTGCACACTTGCACATCAAAAACAAAAACCGTACTTTTGCGGCCGTGAAATACGAATTAACAAGTCATACTTCACCTGCCCATTTTACGGAAAGCACTCCAGCCAAACCGGCCCAATATCCATTTTTAAATTTTTTAGCAAAATGACGAATTACACCAAACTTCCGGCTGTATTATTACTTGACGACGGCACCGTTTTTCACGGAAAGGCCGCAGGCAAAATTGGTACCACCACCGGCGAAATTTGTTTTAATACGGGCATGACCGGTTACCAGGAGGTATTTACCGATCCATCGTACTTTGGCCAGATCATGGTTGCCACCAACTCGCACATTGGCAACTACGGTGTTAACCACGACGAGGTGGAGTCTGAAAAAATACAGATAGCCGGCCTGGTTTGTAAAAACTATAATATCGCCTACAGCCGTAAACAGGCCGATGGTTCTATCCAGGATTACTTCCAGCAGCAAAACATCGTATCGATATCTGATATCGATACGCGCGAACTGGTACGCCACATCCGCGATAAAGGTGCCATGAACGCCATCATCTCGTCTGAGATACTGGATATAGATGAGCTTAAGACTAAACTTGCCGAAGTACCTTCAATGGACGGGCTTGAACTATCATCGCAAGTGTCAACTACCGAAACTTATACTTTTGGCGATGAAAGCGCTCCCCTGCGTGTGGCCGTGCTTGACCTTGGTGTAAAGAAAAACATCCTGCGTAACTTTAGCGACCGCGGCGTATACGCCAAAGTATATCCTGCTAAAACTACTTATGCCGAAATGGAGGCCGACCTTGCCCCTAACGGATACTTTATCAGCAACGGCCCCGGCGATCCTGCCGCTATGCCTTATGCTATTGAAACCGTGAAGGAGATCTTAAAAGCCGATAAGCCAATGTTTGGTATTTGCCTTGGCCACCAATTACTGGCTTTGGCTAACGATATCCCAACTCAAAAAATGTTTAATGGCCACCGCGGTTTAAACCACCCGGTAAAAAACATTATTAAAAATCATTGCGAGGTAACATCGCAAAACCATGGTTTTGGTGTGGTGCCTGAAGCTGTTCGCGCATCAGACAAGGTAGAGATCACCCATATTAACCTTAATGACCAATCGATAGAAGGTATCCGTGTGAAAGATAAAAAAGCCTTCTCGGTGCAATATCACCCTGAATCATCTCCGGGCCCTCACGATTCGCGCTACCTGTTTGATGATTTTGTGGAAATGATCAAATAAGGTAAAAGGATAAAGGCGAAAGCTGAAAGGTTTTTGAAAGGCGAAGTGTTTAACATTTCGCCTTTTTGATTGTACACTGGCAGTTACGAAATCAATCGTTAGTTGTTTTATGCCATAATCTATGCCAGGCCAGGTTAAAGGCAATCACTACGTGATTAAACAGCGTAGGTATCAACCCATAATGCCGCTTCATAATATCAAAACGCTCCTGCAAGCTTTGGCGGTGCCGGGCTTTCGACATCCCTCCAACCAGGTATTTGGCTACATAACCATCAACCTTGACAATCTTCCTTGCTTTCTTAGCTGCGCGGATGATCCAGTCGATATCGGAACTTAACTGGTAACGGCGATCGTATGGATCGGCCAGCGAGCGGCGGATATAAATGGCCTGGTGGCTCACGCTCATACCATAATTAAAGCTTCGCCAGGTAAAATTATCGGGCGCTTTATGCCGGCGCTGCCCAAGGCTTTGCAGCTCGTCGTTTATCATTTCGGTCTCGCCATAATAAATATCGGCATTGGGCGCGGTAGCAAAAACGTTGACAACGGTGGTGTTATCGTAAAACTCGTCGCCGCTGTTCATAAATATTACGTAATCGCCGGTGGCGGCAGCAAGGCCCTTGTTCATGGCATCGTAAATACCCTCGTCCTTTTCGCTGATGAGTTTGCTTATTTGATCACGGTATTTGGTTATCACATCCAGCGTGCCATCGTGCGATAAACCATCCACCACAATATATTCCATATGCGGATAGCTTTGGTTAACAACCGAAAGCATCGTGCGTTCGATATCGTGCACGTTGTTGTAAACAATAGTAATAACCGATAAAACAGGATTTGGAACCGCCATTAATATTCGAGTAACGAGCGGTAAAGTTCGGTATATTTTTCGGCAACTATCTCATTGCTGAAGTTTACCAGCACTTTATTACGGGCGTTAGTGGCTAATACCGAAGCCAGGGGATTATCCAGCACAAAGCGGATGCCCGCCGCAAAATCAGCGCCCGATTTATATTCGGCAAGATAGCCGTTTTGCATGTGGTCTACCATATCGGGGATGCCGCCGGTATTAAAGGCAACCACTGGCGTTCCGCAGGATAGTGCCTCCATCACCGTATTGGGCAGGTTATCCTCGATAGCCGGGGTCACGAAAACATCGGCGAGACTGTACAGTTCAGCAATATCCTGTTGTGAGGTAAGGATGCCGATATCGTGAACCTTAAAAGGCAGCATTGCCAAATCGAAACTTTTATTTTTACCAAATACCACGATATCTACTTCATCGCTGTGGGTTTTACGCAGATCGTTAAGCGCTTCCACCAGGTAGGCCATACCCTTGCGGCGGTCCAGGATATTGGCGGCACCGAAAAGGATGATCTTTTTATCAGTACCGACATTCCACTTCACACGCAATGCGTCGTTATCCATCGGCAAAAACATTTCGGTATCGATAGGATTAGGAATGGTCTCTATCCGGTAACCTTGCAGCAGCGAACTGGTGCGTGCCACATCGGCCAGCCAGTGGCTGCAGGTTACAAAAACAACGCTGTCCGGATCGGAAAACAGGTGCATCTTGCGTTGCCAGCCTTTGTTGGATATGTCCTTGGCCTCGGGATCTCTCAACATCCAGCAATGGCCGCACTGGTGCAGGTAATGATCGCAATCGCCGGCATAATGGCAGCCTCCGGTAAAAGTCCACATATCGTGCAGGGTCCATACTACAGGTTTACCCATGCGGCTTAACGCTATCAGGTTATTGATGGATTGAAAGCCCTGGCTGGTCCAATGCAGGTGCAGCAGATCGGCAGCGGTCACCAATTGGTGATCCGATATATCGGTGCCGGTATTGGCGGTAGAGAACGCAAAGCGCACCGCTTTGCTATCGGCATTAAATATGATAAACGGGACGCGCTCGGCATAAAAATTATATTTTGCCTGCAATTTGCTCCATAGGCCCCGGATGGTTGAAGTTACGCGCTCATCGCCGGTTTTTTTATCCTGTACCAGCAAATTAGCATCTACCTTATTTTGCCGCAGGGCTTTTAAAAGGCGCATACAAGCGGCAGGAGCACCACCTCCGGCATCGGATGTATTAATAAGCGTAACTTTCATGCAGACAGGTGTGCTATATTGGCGACAATTATAATAATTATAAAAATGAAAATTTTACTTTTGATGTTTGGTATTTATAATAGTTAAAAAACACAACCACCACGAATAAATGGGCTTTTTTACTTACTTGTTCCAGGACTGGCGCGCTAACCGGGGTAACCCCAAAGGCAAACTGGTGATGCTGATGTTTCGCCTGGTGCAGTATGTAAACCAGTATACGGTGTTAAAGATCATCTTTATCCCTTACCTCATCTGGTACCGTTTTTTTGTAGAATGGTGCCTGTGTATTGAGTTACCGCGCAAACTAACCATAGGCAAAGGGCTGATATTGTATCACGGCCAGGCGCTGGTGGTGAACTTTAAAACCGTAATTGGCGATAATTGCGTGCTGCGTAATTCGGTAACCATTGGCCACAAAAAACTGGCTGACGGCAGCATGAGCGCCGCGCCGCGCATTGGTAACAATGTAGATATTGGGGCTAATGTGTGTATCATCGGCGATATTACTATTGGCGATAACGTGGTGATAGGCGCCGGGAGCGTGGTGGTGAAGGACATACCATCTAACTGTGTGATGGTGGGGAACCCGGCGAGACCCCTCCCCAACCCCTCCCGGGAAGGAGAGGGGCTTTAAGAAGCATTGCGGCCGTAGACTCACCCGATCTACGCTGCGCTGGACCACCCTCTCTTCGCTGCGCGAAAAGAGGGAATAAGATTTCGGATACTGCTCCTGCCCTCTTTCCGCGCAGCGAAGAGAGGGCAGGGGAGTGAAACGATGTCGGGGGTGAGTAGATAGGGTGATAAGTAAATTGAATTGATGCAAAACTTAACAGACCGTAATTTTTGGAAGGCTTTTTGGGAATCGAAAAAAGACCTGATATTCCCTATTAAGCCCGATTACTATTTCGGGGAGATAATGGGCAAGCTGATAGCCGAAAAAGGCGTAAAGAACGCTATTGAACTGGGCGGCTTCCCCGGTTATTATTCCACCTATCTTAAGAAATACCAAAAGCTGGACACTACGCTGTTCGATTATTATATCGACGAGGATATTATTAACCGCTTGCTGGAGCGCAATGGATTGAAACCCGGCGATATCCACATTATCGAATCGGACCTGTTTAATTACAAAGTAGAGCAGCCTTACGATATGGTTTGCTCATTCGGTTTGATAGAACATTTTAGCGATACGAAGGATATCATCAGCCGCCACCTGCAATTTTTAAAACCCGGCGGGGTGCTGTTCATCACCCTACCAAACTTTAAAGGCGTTAACGGTTGGGTGCAGCGCAATTTCGATCGCAGCAATTACGATAAGCACTTTATTGAAAGTATGGATCTGCCGCGCCTTTCTGCCATCTGTAAAGAGTTAGGCCTGAAAGAGGTAGAATCATTCTATCACGGTAAGTTCTCAGTATGGCTGGAGAACCGTGCCGAGCAGAATGCTGTAGTGAAAGGGCTGGTAAAAACCATATGGCTGGCCGGAAAAGTATTCACAAAAGCGGTACCTGTTGAAACAAAGGTGTTTTCGCCATATATTGTATTGAAAGCAATTAAGTAAATTGCGGCGGGACAGTCGCGATTATATCATAATAACCACAAGGCCGTCCGTTAACCAACGGACGGCCTTGTGCGTTTAAAATATTCAGCATCCAGTGTAATAATCGGGCTGCGGGATTGTCTCACTTATATCAAAAAGAAAAAACTTTATTAACTCATTTTCTATGCGAAAATTATACCCGTACCTGTGCGCTTTGCTGCTCCCGGCATTTGTACATGCGCAAAGTAAAGATGTATACTTTACATCAAACCCAACCTTAACCCCCGATGGCAAAACCGTTATCTTCAGTTACGAAGGCGACCTTTGGAAAGCCGACATCGGCACCACAGTAGCTACCCGCATTACCGGCATGCAAGGCGAAGAAAGTAACCCGCACGTATCGCCCGATGGGCAATGGCTGGCCTTCAGCTCTAACCAGTACGGCAATAACGATGTATACGTTATGCCTTTGGCTGGCGGCGATATCAAACAGCTAACCTGGCACGATGCCAGCGACGAGGTAGACTCGTGGAGCTGGGATTCAAAGACCATATATTTCACTTCGGGCCGGTACAACGGTTTTTCTGAATATAAAGTAGGCCGCGATGGCGGCACGCCGGTACGTTTGTTCGGTAACTATTTCAATACCATACATGGTGTGGTCGAGCATCCCAAGACCGGCGAGCTCTTCTTCAGCGATACCTGGGAAAGCTACCGTTTCCCGCAGCGTAAGCATTACAAAGGTTCGTACAACCCGGATATCGCATCGTATAACCCTAAAACCAAAGCCTACAAGCAATATACCGATTGGATAGGTAAAGATTTTTGGACAACTGTTGACCAAAAAGGCAATATCTATTTTGTATCAGACGAAGCAAACGGCGAGTATAACCTGTATACCTTCACTAACGGAAAAAAAACAGCATTGACCAGTTTCCCAACCTCTATCAAGCGCCCTAACGTTAGCGCCAACGGCGAAAAGGTGGTTTTTGAAAAAGGCTACCAGCTATTTGTTTACGATGTGGCCAGCAAACAAACACAGAAACTAAACTTCACCATTTTCCGCAATAATGTATTGCCTAAGGAGCAGGAATTTGAGGTTACCGGTCGCATTGAAGCGATGGATCTCTCTGTTGATGGTAAAAAGATGGCCTTTGTATCGCGCGGCGAACTGTTTGTAAGCGATGCCGATGGCAAATTTATCCGCCAGGTACAGCGCGGCAACAGCGAACGTGTTACCGAGGTGAAGTGGTTACCCGATAACCGCAGTTTAATTTACTGCCGCACGGTTGGTGGCTACCCTAACCTGTTTACCATTGCAGCCGATGGCACCGGTACCGAAAAGCAGCTGACAACCGATAAAGGCAGCGACCGCCTGATGACCACCAATAAAAACCATACGCAAGCCGTTTACCTGAGCGGCCGTAACGAGGTGCGGTTGGTCGACCTGAAAACGCTGGAAAGCAAAACCATTGTGAAGGACGAACTTTGGGGCTTCCAAAACTCGCAGCCGGGCTTCTCGCCTAATGGCGAGTATGTAATATATACAGCCATCCGCAATTTTGAGCAGGATATTTTTGTGTATAAGATCAGCAACGGCAAGATCACTAACCTTACCAACAGCGGCGTTACCGAGAACGAGCCGGTATGGTCGCCGGATGGTAAGTATATCTTCTTTGCCTCATCGTTAACACAGCCGCAATATCCATACGGATCGCGCGATGCGCATATTTACCGCATTTCGCTGCAAAAGTATGATGACTATTATCGTTTGAATAAATTTAACGACCTGTTTACTGAAGTAAAGAAGGACAGCACCCCGGTACAGAAAAAACTGGCCGACCTGAAGCTGGATGATAAAAAGCCATCGGTGCAACCAACACCAAAACCACCTGCCGATATTACCATCGATACCGAAGATATTATGAAGCGTTTGGAGCGCATTAGTCCAGCGTTTGGCCAGCAGCGCTCGGTTGATGTGATACAGAAGGGCGAGAAAACTTTTGTGTACTACGCATCAAACCATGCCGAAGGTCGCAGCGCTATCTATCGTACCACCATCGAGCCTTTCGAGAATAACAAGACCGAGAAGGTAATGGGTGCTGATTTTGGCGGCTTCGATCTGGTGAAAACTGCCGATAAATACTATATGCTGGCCAATGGCGCGGTTTATAAGCTAAACATCGACATGAATAAGGTTGATAAAATAGATATGAACTATCATTTCGACCGCAACCTGGCCGGTGAGTTCGCACAGATGTTTGACGAAAGCTGGGCCGGTTTGGATGAGAATTATTACGACGGCAATTTCCACGGCGCTAACTGGGCCAAGATCCACGATGATTACAAAGCCTACGTACCATACCTGAACAACCGCGCCGACCTGCGCCTGCTGCTGAACGACATGCTGGGCGAGCTGAACTCATCGCACCAGGGCTTCAACTCGGGTGGTACCGAGGAACGCCCTTATCTGCGTTACCGCACTATGGAGACCGGCGTTGTGTTCGATAACGAAGACCCTTACAAAGTGGCATCGATATTAAAGATGAGCAATGCCGACAGGAAAGGTGTAGACATACAAGCCGGTGACCGCCTGAAAGCGGTGAACGGCGTTAAGGTTGACGAAAAGACCGACCGTAACTTCTACTTCACCAAACCATCATTGGATGCCGAACTGGAATTAAGCTTTGATCGTGGCGGCAAGACTGTGAACGTAAAAGTGCACCCTGAAGCATCGGGCCAGTTCAGGAACGATCTGTATGACGACTGGATAGACCAGAACAAAAAAGAGGTAGAGCAGAAAAGCAAGAACCGCATCGCCTATGTGTACATGAAGGATATGACCGGCCCATCGCTGGATAAGTTTATGACCGACATGGTGGATTACGCTTACAGCAAAGACGCATTGATATTAGACCTGCGTTACAACACCGGCGGTAACGTGCACGATGGTGTGCTGCAATTCCTGTCGCAGCGCCCATACCTGCAATGGCAATACCGCGGCGGTGCTAAAACGCAGCAGCCAAATTTTGGGCCTTCGGCAAAACCGATCATCCTGCTGGTGAACGAGCAAACCCTGAGCGACGGAGAGATGACCGCTACCGGCTTTAAAGCTTTAAAACTGGGCAAGATCATCGGCACCGAAACCTACCGCTGGATCATCTTTACCAGCGCCAAAGGTTTGGTTGATGGCTCCAGCTACCGCGTACCGGCCTGGGGTTGTTTCACGCTGGATGGACAGGATATCGAAAAGAACGGTGTAACCCCGGATATCAATATCAAAACCGGCTTTACCGACCGCCTGAACAATAACGACCCGCAGTTGGATAAAGCCATCAGCGAGATTATGGGAGTTTTGAAGTAAATCCGGAAGTCGGAAAGACGGAAAGTCCGGAAGATATTAAGCAGAAGGCGAGGGCGAAAGCTCCTCGCCTTCTGCTTTTAGCACCCCGTCATTCTGAGCGATAGCGAAGAATCCCAAACTATGCATAACCACTCTGCTTATCGGGGCTCCTTCGCTATCGCTCCAGGATGACGTATCAGTATGGGTATGTATTTCACCTTTCCTCATTCGCCATTCTTTTACTACCTTTGCTGTCCTTTAAAATTGATAAAATGAGTAAAGCAATAATTAAAACCGCCAAAGGCGATATGACCGTAGAGTTTTACGATCAGGACGCGCCGAACACCGTAGCCAACTTTAAAAAATTAGCTAAAGAAGGTTTTTACGATGGTGTTACCTTTCACCGTGTTATCCCTGATTTTGTGATACAAGGCGGTTGCCCATTCTCTAAAGATGCAGCTACCGCTTACCGCGCAGGTTCGGGTGGCCCGGGTTACCACATTGATTGTGAGCTGACCGGCGGTAACCAATATCACGATCGCGGTGTGCTTTCTATGGCGCATGCCGGCCGTAATACCGGTGGTTCGCAGTTTTTTATTTGCCACAGCCGTAACAACACCGCTCACTTAGACCGTAACCACACCTGCTTTGGTAAAGTGATCGAAAATGTTGATCTGGTTGACGATATCCGCCAGGGCGATAAAATTTTAGGTATCGAAGTAATTGAAGGATAGTGATTAGTGAGCAGTTGATTAGTGAGTGGTTCTTAACTTAATCAACCGCTCATCTATTCAACTTAATAAACTTAAAACATGAATTTACAAGGAATAGTAGCGGTATCGGGCAAACCGGGTTTATGGAAGGCGCTTACGCAAAACAAAACCGGTTTTGTTTTGGAAAGCCTTGACGAGAAGCGCACCAAAATGGTAGCCAATATATCTACCGCTAAACTGGCAGCGCTTGATGAGATCACCATTTTTGGCGACGACGAAGATATCCGCCTGAAAGATGTTTTTGAACGCATGAAAACCGCTGGCGCTGCGCCGGATGCCAAAGCCGATGGCAATAAACTGCGTACCTTTTTCCGCGAAGTAGCACCAGGCCACGACGAAGAGAAAGTTTACGCTTCAGATATGAAGAAGATCGTTAGCTGGTTTGGCATTTTAAAAGATATGCCACTATTTAACGAAGCTGACCCGGCTGAAGCATCTGCTACTGAAGAGGCTGCTCCGGTTGTTGTTGAAGAAACAACCGCGGTTGAAGATAATGTAGAAGAAAAAACTACGGCTAAAAAGAAGGCTGCGGCCAAAAAGCCGGCTAAGTAACAGATGTGCAGATGTGAAAATCTGCAGATATGCAAATGATAAAAGGCGCTTCGGGAAAACCGAAGCGCCTTTCGCTTTTATTACCGCCGCGTCATTGCGAGGTACGAAGCAATCTCTGCACACTAAGGTCTACTTTGCAAGGTGCTCTTCATACGTAGAGATTGCTTCGTACCTCGCAATGACGTAGTGGTTAGGTTAAGCGCACTCCACCTGCTCACACTTCTCTGTAACAAGCTCCGGTTCAAAGGTGCAATGCGTAATTTCCATATGCAGCAGGCGGTGGCGCAGATCGTGCTTAATTTTATCAAAAGTGCTTAACTCATCCTGTTTAACTACAATGTGTGCTGTTAAAGCCGTTTCGGTGGTACTGAGCGCCCAAACATGCATGTGGTGTACATCTACTACGCCGGGGGCCTTCAGTAATTCGGCCTTTATTTTTGACAGTTCAATTTCGGCAGGCACACCATCCATTTCCAGGCGCAGGCTGTGTTTCAAAAGGCTCCATGTGCCGCCGATGATGACCACAACAATGATCAAACTCACGGCGCTATCCATCCAGTACCACTTGGTAAAGTAAATGATCAGGCCCGATATCACCACCCCCAATGATACAATAGCGTCAACCGCCATGTGCAGGTAGGCGCCTTTTACGTTCAGGTCGGTATCCTTATCTTTTACAAACAGCCAGGCGGTAAAACCATTAATACCAATACCCACAAAGGCTACCCAGGCAATGGTGCCACCGGCAATCACCTCGGGATGGATGAAGCGCATCACGGCCTCGTAAGCGATAAAGCCTACCGCCACAAATAATATCAGCGCGTTGAAAAACGACACGATAATGGTAGAGCGCTTATAACCGTAAGTATAATTCTTATTAGATTTTACCTTGGCCAGTTTAAAGGCCAGCAAAGCCAGGGCAAGACTGGCCACATCGCTCAGGTTATGGCCCGCATCGGTAAGCAGGGAAAGCGAATGGCTTACAAAACCCATCACCGCTTCGATAATAACAAAGGCCGAATTTAGAACGATACCCCAAATAAAAGCCGCGTTCAGGTGATCAAGCTTGGGGGCATGATCGTGATGATGGTGGCCATGGCCATGTGAATGATCGTGAGACATATGGCAAAATTAGGGTTTTATGATGATGTTATGGTGAAGATATCTTGGTCATTACGCTACATTTGTCATTAGTGTGTTTCTGCAATAAATGCCGCAGACATTTTGACCAATGACTATTCATGATGATAAGGCTCTCCTTTAATAATAGTATGCGCCCTGTACAACTGCTCCACAAAAAACAGGCGCACCATTTGATGGCTGAAGGTCATTCGCGAGAGGGATAGTTTATCGTTGGCGCGCTGGTAAACCGAAGTGTCGAACCCATATGGACCACCGATCACAAAAACTATACTGGCCGTGGAGGAAATGTTTTTCTTATCGATATAGGCTGCAAACTGACTTGATGACAATTCCATGCCCTTTTCATCAAGCAGGATCACGTGGTCGGTGTTGGTTATCTTCTTCAACAGCAGTTCGGCTTCCTTGCTTTTTTGTTGATCCTGGGTTAAAGCTTTGGTGTTTTTCAGTTCGGGCAGATCAACCAGTTCCAGTTTGGTATAATGCTTCAGTCGCTTCAGGTATTTATCAATACCCTCTTTAATATAAGCGTCCTCGGTTTTACCAATGCTGAGTAAGGTGATCTTCATGATACAAAATAACAATTAATAGTCGGAAAGTCGGCAAGACAGGGAAGTCCAAAAGATAATAGTACTATCCAAAAGAAATAATAGCTTTACCGTGTAATGAACGATAAAGTAATAACGGGCTACCAACTACGCGTTGAAGAGGCGCAACAGCAGATAGATAAATACAGTAAACTCATCAACACCTACTCGTTTATGCGGCTGGGGATCTTCGCATTGCTGGCGGCGGCCATTTGGCTTTCGGTAAAAGCGGTGGGCTTTGGTTTGCTGGTAGCGCTGTTCATCATCCTGTTATTTGCCTTTGCATGGCTGGTATCGCGGCAAAGTTTCTTTGAAGAGCAGCGTCAATATTTCATCAACCTGAAAAAGGTTAACGAGAACGAGATAGCCAGTATGACCACCCGCGGCAATATCTATGATGACGGCAGTCGCTTTACCGACGATAAACACCCTTATACGTCCGACCTGGATATCTTCGGCAGGGCATCGCTATATCAACTAGCCAACCGCGCAGCCACCTATCCCGGCAGGGAAATATTGGCCAATTGGCTGTCGTCGCCATCGCAAAAGCAAACCATCCTAAACCGACAGGAAGCGGTAAAGGAACTGGCAGCAAAACCAACATGGAAACTTGACCTGCAGGCACGCCTCTTGTTTGCAAACAGTGCCAATGCCGGGCAGTTAGATGCCTTGTTTCATTATCTCAAACTCCCCCTGCATCTGCCGGGCGAAAGCTGGTTACGGCCATATATTAAAATAGCGCCATACCTGTTATTGGCAGCTATCATTGGCGGGCAATTTTTCCCTATCGTAAACCTGTTAGCTATCCTGGTAGCAATTTTCAATATGGGGATACTGGTATCAAAAGGCAGCTATATGGCCAAATCGGGCTTTGTAGCCGATAAGATTGGCGAGGTACTGAACCACTACGCCAATGTATTTAAACGTGTAGAAGCCGAACAATGGCAATCGGCAGGTTGCAAGGCGCTGGCTAAGCAGTTGTTAGCGGGCGGCACATCAAAAAAAATAGCGCAGCTTTCAAGGCTGATCAATAAGTTGAGTTATAGCCTCATTATGATCGTCGGTTTTATCCTGAACGTATTTTTTCTTTGGGCACTGAAGCAGATCATCGCTATTGAAGACTGGAAGCGCGAGAACAAGGATGGCATCGGCGAAGCTTTTCAAATTATAGGTGAGATGGAGGCTTTGTTAAGCCTGTCCGGATTACATCATAACTATCCAGAATGGACTTTCCCGGCAATTGCCGATGGCAATGGCTATACTATTAAAGCTAAAACGCTGGCCCATCCGCTTATTAATAACGCGATCCGCGTTGCTAACGATTTTGAACTGGAAGATGCCTTTAAAATAGATATCATCACCGGCAGCAATATGGCCGGCAAAAGCACCTTTTTGCGCACGGTGGGCATCAACGCGGTGCTGGGCCTTTGCGGCGCGCCGGTTTGTGCCGATAGTATGGAATTATCGGTTATCCGCATTGTTACCTATATGCGCATCAAAGATTCGCTGAACGAAAGCACCTCAACCTTTAAGGCCGAACTTGACCGCCTGCAAATGCTGCTGGCCGCGGTTGAGCAGGAAGAGAAAGTTTACTTCCTGATAGATGAAATGCTGCGGGGCACTAACTCGGTTGATAAGTACCTGGGATCTAAAGCAGTCATCAAACAACTTATCCTGAAAAACGGTGTCGGACAGGTAGCCACGCACGATCTGCAAATTGCCCGGCTGGAAGATGAATACCCGGATTATGTACGCAATTACTACTTCGATATACAGGTGGTGGATGGCGAAATGCTGTTTGATTATAAGATCAAACATGGCGAGTGCAAAACCTTTAACGCCTCGCTGCTGCTGCAAAGGATAGGGATAGACGTAGAGGCTTCTTAATAGCCCCCAATAAAAAAGCAAGGCCTTACGGGGCCTTGCTTTTTGCTATATATGATATGATAGAAGCCTGTTATACAAAGTGCAACACATGGATGGCGGCATAAATTTTTAGCAGGATGGTTGCTATTAAGTAAAGAACCGGGATGCTTAATAATGTGCTCATGGTGTGTGTTGGTTTTTTGTTGTTTGTATAATTAGCTGATTGTTTTCTGTTTGTTTGTTGATTCAAATTTGCATCAAAAACCAGCTTTTGCCCAGCACAATTAGGTAAACAGCGGCGAAATGTCGGTGAATGGAGGAATGGGTAGGATGAAAGCAGTGGAGCAGGGTATAAGACCCGTCATTGAGGCACGAAGTAATCTCTAAGCTTTGCAAGTCAGCTTGCACTACCGACCTTAATGCGTAGAGATTACTTCGTACCGCAATGATGAGGTGCTCGATTACGCCATTAATCGCCTGATCAGCTCGGCGCTTTGGGTTTTGCCTTCTTCCAGTCTGTCGGCAAAAAAGGCCTGCACTTCGTTAAAGTGTTTTTTGTAGCCTTCCATATCGCCGTAACCAATAATAGCCGACCATTCCCTCACGGCCGAGTGAAACTCCAGGTCGTCGCCACGGATGGTTTTATCGTACAGGGCGGTTTCTATCGATTCTTCCAACAGTTCATCATCTTTAAACAGATACTCGGCAATACCCAAACGCAGGCGGAAGGGCGGGGTCTGGCAGATCAGGTTATCATAGGGGTTAACGCCAAGGTGGTACCAGGCGTCAACCATGCTTAATATGCTCAGGTGCGAATTGGGTTTGCGCTGATGTTCTTTATCCGCCAGCGAGAACTCGCGCATTACACTATCATTCAACATAATGGGCTTACGGCTTTCATGAAAAACGAAATCGCGGGCTTTATACAATCGCTGCCTGAATTCGTCTGCCTCCTCCTTTATCATCAGCTTAAACAGTTCTGATTCTGATTTGGCGTACTGCCTTACCTGCTGGCGGGCGTAAGGATTTAAAATGGCTAAACCCGCGTATACGTGGGCCTTGTAGCCAAATATGCGCAGTGTAGTTAAGATCTTTACATTATCAATACCACCCACATAGCTGGCATTTTCCCAGGGGAAAAAACCGGCGGCTTTCCAGGCGGTGCCCATACTTTCAAACCCTACGTGGGTTACGGCCTGGGTATCGGCCACAATTTTATCGTGTTCGTGATAATCGGTAATTTCAACAACATCGCAGCCAACCGCGTTAAATAGATCTAACATGCGACCATGGGCCTCCTTATCAGCGCGGTGCGGTATCAGGATCAGCTTTTGCCCTTTAGGTTCAAAACCCGGGCCGTGCATAGCATGGAAGGTGATGATCTGCGCGTCATCCGGCAGGTATTTTTCAAATACAGCTATCTCTGGGTGTTTTACCGATGTTTGCCCGGCTACAATAGCCCCGGCTTTGGTAGCTATGGCGCATTCGGCCACTACTTTTTCCATGCTGTCGGCCTCTACCGAATAGATGATCAGGTCGCTGATGCGGGATACATCGCGGCCATTATCTTTTATGGTGATCCCCAGCGGAATCAGTTCCAGTTCCAGCTTTTCACGATTGGCAGGCAGGTCGCATCCGTATACCTTATACCCCGCTTTGGCAAAGGCTTTGGCATACAGCCGGCCCATATCACCCAGTCCGATAAATCCGATATTCATGCCGCTAATATAACTATCCTGCCAAAAATCTGTTATGAAACCTTATATTCGCCCCTATTAGGCCACACACACACACAAACTGTTGATAACATCTTTTGTTAACCTTTAATACAAAAATGATGAAGAAGCTATTTTTAGTACGATCCTTATTTTTTGCGATGTGCATTTTAGGCAGCACAACGCTTACTTACGCGCAAGACAGTACCAAAGCTAAAATCATAAAACCGGTTGTAAAACCACAGACCGTTCAACCCGGCGCTGTAAAAAATCAGGGGCATCCTTATGCGGGCAAACCATATCAAACTAAACCGGTTAATGCCCAGCCGCCGGGTACTGCACCGGCTACAGCTACTACGCCAACATCCGCCGCGCCCGCAAATCCGTATGCACCAACCCCGGCAAGTACCGATAAAAGCCTGAACGGCCAATATCAATATGTGCTTACCAAAACCTATCGTTATCAGCAACCCATGATAGCGGCCTTGTGGAAAAACATTAACGACACGCTTGCCGCCGCGAAAAAACAGCTGAAAGATACCCAGGCGAAACTATCGGCACAAAACCAGTCGATCAGCAGCCTGCAAAATGATGTTAAAAGTAAAGATCAGGCGATTAACGAAACCACTTCGCGCCAAAACGATATCAGTCTGCTGGGTATTTATATGTCTAAAACCGCCTACAACCTGTTAATGTGGGGTTTAGTGGCCGGATTGGGACTGGCATTAATGATTGTGATATTACGCACAGCCGGCAATGTGCGCGAAGCTAAATATCGCACCAAACTATACGAAGAACTGAACGAAGAGTTTGTAGCCTACAAAGCCAAAGCAAACGATAAGGAAAAGAAACTGGCCCGCGAGTTACAGACTGAACGCAATAAAAATGATGAGTTGATGGGGAGGGGATAGTACCCCCTACCCCCCTAAAGGGGGAATGAATGTGCAAATGAGAAAATGTGCAGATATGCAAATGATAAAGCGTTAAAAACGAATAAGGCCCCGGATATCCTATCCGGGGCCTTATTCGTTTTTATAGAATTTGCTTCCTGTTCCCCCTTTAGGGGGTTAGGGGGTAAATTATTTCTTAGTCCAAACGTTGTTGTTATAGTTTGAATCCGGTAATTTATGATCAGGATCTATAGTAACCGATTGGATCTCTTCGGTAGACGGGTAGATGAACGAGAAGCTAACGTTGCGCTCCCAAATTTCGGCAGTGTAGTTAACCCGTTCGGTTTTGCCGCTAACGGTCTTGATCTCGATAACAAGTGGCATCGCCATTTTTTCAAGGTTATCAATGGTGATGATAGCGCCATTTTTAGCATCGCCGCCTTTGTAGCGTACGCCACGTACAGCCTGGTCAAGCTGCCAGTTGTTTACAAACCAGCCTCTCCAGAACCAGGCCAGGCTTTCGCCCGCCGCTGCATCCATTGTACGGAAGAAATCGTCTGGTGCAGGGTGTTTAAATGCCCAGCGATGAACGTAAGTACGGAAGGCAAAGTCAAAACGTTCCGGGCCTAGGATCTGTTCGCGCAGCATCACTAAACCGGCGCTTGGTTTGCTGTATAATAAAGTACCGTTGTTAGCTTCCTTCAGGTTGTCTGGGTTACTCATGATAGGCTCAAGGCTGGCACGGGTGAACGCGTTAGCTGTAGGGCCCTGAGAACCACGGTAGAACTCGCCTTTTAACGAATAAGCAGTTGACAGGGTATTGATGAAAGTATTGAAACCCTCGTCCATCCAGCCGTAAAGACGTTCGTTAGAACCAACGATCATCGGGAACCAGGTGTGGCCAAACTCGTGGTCGATCACCCCCCAGCCGCCGTTACCAACAAACACAATGCCCGGATACTCCATACCACCGGCTACACCAACAGCGCAGGTAGCAGCAGGATAAGGGTATTCGAACCATTTTTTAGAGTTGTATTCGATAGAAGCTTTAGTATATTCGGTAGCGCGGGCATTGCCGGTAGCCACTGAAACCGAGTAAGCCGA
This sequence comes from Mucilaginibacter mali, assembly GCF_013283875.1. NCBI lineage: Bacteria > Pseudomonadati > Bacteroidota > Sphingobacteriia > Sphingobacteriales > Sphingobacteriaceae > Mucilaginibacter > Mucilaginibacter mali. The sequence continues at coordinate 4,277,074 of NZ_CP054139.1, forward strand.
GATAGCCATTGATTTTTTGCCGCTTGGCAGGTTCATTTTAGCAGCATCAATAACAAATGCACCCGCGGTTGACCACGAAGCATCACGAGCGTTCTTGATCTGGAAGTGCCAGGTTAATTCAGGTTTGCCTGTTGGGCGTGAGCCTGCTTTTTTAACCTCTTCAGGTTTGATAATGAATACGGTTTTATCGCTGGTAGCTGCTTGTGCCCAACGTTTTACCTGCTCTGGTGTGTAAACTTCGGTAGGGTTCAATAATTCGCCGGATGCTACTACCACGTTAGATGACGGAGCGGTGATCTTCAGGTCGAAATCGCCATATTCCAGGTAAAATTCGCTTTCACCGGTGTATGGCAGGGTGTTCCAGCCTTGCAGGTCGTCGTAAACACACATGCGCGGGTACCATTGCGCCATCTGGAATACTTTACCAGCCGGGTAATACCTGATACCCATACGGTCTGAACCGTAATCAGGCGAGATAAACGACCAGTCGATCTTAAACTGGATCTTACCGCCGTTAGGGGCAATACCCTGCGGAACGAATACCTGCATACGGGTATCGTTTATTAATATTTTAGCTTCGGTAGTAGTTGTTTTACCATTGGCTGTAGCCAGTATCTTAACCGATTTTACTTTATCGCCGGCATCAAATGCCTGGCCTTTGCCCCAGTTACGGCTGGCTTGCACATCCTGGTTGTTCAGCATTACCTGCTTGTTACCGCGCGAATCCAGCTTGAACAGGTTCTGATCCAGGTACATCCAAACAAAATCCAGTTTTTGCGGGCTGTTATTGGTATAAGTGATGGTTTCCGAACCGGTTACCTCGTTTTTTGCCGTATCAATACGGGCGGCAATCTGGTAATCGGCGCGGTTTTGCCAGTACTTAGGGCCTTGCTGGCCATCGGCTGCACGATACTCGCCACCGTTTTTGGTGTAGAAGAATGGCTTCCACAACTCGTGGTAATCGTAATTGGTAGCAGGTGCGTTAGGGTCGGCCGGAGGGGTTAAGTTACCGCGTCCGCCGCCGCGGGTTTGGGCGGGTGCGTTTGTTGGAGGTGTTTGCGGCGTAGTTTGCGCATCGGCCACATAGCCACCTGCCAGTAATGCCAGCGATAGACCGGCAACCAGGGTGAGTTTCATTTGAATATAGCTTTTAGTTAATAGTACTACAAGTATATACTAAATGAAGCTGTTATGTGAAAGCGTAAAACGATTGTTACCAACTTAATAGTCTATAGATTTTATAGGAAATGCTTTTTGTAAACCTCCCCATCAAATCCAAAAAACAGGAAGCCCTTATCCTCGATAACCGGGCGCTTGATCATGCTGGTTTTTTCCTGCAAAACCTTCAGTGCCGATGCGCTGTCGGTAATACCGGCTTTTTCTTCGGGCGAAAGGTTTTTATAGGTAAGCCCCTTTTTGTTCATCACGGTTTCGTAACCAGCTTTCGTATCCCATTCGGCCAGTTTTTCGGGCGTTACGCCCAGCTTTTTAAAGTCGTGAAACTCGTAGGGTACATTGTTGGCCTTTAGCCATACCAGCGCCTTTTTTACTGTATCGCAATTGGTAATTCCGTAAACTTTCATGCGGCAAATCTACTAATTTCTGCCGCCACCGCTGGTATCATCATTATTAATACCCCGCTGATTTTTCTTGATCTCACTGTTCAGCTTGCCAAAGCGGTAATTAAAGTTAATACCTGCCATGCGGAACAACATATAGTTGTTGGCCATGGTGGTAAAATCGTTGGTGCGGGTTAAATAATCAAGCTGGATAAACCGCTTGAACGGGTTCCGGATCATGATACCGATATTGCCCTTACCTTTAAACAGGTCCTTAGATACGTTGGCACCACCGCCCAACCAGTAGTTATCAATCCCTTGCAGCAATACGTAGCGGCTATCGAAATCAAGATTAAGGCCTGCACGATAGCCCTTATCAAACCGATAGCCCACGTAGGTGAACATATGGCCCTGGTAACCTTTGTTTTTGTAAAGCTGCCCATTGTAGGCACCCTCCAGCCAAATGTGCAACACCTCGGCGTTTACATTTACGTTTAGCCTGTTGGTAAAAGGATAATTAATATTAGCATCCAACCCCAACTGCTTCTTTTTACCCACATTGGCAAAGCTTTGGGTGGTGACGTTGCCACTCACGCTGCTCACATTCTCGATAGTATTATTAGCAAAAGAGTAGCTGGCGCTCAGGTTTACCGATCCTTTGCGCGACGAGCCGTAACTCAACTCGAAGTTATTATTTACCGCCGGCCTTAAGTTAGGGTTGCCAACGCTGATATAAAGCGGGTTGGCCTGGTTGGTAAAAGGATTAAGCTGGTTGATATTAGGCCGCTGGATCCGCTGTGTAAAACCAAAGTTAACGCTGCTCACGTTGTTTATAACACGCTGCGCCGAAATAGACGGCACCACATTGATATAATACTGGCTAAACACCCCGCCTGCCGATGTGGCAAAATTGGCATCGATATTGGTACGCTCGAAACGCAGGCCCCCTTTAACCACCCATTGGGTAAACTTCAGGGTGTACGAGTTATACAGCGCGTATACGTTTTGATGGTAGGTGAAATTATTGGTTTGCTTTGGATCGGTATGGTAGCCGGTATTGCTCAGCGTATCCTTATTAAAATTACTGAAGTTATTGCGCAGTATCATTTTACCCCCAGCTTCAAAGGTGAGCACTTTTAACGGATGGATATAATCCAGCTGGGTAGTATACTCCTTAGCGCCCGAACTATTATACTGGCGATAGTTAGCCTGACCGGGTTGTGTGGTCAGCACATCATTAAACTGGTTATTATCGGCATTACTGTATTTGTACGATGCTGTTAGCAACTGGTTTTTGTTATGCTTAAAACCCAGTTGATAATTAATACCCGCGTCTATCCCCTTGCCGCCGCCATTCCCATTGCTGATGTCACTATAAAACGCGGCCGGCGCATTAGCGGCATTAAACAACCGTGTGTACTGATCGGCCCCCTGAATACCCGCGTTATCAAAGTAGTTAACCGTACCGGCTATCAGGTTCAGCGTATCTATCTCGTAGCTTAATTCGGCGTTGGTATAATAGTTATGATTACCATTCACCCTATCGCCAAATTGGTACAGCGATGTTTTAGATTGCGTGAACGAGGTAGTATTATCAAACGGCGCAGCCATTTCGGGGCGTTTTTGGTAGCCGGTAAAAAAGTTTAAGCCAAATTTCCCCTGCTTAACTGTTGTATTTAAATTGAAGCGATAGCCATTCACCGTGTTGTAATTACTGTTAACAGAGCCATTATACCCCTGCGCCCCATTTTTTACGGTAATGATGTTGATGATACCCGCCAAACCCTCTGCCTCGTATTTAGCCGGTGGCGATGTGATCACCTCTATTTTCACAATGTTGCTGGCCGGCATGGCCTTTAATATATCCGATGGGCTACGGGCCATCAAAGCCGATTCCTTACCATTCAGCAGTATCTTATAACTCCCGCTGCCGCGTAACTTGATCTCGTCCGACGCGTCGACCGATAGCAGCGGCACTTTGCGCATCATATCCAGCGCGGTAATGGCCTTACTTTCTGGGTCGGCCTGCACATCATAGCTCAGGCGGTCTACCTCCTGCTTCATCAGCGGTTTTACGGCAGTTACGGCAACTTCCTTCAGCTGACTGTTAGATGGCGCCAGGCGTGTATTAGCCATAAAATCATCAGTACCGGTAACTGCTTGTTGTTTGGTTTGATAACCAACGCAGATAAAGGAAATGGTATAGGGTTTGGGGGCAAGGCCGTTTATTTTAAACGTACCGTCGTCTTTGGTAAGGGTGCTTTTTACCGGCTTTTTGGTGGTGGCATCTATAAGGGCAATGGTGGCAAAGCCTATGGGCTTATTAGTAACAGAATCGGCCACCATTCCCGCTATTACAATAGTTTTGGCAGGTACCTGCGCGCTAACCCGCAGCGCAAAGCTGCACAGCAGGATAAGTAAAAGTTTCTTCATTTATACCTACAAGACGCGCTTAACGGCAATTCGTTACAGGAAAACTGATAATTATTTATTGTTGAATTTGGTCATCGTCAGTTCGGTGCCGATGGTAGCGAAGCTTTTAATGATCTCTATAGACTTATCGATCATACCCGGGATCTCGGGTAATTCGTCGTCGTCAAAACCGCTCAAAACGTAATCAACCTGGCGGCCCTTGGGGTAATTATCGCCAACACCAAAACGCAGCCGGGCGTACTGATCGGTGCCTAATGCCAGTTCTATATTCTTCAATCCGTTATGGCCGGCTGCGCTGCCCTTGGGCTTCAGGCGTAGCTTGCCAAATGGCAGCGCTATCTCATCTACTATCACCAGCACATTTTCGATAGGGATCTTCAGCTCTTTCATCCAATGATTAACGGCCTTGCCGCTCAGGTTCATGTAGGTGGTAGGTTTTATCAGGTGCAGCATGCGGCCCTTATACTTAAGCTCGGTATAATAGGCCAGGCGCATATTGTAAAAATGCAGGCTTTCCTCCTTAGCCAACTGATCCAGCACCATAAAGCCCGCGTTGTGGCGCGTATCGGCATATTCCTGGCCGATGTTTCCTAAACCTACTATTAAGTATTTCATACCCCCTAACCCCCTAAAGGGGGAATTTTTATTTTTTGCAATTATACAAAAAAAGCGATGAGGGTGAACTCATCGCTTTTATGTGCCCTCAATAACAATAAGTGGATTAATATTTCAATATCCTTGAGAAGCTACTTTTGCTTCAAGCTTGTCCAACCACGCTTTGAATCGTGGACATTTATTTATGATGGATTCTAATCCATTATCTAATGCTATGTACGCTCCATATAGTGGTTTTTTATACCCTTCTATAATTTTTAATCTTTTCGACGGCGCTGTATTGGCACCATCATTTATTAATTCTGGGTTTGGATATTGATCTATTATTGATTTTAATTCTGCTACTATTTTTTTGTCACAGCCTGGTATATCACTAAACCCTTTTATATCGGTAAATAACAACGCCTCAAACTCATGTAACTGAATGTACGGTACAAACCTACTATTGTTAATGTTTTCGCTTATTTGCTCCTCAATAAATGCTACTTTTTGCTCATTCCCATTAAGTCGATGAGATTCACTATAGCCAGGAAAATTATTAGGTAATCTATAATAGTCGATCAGGCTTGTCACAATTATATCGTGTTCTTTATTTAAGAATGTTATAACATCATATTTATATCTATCGTAACTATTAGACCCACCCATATCAAAACCCCGTATATCATATATTCCTCTGTCAGCAAAATAACGACGTAAGCAATTCTCAATAAACTCAACTTCAGTAGCTCCCTCAGCAATGAAATAGATAGCCCTTATCATGGTCTACCCCCTAACACATTTTTTTTCCATAATTCGCCCAATGTGTAATTATCAAGCCATTCACCTAAGGTGCTTTTACTTAGACGTTTAAAAATCGTTTGATCATTCTCTCTATCAACAACAATTATATCTTCAGGCTTAAAATTGTCTAACAAGTTAATAGACTGGGTAGAAACAATTATCTGAGAGTGCACCGATGCACTTTGTATCATCGCACCTAATTTTATAATAGCAGCAGGATGCAGGCCTAATTCAGGTTCATCTATTATAATCGTATTAGGTGGATCTGGCTGTAGTAATAATGTGCAAAGACAAATAAATCTTAACGTCCCATCCGAAAGTGAATATGCATTAAAAAGGTTATCATATCCTTTTTCTTTCCATCTTAATTCTATCTGATTTGGATTTAACTGGTCTGGCTGCAAATACAAACTATCTATAAATGGTGCAATAGACTTTACCGTAAATTCAAGGATCTTAAAATTCTTTGGAGCCAACTCTTTCATTTTATATAAAAATGCAGGCAGATTACTTCCATCTTCAATCAAATATTCATAATCCGTTGTATTACAAAAGCCTTTTAATTTTGAAGAATCGCTTGTATCATGAAAATGAAAGACCTTGAATGACTTAAAAAAATCTCTTAAAAATTGAGAACGGACAGAGCCATCATCCTGTAACCTACTTTCAGACGGGCCTCCAGAATTTATTTTCTTTAGACTCCATGAGATCTCGTCATTTGAAGTTTTGGTCTTCATATTGTAATCGCTGTATTCTTCGCTAAAAAATAAGCTGTTTGATTGGTCTGGCTCCATTTTAAAACTATAGCGGTTGCTTATTCTGTTATCTTCATTGGTAAAAATAATTTCTCCACCAATGAATTTTGACCGCCTCCCGAAATACATAAAGCCATCTGCCCGGCCTTTCCTTGAAATATGATTTTGCAATTGCTGCTCGAAAAGCATATTTAAAAACTTGAAAAAGCCTATAAAATTACTTTTCCCGGCACCATTGGAACCGATCAAAATATTAAGCGGATTGATACGTATTGGGCCACTATCCCTTATAGATTTAAAGTTTCTTATGTGTATTGAGTAAATACTCATTTGGTGGTATTATTATGGGTAATAACAAAAGTGTTCTGTATGAATGGTGATGTTATTTTCAAACTTAACAATTATCAGTTACATCACGTTACATCCAACAAAAAAAGCGATGAGCCTAAACTCATCGCTTTTTAGATCTGTGTAATCTCTAATTAAATCGGTGAAATCACCAATAGAATTATTTCTTACCGCTTTTCTCTTCCTGCTCAGCCTGGCGTAATGCACGCGAGGTAGTGATAGAAAGGATAGTATCTTCCGGAGTGTTGGTGATAACCAGGTTTGGAACGCTGATCTCACGTACACGTACCGATTTACCTACTTCCAGGCCTTCGATGCTTACTTCGATGGTATCCAGGTGGTCTTTAGGTAAAGCTTTAACACGCAGTTTACGCAGCTTCTGTACCAGTTTACCACCCATTTTAACACCTGGCGAAGTACCGGTTAAACGGATAGGAATTTCGATAGTTACAGGTTTTGCTTCGTCCAGTAACAAAAAGTCAACGTGCAGCATCTGCTCAGTCAACGGATGGAACTGCATGTCTTTAATGATAGCCTGCGATTTTGTGCCGGCAATGTCAAGATCGATGAAATGAACGTGCGGCGTATAAACCGCAGGCTTCAAATCAGCTGCAGACACTGAAAAGTGGGTCTGTGTAGCACCACCATAAAGAACCGCCGGGATCAAACCCTGGTAGCGCAGCTCTTTAGCGTCCCTTTTCCCTACGTTCTCTCTTGGAGAACCGCTAATAGCAATTGATTTCATTTTTTGTTATTTATTTATGTTAGTGACCTCTCCCCAACCCCTCTCCGAGGGAGAGGGGCTTAAGGAAATTATCTTTATTCCGTTTTTTACCTTTCTTCAAGTCCTCTCCTTTGGAGAGGATTTAGGAGAGGTGTTTTAGTCCACCTTAAACAACTGGCTGATCGACCCGTGCTCATTAACATTCATAATGGCGCTGGCAAACAGGCTGGCTGTTGAAAGTTGTTTTATTTTATCGCACACTTCCTGTTCCTTCAGCGGGATGGTGTCGGTTACGATCAGTTCGGTCAGTACCGAGTTTTGGATGGTTTCGTAAGCCTTGCCCGATAATACCGCGTGGGTACAAACGGCGCGAACGCTGGCAGCCCCCTTCTCCATGATCAGCGCGGCGGCTTTTGACAACGTACCGGCTGTATCGCAAATATCGTCTATCAGTACAATGTCCTGCCCGGTTACGTCACCTATCACCGTCATCGATTCAATTTCATTGGCGCGTTTACGGCGTTTATCGCAAATTACCACTTCGGCATTGAAGAATTTGGCAAAGGTACGCGCCCTGTACGAGCCACCCATATCAGGCGACGCGATGGTCAGGTTTGGCAGCTTCAGGCTTTTAATGTACGGTACAAATATTACCGAGGCATCCAGGTGATCTACCGGGATATCAAAAAAGCCCTGGATCTGCGCGGCGTGCAGGTCCATGGTCATCACCCGGTTAACGCCTGCTGCAACCAGCAGGTTGGCAACCAGTTTAGAACCAATGGCTACACGAGGTTTATCCTTTCTGTCCTGCCTGGCCAAACCGAAGTAAGGGATAACGGCGGTTACATAATGTGCTGATGCGCGGCGTGCGGCATCGGTCATCATCAGTAACTCCAGCAACTGATCGGCCGGCGGGTTGGTTGATTGTATCAAAAACACATCGCAACCACGTACCGACTCGTTAAAATGCGGCTGAAATTCGCCATCGCTAAAACGTGAAAGAACAACGTCGCCTAAATTGTGTCCATACTTTTCAGCTATTTTGCCCGCAAGCACTTTTGAGCCTGAACCTGCAAATAATTTTACCGTGTTGAACTGTAAAGGCATTTTGTATATCTGGTATTTTCTGTTTCGGATCTGTTAGCAGTATCTTCAGTTTCAAAACCTGAATAAACGACTTCGGATTTCAAATGTCCAGTTTCAAAATAAATCCGAAATTGAACATCCGAAATCCGAAGCTTATTGTTGCCCGACCTGGATTCGAACCAAGACAAACGGTACCAAAAACCGTCGTACTACCATTATACTATCAGGCAATTCCCCCGTAACAAAAGTACCTTTTGAAACGGACTGCAAATATAAGACGATAATTTTAATCTCAAAACCTAAATTTCAAAAAAATTATAAGGGGGTGATTTATAGGGAAAATCGCTTTTTGCAAGGTACCGGAGACCCTTTATTTGGGCGTTGCCTGCGCCCGGGCTATCCACTTCAAGTCCTCGCCGTGGCCGGCCCGCAACCCACCGGCTGCTGTGGGCTTTCCATTCCTATCCCTAACGCGGAAAGCTATTGGGCTAAAGCCCTCTCACTTTTACACTCTGTATCCGTCCCTTAAAAGGGACGGCAATGAAATTCATTCCCGGATTAAAATATAATTACGGCGGGTTCATTGCCGTTGGCTTTAGCCAACGGTTGTGGTGAATTACAAGCAGGGGCTTTAGCCCAACAGCTTCCCGCGTTAGAAGCCCCGCACATACGGGGGCTTGTGGCTAGGGCTTGTGCAGTATGAGCGTATAACCCGGCCACCGGCAACGCCAAAACCGGCCACATATTATATTGCGGTCATAATAAACCGCATAGCGTAGGCCGCGCAGCCTATACCCTGCATGGTTAAAATATGTTAAACTATACCACCGCATCAAGTTTTTAACTACTTTCGTCCAATCTAAATCAGCACCTATTGTAACACGTTGACATGAATTATAACAGAACCAATAACATTTTCGGCTGGCTGGCTTTCATCATTGCCTCGCTTACCTACATTTTAACGCTGGAACCATCGGCCAGTTTTTGGGATTGCGGCGAGTTCATCGCCTGTATCTTCCGCCTGCAGGTGGCCCACCAGCCCGGCGCGCCATTATTTACCATGATCGGCAAGGTATTCTCCCTGCTATCAATGGGCAATAACCACAAGGTGGCTTACTGGACCAACATCGCTTCGGCACTGGCCAGCGGTGCTACCATTTTGTTCCTGTTTTGGAGCATCACCGCGCTTGCCAAAAAGGTACTAATTAAAAAAGAGGGCGATCTTAACCTTACCAATATCATCCTGATAATGGGTGCCGGTTTGGTTGGCGCACTGGCTTATACCTGGTCTGATACATTCTGGTTCTCAGCTGTCGAGTCGGAGGTTTACGCGCAATCGTCGCTGTGTACCGCTATCGTGTTTTGGGCCATCCTTAAGTGGGATGCGCACGCCGACGAGCCTCATGCCGACCGCTGGCTGATCTTTATCGCCTACATCATGGGTTTATCCATCGGTGTGCACTTATTGAACTTGCTGGTTATCCCGGCTATAGCGGTGCTGATCTATTTCCGTCGCACTAAGCAAACTACCAGCAAAGGTACTATCGGCGCGTTTATGCTGGGCATTGTAGCCCTGGGTATTGTACTTTGGGGCGTGATACAATACACCGTCAAGGGTGCTGCTTATTTCGACCTGTTCTTTGTCAATACGCTTAAGATGGGCTTCGGCAGTGGCGCGGTAACGTTCTTCCTGCTACTAATTGCCGCCATTGTTTTAGGTATTTACTATACTGTTAAACCTGTTTCATCATACATTATAGCTGCAGCCGTTATCCTGATGGTGTTGTTCACCATTGGTGGCGGCATTGTTGGCTTTATAGTTGGCGCTGTTATTTTAGCTGTTTTAGAGTACGTGGTTAAGGTGCGCCGCAAGCGCTATATCCTTAATATGGCGTTGATCAGCATCCTGTTCATTTTGTTTGGTTACAGTTCGTTCGTGATGCTGGTGATCCGCGCTAAGGCCGGCACCAACCTAAACAACAGCGATCCTGAGGATGCCTTTACTTTGAGCAGCTACCTGAATCGCGACCAGTACGGCGATACACCTTTACTGTATGGCCAGTACTTTGATGCCAAAGCTACCGACCAAACCGATGGCGCGCCTATTTACCGCCGTGGTAAAACCCAATACGAGATTGCCGGTCATAAACAAAACACCGTTTACGATCATAATACCATCTTCCCGCGAATGCACAAAAACGACAAACAGGACGCCGTTCAGTTTTATCGCGATTGGATGCAGATGGGCCCCCAGGATAGCCCTAACTTTGCCACCAACCTGGGCTTCTTCCTCAGCTGGCAGGTGAACCAAATGTACACCCGCTACTTCCTGTGGAATTTTGTGGGCCGCACCAACGAAATGGATGGCCAGAATAACAGCAACGGTATTGATGGTAACTGGACCAACCCGCTGAAGCCAAACAAGGCTTACCCATATTCGGTTACCAAAAGTAAATCGTACAACCGCATGTATGCCCTGCCGCTTATTATTGGTTTAATTGGCGCGGTATATCATTTTATGCGTAAGCAAAAGGATGCCGGTATTGTGGGCCTGCTGTTCTTCTTTACCGGTTTGGCCATTGTGCTTTACCTTAACCAGGACCCACTACAGCCACGTGAGCGTGATTATGCCTACGCCGGCTCGTTCTACGCCTTTGCCATTTGGATAGGTTTGGGTGTATTGGCCATCGGCGAGTTTTTAGGTAAAAAAATGAACCCGAAAGTGGGCGCCATGATCGCTACCGCCGCCTGCTTGTTAGCCGCGCCGGTACTAATGGCCAGCCAGGAATGGGACGACCACGACCGCTCGACCAAAACTACGCCGCGCGATATGGCGACCAACTACCTTGAATCGTGCGCGCCAAACGCCATTTTATTCAGCTATGGCGACAATGATACCTACCCGCTGTGGTATGCGCAGGAAGTTGAGGGCATCCGCCCCGACGTGCGCATCGTTAACCTAAGCTTACTGGGTACCGACTGGTACATCCGCCAGATGAAGCAGAAGATGAACGATTCGGAACCATTGCCTATCAGCATGCCGAACGAAAAGTTTGAAGCCGGTGTGCGCGATGTGGTTTATGTAAGCGACCGTAAAATTGCAGGCGCTACAGAATTGAAAGATGTTTTCGACTTTATCACATCTGATGATGCCGCAGCGCAGGAACAACTGTTTGAGAACAGCCCGAAGATGAACTACATGCCAACCAAAGATCTGAAGATGACCATCAATGCAGATCAACTGGTGAAAGATGGCGTAGTTCCGGCTGCTGATAAGGATAAGATCATGCCTGAAATGACATGGAAATACCCATCAAACTATGTAACCAAGGATAACCTGGCCATGATGGATATATTGGCGCATAACAACTGGAAGCGCCCCGTTTACTTCACCATTACCGTTGGCACCGAAAATATGCTGGGTATGGACAAGTATATGTTTAACGAGGGTTTTGCTTACCGCCTGTTGCCTGTAAAAACCGATACGGCTACTACCCAGCCACTGGAGGCTGCTAATACCATGATCATGTATAACAACATGATGACCAAGTTTAAATGGGGCAACATGAAGAATGCCAAATACCTGGATCATGAGTCGATCGTGATGTTCTACCCTATCATCCTGAAACAATTCCTGTTGCTGGCCGATCACCTGATGAAAGAAGGCAAGCCTGAACTGGTGCGCAACGTTTTACAACGTTACGATGATGTGCAGCCAAACCTGGTACCTTATATTGATGTGCTGCTGCGCAAATACTATATGGTGGAATATGCCTATAAACTGGGAATGACGCAACTGGGCAATAAGTGGACCAATGAGATAGACGATTATATAACCAACCTGATCGACTATAACATTAACACTACCGGCGACGTGGGCAGCCGCGATATGCAGGCCAGTATGTCGTTACTGAATGGTTTGGAAACGCTTACCAAAGATTTCCACCAGGATGCATTACATAAAAAGATAGAAGGCCAATACAAAGGGTATGTTGGCAGGCTTGGCGGCGCTGCGAAGTAAAAAACTGCACAACCCTGCTTAATCAAAAAAACCGGCCTGTTATACAGGCTGGTTTTTTTGTGCCCGTAAATTTGAGGACATAAAAAAACAGGTGCCTGTAACCGCAAGCACCTGTTATCAGAAACACTTATGAAAAAACAGTCCCTACATCACATCATCAAAACTAAAACCAATATGGGCTTTGTGATATAGTGATATAAAGATGCAAACTATACGCGCGGGGCTGAAGCAAGTATCGGTGAACGGGCATTTTGTATGGATGAATGACCGCTGATGAGGTTCGTCTGAACCGCTGATCGAGAATGATTTTTTGATTACGCTGAATCTTTATAAAACGAAAGAGATTTACGAAGTTTTAAAACGGCGAAGCCCTCAATAAGACCTTAAAAATAATAATGCAACGAGTTAAACTTCGTAAGCCTGATTGCAGCATAATCTAAACTCAGCGCCCAATTAACTAATAAATTAGTTAATTAATTTGAAATATGTATATTGTTTGCGGAATAACATCGCAATTAAACATCGGCATGAACAACATCAACTTTAAGATAGCCCTGCGTACTTTTCTGAAAGGCAAGTGGTATAACTTTTTAAATATCACCGGGCTGGCCCTGGGTTTGGCCGGCTTTATCTTTGTTACCTTATATATCGATAACGAAACCGGTTACGATGCCTGGAACAAAAACAGCAACCGCATTTACCTGGTGGAGCGGGAGATGCCCAACGGGTCATCGCCCTATACCCCGGGCAAACTGGCCGCGTCCATTAAAAGCCAATGCCCCGAAGTGGAGGAGACCGGGCGTACCAATACCGCCTTGTTTCAATTACCGTTTTACACGCCATCGGGCAGGTTTTTGGTGAAGCAATGGCTGGGTGCCGATTACGCCATCGCTAAAATATTAGGCATTAAACCTAAGGGCTTTGAACTGAACGCCAACAGCGCTACACCAACAATTTTACTATCTAAAAACATGGCGCGGGTACTTTTTCCGCGCGATAGTTCTGTACAGAACAAAACGGTGAATATGATGTCGGCAAATGGCGCGCCGATGCCTATTGCCGGTGTGGCCGGCGATCTTCCCGGGAATACCAATTTAAGTTTTGATTGCATTGGCTTTAGTAAGGATATTACCGAGGGCAAAGATCAGAGCTATGCCAACCGAATTTATAAAACCTACCTGCTGGTAAAACCCGGTGCAGATATCGCCCGGCTATCGAAAAAAATAGATAAAATTTACAAAGATGCCGCCATGGCCGATAGCAGCCTGGTAGCTAAGGAAGCTTTAAGTTCATCGGCCGGGCCGGTAATTTATTTAGATCCGTTAAAAAACCTGCACCTGAAGCCCCATTACGGTTCAAAGGTGAACGACCAGGTGGTAAAAGGTTTGGCCATACTGGCCATTATTATATTAGTGATCACCGGGGTTAACTTCACCAACCTCTACATTTCGCAAGCTCACAGGCGTGCTAAGGAGGTGGGCGTAAAAAAGGTGAACGGCATTACCAAACGGCAGATCATCCTGCAGTTTCTGGCCGAAATTTTTATGCAATGCCTGTTTGCCTTAGTGTTTGCTTTAGTTGTGGTTTACATCGGCCTGCCCTATTTTAACAGGCTATTGGGGGTTGATCTGCTGCTATCGGGCATCAATTTTAAAATAATAGCGCAACTGGCCGGCACACTTATCGTACTCACCTTGCTGGCGGGTGTTTACCCATCGATAGTGATGGCCGGCTTTAAACCGGCCGAGGTATTGCGCGGCAGTCAGTTTACTAAAGGTGATACCTTCGCCTGGATACGGGGCGGCATCACCGTATTGCAGTTTACCTTTGCCATTGCCTTTGTAATTACGCTGATCGTTATCGGCCGGCAGGTTGATTTTATGCACTCGGAAGATCCGGGCTTTACGGCCAGGCAGGTGGTTTATATCGATAATATGGGCATCTATAATGATCCGCAAAAGTTTGCACTTGTAAGCGACCGGATAAAAACTATTCCGGGAGTGCGCGACGTTTCCGTTGCCAGTAATGTGCCGGGCGGCCTTATACCCGCCACGCAGGAATATGCTGTTGAGGGCAAATCTTATGCCATGCAAACCATTGGCATTGGCTACGGCTATTTTGAAACGCTGAACATCGGGCTAAAAGATGGGAAAGTATTTTCAGTCGCCGCGGCCGATCCGGCGAGCGCCGTCATCAATCAAACTGCCGCTAAGGCCATGGCCCTGGCAAACCCCATTGGAGCGACGATAAAAGGCTGTGGAGGCGCTTATAAAATAATTGGCGTAGTTAACGATGTAAAAGCCAACGGCTTTGAAGAGAAAGTTAAGCCAACCATCTATTTAACTAAAAATGTGTGCGGCATAAACGCTACCCAGATCATGATCAGCGCCGAAGCCAAGGCTATCCCCACTCTGCTGACCACGCTAAATCACCAATGGAAGGATATCAACAAGTTGGACGGCGATAACTTCAACTATCACTTTCTTGACGAGACCTACGGCCTGCTCTTTAAAAAGCAGGAGCAACTGCAATCGGTACTGGCCTGCTTTTCGGCATTGGCTATATTTATCTCATCGCTGGGCATCTTCGCTTCGGCAGCGCAGGCCATCAGGTTGCGCACAAAGGAAATTGCCATCCGCAAGGTTTTCGGCGCGCAGGCACGGCAGTTACTGGTAATCTTAAGCAAGCCTTTCTTTTATATTGTTTTAATGGCCAATGCCATTGCCTGGCCCCTGGCGTTTGTTATTGCCGGCAAATGGCTGCAAACCTTTGCCTACCGCATACCGGTTTCTTATGTGCCGTTTGTTATCGCGTTAGCAGTTTCGATAGTTATTGTGGCGCTTACCGTTTGCCTGCAAACTTTAAGAGCGGTGAGGTTTAACCCGGCCGTGAAATTGAAGGTGTGATATCTCCGAAAACAAAAAGACTTACGGAGTTTTAAAATTTCGTAAGTCCCTATCGCTCCTTATTTCGCCATTGCAATGTGCGTAGCGATGAGGCCGTGGAAACTAACCAAGGTTAAGACTCGCCCGGTCGTGGCTACGCCCGACCCCCTCTCTCCGTTGCGCGGAAAGATGGAATGGTTATTCGATACTACTCCCGCCATCTTTCCATACAGCAAAGAGAGGGCCGACAAACAAGTCCGGCTGTGTATAAACAATTGACAATCCCCTAACCATAAATCTCCCCGCCATTTACCACCTTTGCACAAATGACCAAACACGAAATAGTATATTGCGACCGCTGCCGGGCCACATTTGAGTGTAAAGCCAATGCCTACACTAAATGCCAGTGCAACACCGTACAGCTTACGCTGAACGAGGTGCAATACGTAAGCGAACTGTTTGATGGCTGCCTGTGCGCAAACTGCCTGCTGGAATTGCAACAGGAATACCGGGTAGAAAATGGGTTGACGAAAGGTTAAATATTAATTATCTTTGAATATGACCACAATAACAATCAAGGTTCCGGAAAAGGCGCAGGAGAAACTATCAGCTCTGGTAAAAGAGCTCGGCGGCGAGGTCATATCTATTTCAACAGCTAAAGCTTCGAAAAAAAACAAGCTTTTAGAAGAAATCCGGACAGGCTTAAAAGAAGTCAAGGAAATCGAAGAGGGGAAATCGAAATTCTATACCATGTCCGATCTTTTCGATGAATAATATTCGTTTAACAGCTTACTTTTTAAAAAAAGCCAAGCGTCTTCTAAAAAAATATCATACACTACAAACCAGTTTAAAGCAACTCGAAAAGGAGCTATTACTTGATCCCAAAATTGGGGATAGTTATGGTTTTAATATCTACAAAATACGCCTTGCCGATGAATCTAAAGGCAAGGGTAAAAGCGGAGGATTTAGAGTTGTTACTTATCTTATTGAACAAACGAGCGACACAACCAATATTTATTTGATTACCATATTTGATAAATCTGAAGAATCGTCTATTGACAAAGATGATATAAAGAAAATCCTACGTGCAGAAGGGTTGTTAAAAAACTGATATGTCCCAATTTTTACAGCAAATTACCTGCGAATTTGACGAGAATTATTCTGTTTTAATAGAAGACGATGGCCGTGTAGCTTATGCCTACCTGTTGGAATATGGCGATGTGATAGGAGACGTTTGGTTATATAACCAGGATGCAGCACCGGGCGACAGCAATTGGGTGAATCAGCAAACGCCTTATCTTAACCCCGCTGAATACCTTGCTCCCCATGCCAACATCGCCCCCGTCAAAAAAGAAAGTGAAATACGCTGCGAGTGGACCGAATCGCCGAACGATAGTTTAATAGAAGCGGCCATCTGGATACGCGATAAATTCATCGCGCAGGTGGTATCGGGTTCAAAACCGGGCTGGTCTACACTGGTAGTGAAGGATGGGCCGCTGGCTTTGGTGTATTGATTAATTTAAAACGGTTTGTCATTTCGACCAACGGGAGAAATCTTATACGAGCAGCCGTTGTTAGTGTAGAAGATTTCTCAGTCGCGCCATCCCGCTAATCCCAGTCTCTGCTTCTTCGAAATGACAATGGAAAGGACTTCCCGACTTTACTTATACTGCTCTACCACCTGCTTCAAAGCAGCTGCCTGTACCACGCCACTTTGGCGCCATTTTAACTGACCATCTTTAAACAGGATAAGCGTTGGTACGCCCTGCACATTATAAGCACTGGCGGCGGCGGGATTTTTATCTACATCTATTTTAATGATCTTCAGGTCGTCGCCGGTCATATCTTTCAGTTGCTTCAATATCGGGGCCATCATTTTACAGGGGCCGCACCACTCGGCCGAGAAGTCGATCAGGATGGGTTTGTCGGATTTTATCAGGTCAGCAAAAGTTGCCATAACGTTTCTTTTATGTAGTTAACAATTGGGGATAGATAATGGTTTGCATCAACAAGCTTATCACTCTGCATATGCAATAGTAGCTATGCTTAATTTTAATCCGGGCACGGTGAGTAGTACAGCAGCGCAGGCTTCAAGCGTAGCGCCGGTGGTAACCACATCGTCAACCAGCAATACGCGTTTATCTATTAAGCTATCGGGATCAGCAACAGCAAACACATCCTGCATATTCGCCGCCCGGTCAAACCGCGATTTTTTGGTTTGGGTGGCGGTAGCTACGGTGCGGATAAGATTATTGATCACTACTTTGGTTTGCAGCGCCTGGGCTATGCCCTCGGCAAAACCGGCGCTTTGGTTATAACCACGTTTGCGTAATTTACTTTTATGCAGCGGCACAGGTATAACGGCATCAAAAATTTTTAAGTGATCTGTTTGCCGTAATTGTGCCCCGGCCATATTGCCCAGCTTGTTGCCCATAAGCGGCGTGTTTTTATACTTGAGGCTGTGAATGAGTTGCTGCGTTTTGCCGCCTTTATTAAAATATAACAGTGCATAAGCGGCATCAAGTTTTACCTTACCCCAAAACTGCCGGGCTACGATATTATCAGCTTGCTGATGGAAATTAGTATAAGGCAGATCATAAATACACCGCGTGCAGATAAGCTCTTCACCCCCTATTAAACTTTCTCCGCAAGCATGGCAAAGATCGGGAAATATGAGGGAGATAAAGTCGGTTAGGTAGGCGCGCAGGTTCATGGGATTTAAGGTAAAGATAATATTTATACCCTGATAATTGTTATATTTGAATATGGAAACACTAATCATGCATCCTGAAAATAAAGAGCAGCTAACGGCGCTAAAGGCATTTGCTAAAGCAATGAAAGTTAAATTTGAAACAAATAAAAGTCCTTACAGTGATGAGTTTGTTGCGAAGATAAAGGAAAGTGAAAGGCAAATTAAGGAAGGCCAGTTCATTGTACTTGATCCCAATAAATCGATATGGGAAAATATCGAGTAGTCTTATCGAAGGATGCTGTCAAAGACATCTCCTATATAAAAAGATCAGGCGATACCGCTTCAATGAAAAAAGTTGATATTATCATCTCAGAATTACATATACATCCCGAAACCGGTACAGGAAAGCCGGAAAGATTAAAGTTCGATTACGCTGGATATTGGTCAAGAAGGATAAATAAAAAAGACAGATTGGTTTATCGAATAGACGATGAAATAATAACCGTTAACATTGTTTCAGCCATTGGCCATTACGGTGATAAATAATAACTCCTGTTTTTTCTCCAACCTCAAATACCCATTCATATCCAAACGCCCTCACATACATCGCAAAAGATCAAAAAAGATGAGGGCGATAAAGTCGGTTAGGTATGCGCGCAGGTTCATAAGGCGGTTAAGGTAATATTACCGGGACTGGTTTCCCGGCGTATTGAACAAAGTAAACGATAACCACCATTACTGGTATTAAAAAAGGTAACCAAAAAGAAAACCAATAACCTTTTTTGTATAGACTGATGCGAAACCCCTCCGAATTAGTTGTGTTATACTGCTTATCAATAGCGTATCCCAAATTGTAGAACAGGTTAGCCACACCCATCATAAACAAATAGCCTATACCCTGAAATACTATGGTGAACAGCGTGATCTCGAAATCAAAATCATACGGTGCGATAAGCAGGGAACCTAAAATGGCGTATAACATAAACGCTGTAATACCAGCAATTACAAGTCCTTTATTATAGTGAAACCTGCGTTTTCGCCACCACTGTTTTTTCTCAATATCAATTGCTTCCATTCAGAAATATGTTATCTACTTCCACTCTGTCCACATTATCCGGCTGATCTTCCATTCCTTACCTTGTTTTTTCAAGGTCATCAGGTAATTACCTTTTGCCCTATTGGTTTTATGGGTATGGGCATCAATTAAGGTTTCGTTATAGCTGCCGCCATCCCAGGCTATCGGTCCGCAAACATCAAGCCCGGTACTTTGCAAATTGCACTTACTGGTAAACTGGCGCATTACCTGCTGATATAAGGCTTGTATCGCCTTTTTACCGGCTACAGCCTTTTGTCCCGGCGAATAAAAGATGGCATCGTCCGTGTAAAGGTCCATCGTTTTTTGCAATTGCTTGTTTTGCAATGACGAAGTCCAGTTGCTCCGAAGGTCTGCAATGAGTTGACGGTCGGTTTTATTGACCCCTTTCTGCGCGAAGCTATTAAAGCTTATTATCAGCAGGCCAAACAATATAGTTTTTTTCATCGCATCTGTTTTAAGTGCATTCGTAATCTATACCTTCTCCCCAAAAGCCAGATCGCCCGCATCGCCCAAACCAGGGACAATATAGGCCTTGGTGGTCATTTCCTCATCAACCGCACATACCCAAATATTGGCTTTCGGCAGGTGAGCGCGCACATGCTCAATCCCCTCGGTACTTGCAATTACGGCGGCTATGTGCAGGGTTTTAATTTCGTAGGTGGCCAGCAATTCCTTGCAAACTTCAACAATACTTTGGCCGGTGGCCAGCATGGTATCGCAAAGTATAAATGTGGTATCATCCAGATTGGGCGTACTGATATGGTCTATCTTGATCACAAAATCGCCGCTACGCTTTACTTTGCGGTAGGCAGTGATAAACGCGGCGGGAGACTGATCGAAAAAGTTCATAAAACCCTGCTGAAAAGGCAGGCCTGCCCGCAGGATAGTGCCGATAACCGGATGTTCGGTAGGCAGGTTAACATTGGCCAGACCAAGTGGGGTTTGCACTTCAACCTCGGTATAGGGTAGTTTCTTGCTGATCTCGTAAGCCAGTATCTCGCCCAGGCGCTCCTGGTTGCGCTTAAAGCGAAGGCGGTCTTGTTGGGTGTCTTCATCGCGCAATTCGGCCAGGTATTTGTTGGCGATGGAGTTGGTTTTGTTCAGGATGAAAAGCATTGGGTCGGTGATCAGTGAGTAGTTAATTAGTGATTAGTTTACAACGTAAATATAACATTCCTGCCGGCTTAATGTTCAATGTTAATGCAGCGCAGCAGTTTGATGTTGACATAGGGTTGTCACTTCAGGTTGTTTAATTTGCGTTATTGCAATGTAAACTAATCCCTAATCACTGATTAACTAATCACTAAAACAGTATTTTTGTTTAATCCATGGATTTTAATCTCACATCATTATACAAACCCACCGGCGACCAGCCCGAGGCTATCCGTCAGCTGGTAGAAGGTGTTAACAATGGCGATCCGTTCCAAACCCTGCTGGGGGTAACCGGTTCGGGTAAAACGTTTACGGTGGCCAACGTGATACAGCAAACGCAGCGGCCCACGCTGATATTAAGCCATAACAAAACCCTGGCCGCCCAGCTTTACGGCGAAATGAAGCAATTTTTCCCCGAAAACGCGGTGAACTACTTTGTATCGTATTACGATTATTATCAGCCCGAGGCCTTCATCCCCAGCAGCAATACTTATATAGAGAAAGACCTGCAGATAAACCAGGAGATAGAAAAACTGCGTTTGCGTACCACCTCGGCGCTGATGTCGGGCCGCAGGGATGTAATCGTGGTATCGTCTATATCGTGCATTTATGGTATGGGGAACCCCGAGGATTTTGCCAACTCGGTATTCAAATTCGCGGTGGGTACGCGCATTAGCCGTAACTCGTTCCTGCACCGCCTGGTAGAGATCTTATACGCCCGCACCACGGTAGAGTTTAAGCGCGGTACCTTCCGGGTAAAAGGCGATAACGTGGAAATTTTCCCGGCCTATCTGGATTATGCCTACCGCATTACCTTTTTTGGCGATGATATTGAGGAACTAAGCACCTTCGACCCGGCCACCGGCAAAACGGTAGAGAAAATGACCCACATGGTGGTTTACCCCGCCAACCTTTACGTTGCCCCGCGCGATAGGTTCCTGAAATCTATCTGGGCCATCCAGGAAGAGTTGGAGATGCGCAAAAAGCAATTTATTGCCGATGGCCGTTTCCTGGAAGCTAAACGTTTGGAAGAACGCACCAATTACGATCTGGAGATGATCCGCGAGCTGGGATATTGCTCGGGGATTGAGAATTACTCCCGCTTTTTTGATGGCCGCGAGCCGGGGGCAAGGCCATTCTGCCTGTTGGATTATTTCCCTGATGATTACTTGATGGTGATTGATGAAAGCCACGTTACCGTCGGGCAGATCCGTGCCATGTACGGTGGCGACCGCTCGCGCAAGATCTCGCTGGTTGATTACGGATTCCGCCTGCCTGCCGCGCTGGATAACCGCCCGCTTAATTTCCAGGAGTTTGAGCGACTGGCTCCGCAAACGCTGTATGTAAGTGCTACCCCGGGCGATTATGAACTCGAAAAATCACAAGGTGTGGTGGTGGAACAGGTGATACGCCCTACCGGCCTGCTTGATCCTGTAATTGATGTGCGCCCGGTAATCAACCAGGTGGACGATCTGCTGGACGAAGTTGACAAAACCATTAAAATGGGCGACCGTGTGCTGGTAACCACCCTTACCAAACGCATGGCCGAAGAACTGGCTAAATACATGGACCGCTTGGGCATCAAGTGCCGCTACATCCACTCGGAGGTAAAAACCTTGCAGCGTGTAGAGATATTACGCGGCCTGCGTTTAGGTGAATTTGACGTATTGATCGGTATTAACTTACTCCGCGAGGGTTTGGACTTACCTGAAGTTTCGCTGGTAGCAATTTTGGATGCGGATAAGGAGGGTTTCTTAAGATCAGAGCGTTCGCTGATACAAACTATAGGTCGCGCCGCGCGTAATGACAGGGGCCGGGTGATTATGTATGCCGATACCATCACCGATTCGATGCGGATAACCATCGACGAAACCAACCGCCGCCGTGATAAGCAGATGGCTTACAACGCCGAGCATGGCATAACGCCTCAAACGGTAGGCAAATCTAAAGAAGCTATCATCGAACAGACATCGGTAATGGACTTCATCGGCGGGGTGCAGAAAGCTTATGTAGAAGCCGAGACGGTAACAAACGCTTTAGCCGCCGATCCGATCGTTCAATACATGAGCAAAAAAGATCTGCAAAAGTCTATCGATAATACCAAGAAAGAAATGATGGCTGCCGCCAAGGATATGGACTTTTTAACAGCCGCCAAGCTTCGCGACGAAATGTTCGCGCTGGAGAAAATGATGCTGGAGAAGTTTTAGCGAATGTGCAGATGTGCGGATATGCAAATGTGCAGATACCTGCATAGTTTTTCATTTGCACATCTGCATATCCGCACATTTACACA
This sequence comes from Mucilaginibacter mali, assembly GCF_013283875.1. Taxonomy (NCBI): domain Bacteria; kingdom Pseudomonadati; phylum Bacteroidota; class Sphingobacteriia; order Sphingobacteriales; family Sphingobacteriaceae; genus Mucilaginibacter; species Mucilaginibacter mali. The sequence goes on from NZ_CP054139.1 coordinate 4,299,516, forward strand.
TTCACTTCATCACAAAATCATAATTCATTCGTTATTACTTATATTTGCAAGCTAAAACTGAATTGAGATGATCAGGTTTCTTATCGAAATTATCTGCGTATTATATTTGATCCGTGTTATCGCGCGTTTCCTGTTCCCATTTTTGTTTCAAAGCGCGGTTAAAAGCGCTATGAATAACGCGCAGCAACAGTACCAGCAAAACTATACCCAGCAACAGCAAACACGTAAAGAGGGTACTATCAAAATAGACCATATCCCCGAACAAAATAAAAAGAAGGGTTCCGTACCCGATTCTGAAGGTGATTTTGTAGATTACGAGGAAATTAAATAAACCTTAGCCATGTTACCCGAAGAACTGTATAAACGCAAACATTTCGGCACGCCCGAATCGCTGATACTTATTGTAGTGAACTACGTTGTGGTAGCCTTCGCTATAGAATTGTTTGCCATGTGCACCAAAATAAACTGGATGTTTTGGGTATCACTGGGCCTGCTGGCCTTATACAATGTCTATACTATCCGCCGTAACCGCGAGGAATACGGCAAAAATAACATCATTGGTTATATTGTCAGCCTTGCCGGCCTGATACTGATGTTCGTCCTTTTCCGCATGAAGGCGCAGCCTTGTTAATAAAATCTCCGCATTAACTATTATAATTCCTAATCTCACTCAAATTTCTATTTTTGAGGATTATATTTTTATTTCAACAATTCAAAACAATGAATAATTGGTTCAAGCAAAATGGTATCCATTTGGCCATTATCGGGATCTTTTTAGGGATCTGCTTCTTTTATTTTACCCCGTCCTTTAATGGCAAAACGCTTGGACAAAGCGATGTGATCGGCGCCCAATCAACCCAAAAGGAAATTAACGATTACCGGGCCAAAGGCGAAACCATCCTGTGGACCAATCAAATATTTGGCGGTATGCCTGCTTATCAGGTTTGGGCACCATACAGCGCCAGCATAGCTACATGGATATTGAAAGCCGGGCAGGCTGTATTCCCAAATCCGGTTGATGTAGTGTTGATATTGATGCTGGGATCGTACCTGCTGTTTTCGGTTTTACGTATGAACCCATGGCTGGCAGCAGCAGGGGCCATCGCGTTCACGTTCTCATCATATAATATTATTTATTTGGTGGCAGGTCACGCTAACCAGGTTTATGCCATAGCTTACTTCGCGCCTATTTTGGCGGGTATTATACTTACGTTGCGCGGCAAATATCTTACCGGTGGTGCCTTAACCGCTTTGTTTTTGGCGATGGAGATCAAATCGAACCACTTGCAAATGACTTACTACTTGCTGCTGGCTTTGATCATTTTGATCTGCATCGAACTTTTCCATGCCATCAAAAGCAAAACCATGCCGGCTTTTTTAAAGTCGATGGCTTATTTGGGCGGCGCGTTGGTGCTGGCTTTAATGGTAAATGCTGCAGTACTATGGAGCACCGGCGAGTATGCTAAAGACAGCTACCGCGGCCCATCTAACCTTACGCATAACAGCAAAGAGCCAAAGAACGGCCTGGCCAAAACTTATGCGTACGAGTGGAGCCAAAGCGTAGGCGAGTGCTTCACCTTCCTGGTTCCTAACGCTTATGGCGGCGGCACCGGTACCGAAGTATTAGATAAGGATTCGGAAACGGCAAAGGTGTTTATCGCCAAAGGCCAGTCCGAAGAGCAATCGGTACAGTACGCGCAGCAAATATCAAACAGCCAGGGCTTCGCGCTGTATTGGGGTAACAAACCCATGACTTCCGGCCCATGGTACTTTGGCGCAGTGATCTGCTTCCTGTTCATCTTTGGTTTATTAATAGTTAAAAACCGCCTGAAATGGTGGGTATTGGGTACCGTGGTATTAACCATGTTGTTATCGTTCGGCCGTAACTTCCCTTACGTGTCCGATCTGTTCTTTAACTACTTCCCGCTGTATAATAAGTTCCGCGCCGTTGAATCTATTTTAGCCATAACCAGCCTGTGCTTCCCGATACTGGCATTTTTAGCCATACAGGAAGTGATAGACGCTAAGGATAAAACCGATATTTTTAAAAAGCTGAAGCTAGCCGGCTATATTACCGGCGGCCTTTTACTGATCCTGATCGCTATCCCTGATACCATTTTAGATTTCAAATCAGCCGACCAAGCCGCTGCTGTTTCAGGCCTAACCAACGCTTTGCAGGGCGACAGTGCCTTTGCATCAAGCATAGCTAATGCATTAGTAAAAGACAGGATAGCTTTAGAACGTGCCGACGCCATCCGTTCATTAATATTTGTAGCCCTGGCCTTTGGTATTGTTTTGGCATTTGTAAAAGAAAAGATCAACCTGACCATTGTTTCGGTAGCAATACTGGCCCTGGTGCTGATAGATATGTGGCAAATTGATAAACGCTACCTGAAAGAAAGCAGCTACCAGGATAAAGTAGAGGTTGACCAGGTAGTGAAACCCCGCGAGGTAGATCAGTTTATCCAGCGCGACAGCGACCCTGATTTTAGGGTGTTTGATGCTTCGGCAGGTTTAAAGAACGATACTTACAATCCGTTCTTCCATAAATCGGTTGGCGGTTATTCGGCCGCACGCTTAAAGCGTTTCGACGAGCTGATCGATAACCAATTTAGCGCCGGTGTTAACCAGGATGTATTGGATATGCTGAACACCAAATACATTGTTACAACCGACCCTAAAACCGGTACTGCCAGCATGCATGTTAGCTCTACCGCCTGTGGCCATGCCTGGTTTGTTAAAAAGATAAGCTTTGCAGAAAATGCCGACCAGGAGATGCAGGCGATCAGCGCGTTTGCTCCTAAAGATGAGGCAATGGTTGATAAACGCTATAAAAGCCTTATTGATGAGAAAAAACTTGATGTTGATCCAAACGCCACCATTACGCTGACCAAATATCACCCGGATCACATGGAGTATCAAAGCGGCTCTACCGCGTCGATGATCGCCGTTTTTTCGGAGATATACTATGACAAAGGCTGGAAGATGCTGATTGACGGTGTGGAGAAACCATATTTCCGTGCCAACTATGTATTGCGTGCCGCGCAGATACCGGTGGGTAACCACAAAATTGAGTTTGTGTTCCACCCGGCATCCTATTATGTTGGCGAGAAGATTTCCTTTGCTGGTTCTATCTTGCTGGTGCTGGCTTTAGGTGGCGCTGCTTATAGTGGGATTAAGCGGAAGGAGAAGAAGTAATACTCACCACCCGTCATTGAGGTACGAAGTTTAGATAAACGAAGGAGGCCCCGATAAATCGGGGCCTCCTTCGTTTATTAAAGCAATACTGGCTTCAGTTTATAACTGAAGCCAGTGTTTTGGCCTTCTCGTTTATATATTCAAATAAAACTTCTCCCAAAAATCAACCGATTTAAATAACTCGGTCCGGTCCGCAGCGGCTGATTCGCCACCACCCGGGGCACCGCCCCCTCCGCGCATGCCACCACCGCCACGGCGGCCTCCGCCCATACCGCCACCACGCATACCGCCGCCGCCCATGCCTCCTCCCATTCCACCCATACCGGGGCTGCCGCCACGTTGACCGCCGCCATTTTCGGGTTTGCTTAATCCATTAATTTTAAAGTTAAAGGCCCATTGGTCTTTATCAGCTTTATACTCGCCAAAAAACTTTAGCGGTACCGAGGCTTCATAAACAAGATAGCCGTTGGCATCGTAATTAATAGCTGCTTTTATACCGTAAGTATTGGTGGTGGTAATCACATCGCCTTCGATATCTTTAAAACCCACCACCTTAATTTCGCGCAGTTTGGTTAGGCGTGCGCGCATCAGTGCGTCGCGGTCTTCCTGGGTAACGTTCTCTTCGCCAGGCTTGCGCATCATTTGCATGTTTGGCTTTTCGCCTGCTTCGGCCATGGGAAAGGTAAGGCTGTAGCTGGCCTTCTTCTTGCCTTTTGTGTCGATACTTACGGTAAGTCCGGCGCCCAACACCCGTGCTTGTTCAGTGCGGTCGTTAAGCCTAAAGGCGATATAAAGGTTATCCTTATCGTTGGCCAGGGTGTAGTTTAGCTTTTTCTCCTCGTTAAAATAGCGCAGGCTGTCGGCCCATTCCTTCAGGTCGCCGTCAACTTTTACATCGGCAGGCGGTGGTTGCAGGATATTTGTTTTTGATTTGGGTTGAGCCGATACTGTGGCAACCGTTAAAAGCAAAGCACATGTAGTGCAGGCAAAAGGCAGGTATTTGTTCATTTAGCAGGGGTATTTAATAAAATATATAAAACAGGGCAAAACAACGTTTATGCGCTGTATAAACCTAATTTTAACATTTTTATTGCAGCTTTTTTAAGTAAATTTGCCTTTACATATGCCAACAGAGGTACAAGAAGAAACATTTACGCTCGAGGAGCTGCTTGCAGGTTTAAAAGAAATGCACCGCCTGATATTGTGGAATGATGACCATAATACGTTCGACCATGTGATCCATTGCATGATGAAATACCTCGATTATTCTGAACCACAAGCCCAAAAAATTGCCTGGAAGGTACATAACGAAGGAAAATGCGCCATCCTTGAAGGCTCGTTTACCGAGGTAGAGGTGTACCGCAAAATATTGCAGCAGGAAGGTCTTACCGTATCCGTAGAGTAAATTTCGCCACCATAATTAACTTACTGTTAAAAACTTAAGTTAACTTTTAAAATTCACTTAACAATATCTTAATTACTATTTGATATTGTGCTTATACTGTTAGTGTTCCTTTGCGGGAACATTTCAACAGTATATGAAGAGAACCCTTACCCTATTTTTCTTACTGACCCTTATTACCGGTTTTGCCTTCGCGAACGGAATTATTAAAGGTACAGTTACCGACAAGAAAACCGCCGAGCCCCTGATCGGCGCCACAGTCCACATCAAAAGCAAAAAAACAGATTTTAAGCAATCCATCAGCACAGGGCTTGATGGCAGCTACACCTTTAAAAATGTACCAGCCGGCGAATACGAGGTTGAAGCTAAGTACATCTCGTACAAAGACGAGGACAAAAACATCACCTTAAAAGATGGCGACGTTGCCATTGTAAGGCTGCAATTAGAAGCTAAAGGCAGCGAGTTAAAGGAAGTTGTAGTTGGCGCCAAAGCGGCAGGCGGCTCAGACCAAACCGCGCGTCGCATTGAGCAACGCTCGGACCAGGTGCTGAACGCCGTATCGGCCAAAACCATCGAGATATCTCCGGACATTACCGTTGCTAACGTAATGCAGCGTGTATCTGGCGTATCGGTTGAGCGCAGCAGCAATGGTGAAGCGCAATACCCCATCATCCGTGGTATGGAAAAACGTTATATCAGCACACTTATTAATGGTGTTAAGATACCAAGCCCTGATAATAAAAACCGTTATGTACCGCTGGATATTTTCCCTGCCGATATTATAGACCGCCTGGAGGTTTATAAATCACTTACGCCAAGCATGGAAGCCGACGCGATTGGTGGTGCGGTTAACCTGGTATTAAAAGATGCACCCGATGACTTTACCGTTAATGCCAACCTGGCTGCGGGTTATTCACAAATATTTTTCGACCGTGATTTCGTTTCGTTTAACCATTCATCGGCAAATTCATCGCCACGTATCATGAATGGTAACGATTACCTGGCCACCAATGCCGATTTTAGCAACAACCGTTTTAAAACCAATACAAGCAAACCGGTATCAAGCGTGTTTGGCCTTACCATAGGTGGCCGTACTGCCGATAAAAAACTGGGGGTATTGGGCGCATTAAGCTATCAAAACACTTACCGTGGTAATAACAGCGTATATTTTGGCACCGATGTTGACCGCAATAATAACGAGCCTGTTGTTTCTGATGTTGAATCGCGTACGTACAATATCCAGCAGCAGCGTACTGGCGTACACACCAAAGCCGACTACAAGTTTGACAGCAATAACAAAATAGACCTGTACGCGGCCTATCTGAACCTTACCCAAAACCAATACCGCCTTGCATCGGATACCGACCTGGTGCTTGGCCGTACCGGCATGGGGGTTGGCCGTGTTAAAATTAACCAGCGCAGTTCACGCATTGTTCAACAGATCTACAATACCACTTTAAAAGGGAACCACCGCATCACCGATAAATTCCGTACAGACTGGTCGTTGGTTTACTCTAAAGCAGAAGCGAACGAGCCCGACCGCGCTACACTGGACATTTCGACAGGTGTATTACCAAGCGGGCAGGTAATAGCCCCAACTTTCGACGCGCTTAACGGGCAGCAGCATGTTTGGGCTAAAAACTCGGACAGGGACAAGGCAGCTTACCTGAATTTCGCCTATACACCAAAAATCTTAAGCACCGATGTGGAGTTTACCTTCGGTGGTATGTACCGCGATAAAGACCGTACCAGCATTTACGATAGCTATAGCTTAAGGCCGGTACCATCAACACAAACCGTAGCCCCTGCTATTGAAAGCAATACTTTCCAGATATTTAACACCCAGGGTACATCAGACGATGCGCTTAACTATGTGTTTAACGAAAAAGTAGGCGCTTACTACGGCCAGTTTAAATTTAACATCGGCAAGGTGCAAACCATTGGCGGTATCCGCACCGAGTATACCCGCCAGGGCTGGCAAACCGGTGCTTCGCAAAAACTGGCAGGCACTACCGGCCATATCGAATACTATGATGTATTGCCAAGCCTTGCCTTTAAATATAAAATCAGCGATAAACAAAACCTGCGCGCCAGCTACTATTCGGGCATCAGCCGCCCGGGTTTTTACGAACTGGTACCGCACACCGGCGGCGACCCGGATGCCGATTACACCGAAATTGGTAACCCTAACCTTAAACGCGTAACTGCCGATAACTACGACCTGCGTTACGAGTTTTTCCCTAAAGCACTTGATCAGTTATTAGTTGGCGCGTTCTACAAGCAGATCAACAACCCTATCGAGTTTGCTATTACCAACAACACCGGCGGCGCTACCGGCTACTCGTTACAGGCCAGCAACTTTGGCACTGGTACCAACTATGGTTTCGAGCTTGATTTTACCAAGTACATACACAACTTCGGTATCCGCGCCAACTATACTTATACCGACTCGAAGATCACCACATCTAAATACGTGCGTTACCGCGATGCCGGCGGCTTCTTAACTCAGCGCCCCGAAATGCAAACCCGTCCGCTGCAGGGCCAGTCTAAAAACATAGGTAATGTTTCATTACTTTATAAGAGCGCCAAAACCGGTTTAGACGCGCAGATAGCGCTGGTATACACCGGCTCGCGTATCAATTCGGTATCGCCATACCTTGATAACGATATCTGGCAAAAAGCATCAACCCAGTTAGATGTTTCGGTTGAGAAAAAGCTGTTCAGGCATTTCTACGGATATGTTAAGGCTGCTAACTTATTAAATACCCCTTTCGAACTGGAATTACACCGCCCGTATAACCCGGCATCAACCGTATTACCGGTGGAATATGAAACTCCGGGTAAAAATGTATTTGTACGCCGCGACAGGTATGAGCAAACCTACCTGATTGGCTTACGCTTTAAATTGTAAACATTGATCAATTAGCTGATATATGAAAAGAATTATTCAACTGGCAGTTATTACAGGTAGCATGTATATGCTATCGGCCTGCCATCAAAAAGAAATTGTAAGCATCTCAAAACCTACCGTTGAAGCCGGCGCCGCCATCACTTCAGACACGTTGAAAGGGAGTGTTAAAGGCACCATGGTTAGCGGTAAAACATATTATTTTAAAAGCGATGTTACCGTAAACAACGGCGATACGCTTTTAATGCAAAGCGGTGTTAAGCTGATCGCCCTTGGCGACGGCTCATCGGCCGCTAAAAGCCCGCAATTAACCATCTATGGTACATTTATAAGCCTGGGTACACAGGAGGCCCCAAACTGGATAACCGTTCCGGATGCGCAACGCGTACAGGCTAATGCATTTGCAGGCATATGGGGCGGTATAGTTTGCGCTCCGGCCCCGGCACCAGACCCAAACGCGCCTAACCCTTACAAAGGCGGCGACCTGATATTGAAATGGACGCACGTTGAGTTTGCCGGAGGCCCATCGGGCATTGGTAACCCGCCTTACGCGCAGGGCGACCCACGCTACCTGATCCTGTTTGCTAACCTGAACAAGAACTTTATTATGGAAGATTGCTGGATTTACGGCAGTAAGGATGATGCCATCCGTACTACCGGTGGTAATATCAGCATTATGCGTAATACATTTGAATCGTGCGGGCAAGCCGGTGGCGAGTTCTTTAACATGAAGAGTGGTACCGTAGGCGATTTGGCTTATAACGTGCTGATAGGCGCGGCCACCAACTCGCTTAAAGCGGCAAATACCAGCACAACCACTATACAGTGTAACGTTAACATGTATAACAATACCATGATCAACGGCGGCTGGCGCCAAACCAAAACAGGCCGTGGCGGCTCTATCGATTATGAGCAGGGCGCGCGTGGCTTATGCTACAATAACCTGATGGTAAACTGCCGTTTTGGCCTGCGTGTAACTACCGATGCCGACATCCCTAACATTGCCTACAACAATAACTATGATTATGGTAATTCAGCAGGTATTGTTGCCCAGTTTATAGCTACCGATGGTGTTGCCTCGTTTAAGGACAAAGACATCCACGGAACAGCCAAACAAAATAACCCTATGTTTTATGGTTTTGATGTAGATAAGTTTGACTACAGCACACAAACCGGGGCGGTATCATATACCGCGCAGCCTTTATACCTGTTAACTGTCGGCACATCAAACTTCCGCCTGTTGCCAGGTTCGCCTGCTATTGGCAAAGGTAAAACCGATTTCTCTCCGTTAAAAGCGGTAACAGCTACCGGCACATTGGGTGCAAACGTAATGGCGCCGGGTAAAGATATCGGCGCTTACCAAAGCGATGGTACCGGTAACCAACACTAATCAATATTCATTTCATTCAATTAAAATAAACTCAGGATAGCTCAGCTATTCTGAGTTTATTTGCATTATGGCACCAATGAAAAACCTTAGAACAACAGCCTTGCTAATAGCGCTTTCAATTCCCTTTTTCGGCAAAGCGCAAAAATGCAATTACAATTACTTAGGCACTAAAACGCTTTATGCTGCGCCTTCAGGCAAAAACAAATCGGCTCCGGTTGGTTATCAGCCTGTATTTATTAACCATGTTGGCCGTCACGGCGCAAGGCACCTAACCAAAGAGGTAAATACCTCGTTCGGTTACCGGCTAATTATGCGGGCCGATAGCGTCAACGGCTTAACATCGGCCGGTAAAAAGCTAAAGCAAATGATACTGGCGCTGGATAAGGTAGAACGCGGCCAGGTAAAATCGATATCAGCAGAAGGCAAGGATGAGTTACAGGGCATTGGCCAACGTATGTATAAATGGTATCCGCAGGTATTCGGCAGCACGCCTAAACTTAATGTAGCCATTACAAAAGAGGTACGCACCAAGCAAAGTGCCGACGCCTTCCTGATTGGCTTAAAAGCCGGGTTTAAAGAAGAACCGAAGATCAAAGAATATAATGATGATACCGACCTGCGTTTTTACGATGCTTCACCCGCATATGTGGCATTTGAGGAGAACGGCAACTGGCAGGCTGATATGAAGCAGTTGCAAAACCGTTTAAACCATGTGCGCATGTACAATAAAATTGCCGATGACTGGCTTAACAAGGCATTTATGAAGACCTTAAAACCGGATGAAGCAGAGAAGCTGGTAAGCGATGTTTTTGGCTTCGCTACTATCGTTCCATCGTTAAAAACCGAGATAGAAAAAGCGGGGGTAAAGCCGTCTGAAGTTGATTTCGACAACCTGATCGGCTGTAGCGATCTGATATCGCTGAGCCGGATTGACATGCTGGACGATTATCTGAAGAAGGGCCCGGGATCGGATGTTAACGGCATACAGGTGCGCATAGCCGTGCCGCTGCTGGTTAACTTCATTAATACTACCGATGATTTTATAAAAAGCGGCCAGGTGAACGCCGATCTGCGTTTTGCCCATGCCGAAACTATATCGCCCTTTGCCACCCTGCTGGGTATTAGCGGTGCTGATAAGGTAGCGCCCGATATGACCAATGTTGGAGAGACCTGGTGGTCGTCGCAGGTGATACCGCTGAGCTCCAATATTCAATGGGTATTTTACCGTAAGGATGGCGGCAACGACCTGCTGGTAAAGGTATTACTGAATGAAAAGGAAGCGAAGATAACCGGCATGGATAACCGTAATTACCCTTACTATCCATGGGCTGCCCTGCGTGCCCTTTATATGGCAAAGTTAAGCAAGCTAAACGTTGGCCTTAATGATGATATGGTGAAATACCTGAAAGAAGTAAAATAGGTATAATTAAAGTCATTATATAACAAGGTGGTGAACTGCTTAAGCCAGCTTCACCACCTTGCTGTTTTCGGTCAGTTTTAATCCGTCGGTATTGGTAATTAAGTTAAGGCCGGGGGTTTTGCCGGGTTCAAGGCTCCCCTTATCCTTATCAATACCCAAAAATTTGGCGCCGTTCAGCGTAGCCCATTTTATCAGCCTGCCGGTATCCAGCGCCGGGAAGTTTTGCTGTAGGGTAAGCATCTCGGTAAGGATACACAATATACCATTTGATGCCAGGCTATCGGTGCCAAGCGTAATATTATTTCCCTGGTCAAGGAACAGATCTATTTTAGGTAGTCTTTTTTCGATATACAAGTTAGCGCCCGGGCAAAAACACCAATTGATCTTTTTATCAAAGCGCTTGATAAAGTAAATGTCTTTTAGGTTGGTGCAGGTATTATGCACCATTAATATCGGTTGTTTACTACTAAGCAGTGGCAATACCGATTGCAGAGAGTTACGGGCCTGCGGCTTAAAAAAGCTGATATCCATCCCGAAGAACTGGTACAGATCTACAAAGCCGCCCAGTTTGTAACGGTAAAATTTATTCTCGTCGTCGCACTCCTGGTTATGGATGCTTAGCAGATTGTCGTCGTGGGTATCCGCGTAGTTTTTGATCAGCCTGAATAATTCCTTCGATACCGAATAGGGCGCATGCGGTGTAATGGATGACGGTTGCGGCCTGAATTGCGCTAACAGATCGACAGCTTTATCAAATACCTCCTGCGCACGTTCGGGCAAAAAGCTAAAGGTTTCTACAAAGGTATGGTAATACATTTTGCTTCCGGCCTTTATAGAAGCAGTAAGGGCATTGTTTGATATATCGCCAACGGCAACAATGCCACGGTTATACATATCCGCATCGGCCTGGGTGGCTGCGGCTATAATATCGGTTTCACTGGCATGGCGAAAGCCTTGTATGCCCTTAATAAAATCGATCATACCGGTTCCCCGGGCAATCTTATCTTTAAGGTGCGATAGTTCTAAATGGCAATGGGTATTAATAAATCCGGGGCAAATTATCCCATCCAGCTTTTCAACATGGGGGGTGTGGTGGTCTGCGGGATTGTCAGACACTGAAATAATTTTACCGGTGTCATCAACGGTAACTATTCCATTTTTAACGGGATCGGCATAAACAGGAAAAACGTAATCGGCTCTAAAACTTTTCATTGATATCTTTACTTAGCTCATCCCAATCCTCCAAAAACTACCTGAAAACCTAATCATAACTTACGTTTCTATATTAGCAAATTACAATTAACTTTTAGTTGTTGTTTTTTAATTTTACAATTAAAAAAGATTGTTCTCAAAATATGATCTTTAAATTTAAGTACCTTTGTATCTGTGAATAATACGAAAGGGAAAATAGATATCCGCAGCCTTAGCTTGCCGCAACTGCAGGAGCATTTTATCCAAATGGATGAAAAGGCCTTCAGGGCAAAGCAGGTATTTGAATGGCTCTGGAAGAAATCATGTGTTTCTTTCGATGAGATGAGCAACATTTCTAAAGAACTTCGTACCAAGCTGGATGAAACTTTTACCATCAATAATGTAAAAATTCATAACTCACAGTTTAGTGCTGATAAAACTATAAAAAATTCTTTTATTTTACACGATAGCCATCTAATTGAGGGCGTTTTAATTCCGGCCCCCGAAAGGATGACGGCCTGTGTATCATCGCAGGTGGGTTGCAGTTTAACCTGCAAATTTTGCGCAACCGGTTACATGGAGCGTAAACGCAACCTCAATCCCGACGAAATTTACGACCAGGTGGTGCTTATTCATCAGCAAGCCGTGCAAAATTATGGCCTGCCCCTAAGCAATATTGTATACATGGGCATGGGCGAACCGCTGCTGAATTACGCCAATGTGTTGAAATCTATCGAAAAAATTACATCGGAAGAGGGGCTGAACATGTCGCCCAAGCGCATTACCGTGTCAACCGCGGGCATTGCCAAGATGATCCGCAAACTGGGTGATGACGGCGTGAAGTTTAATCTGGCATTGAGCCTACACGCCGCTAACGACGAGAAGCGCAATACCATTATGCCCATTAACGAGCAAAACTCGCTAAAAGCGCTGGCCGACGCCCTGAAATACTTCTACGCCAAAACCAAAAACCCGGTAACCTACGAGTATATCGTCTTCAATGATTTTAACGATAATATTGAGGATGCCGCCGAACTGGCCAAATTTTGCAAGCACCTGCCATGCAAAGTAAATATCATCGAATATAATCCTATATCGTTCGCCGCCTTCACCAATGCCGATGTGGATAAGATAGAAGCCTTTGCCGAATACCTGCGCAAGCAAGGCATCATAACCAACGTACGTCGCAGCCGTGGTAAGGATATTGACGCGGCCTGCGGGCAATTGGCGATTAAAGGCTAAGCCCCCCGGCCCCCTAAAGGGGGAGTTAATGTGCAGATGTGCGAATATGCAGATGTGCAAACGCTATCCAGGCTTTTCATTTGCACATCCGCACACCTGCATATTTGCACATCCCCATCATCTGCATATTTGCACATCCGCACATTAGCGCATTTTTTCCTAACTTCCACCGAAGGAATACTAACCAAACACCGTCTAACCCATATTGATAACCCGGATTGACCGAGCACGAACTAATAGCCGGACTGCTTAAAGGCGACGAAAGCGCTTTTAAGGCGGTAGTGGATACCTATAAACATATGGTATACAACACGGTATTGGGTTTTGTGCAGGATACGGATGATGCCGACGATGTTACCCAGGAGGTTTTTATTAAGGTTTACGAAAACATTGGCAGCTTTAAACAGCAGGCCAAACTAAGCACCTGGATATACCGCATCAGCATTACGCAGGCTATGGATTTGGTGCGTTACCGTAACCGTAAAAAGCGCGGGGGATTTATCCTCAGCTTGTTTGGCGCCAACCAGGAATTGATATACGAACCGGCCGATTTTGTGCACCCGGGTGTACTGGCCGAGAATAAAGAGCAGTCGGCTATTTTATTTAAGGCGATTAACCGGTTGCCTGAAAATCAAAAGACGGCTTTTATCCTGCAAAAGGTGCAGGATAAAGGTCAGCGGGAGATAGCCGAAATTATGCAAATGAGCGAGGGCGCTATCGAGTCGTTGCTGTCGCGGGCTAAGGCCAACTTAAAGAAACAATTGTTTAACTATTATCAGTCGTTATGAAAACACAGCAGGAAATAAAACAGTTAACCGAAAATACGCTTAACAGCCTGGATGGCTTGAAGCAACTGGAGGCCAACCCTTACCTGTATGCCAAAATACTTAACCGAATGGGGCAGGTGCGCCAGGCTACGGCCAAACATGCCCGGCTGATGTTCAGGCTATCGATGGCTTTGTTACTGATCCTGTTTATCAATATCGGCAGCTTTTTTATGCTGAATAAGTTTCAACAGCAGCCGGTACCTCATATCAGCAGTAAGGGCAAGATGAAACCAACAACAGGCATATCGACTGTTGGCGAGGAATTTTTCCCTAAGGCACAATCATACAGTTATTAAATAACCGTAAGCATGAAGAATTTTAAAACATTAGTCATCATCGTTATCCTGCTCATCAGCGTCAATTGCGTGCTGATCGGGATGCTGTGGTACAACAATTACCAGCGCCAGCATCAAAAGCCGCCGGTACGCGAGCAACCCCTGCCGGGTGGACAGGCATTTGAGTACCTGACCAAAACGCTGAAGCTTAACCCGGCGCAGGTAAAATTGTACGATACCCTGCGGCAGCAACACATGCGCTTTACCCGCAAAGCCGGCGAAGAGATGCGCCTGCAACGCGATTCATTTTTTGATAACCTGAAGAATCCAGCGGCTAACCCGGCCACGGTGAACGCTTTAGAAAAACGCATACTGGCCAACCAGGGCAAACTGGATTCGGCTACTTTTTATCATTTTCGCAAATTCAGGGCGATACTGGATACCGCGCAGGCGCGCAAGTTTGATGGGATAATAAACCAGGTATTGCACATGATGTCCGGTCCCCGGCCTGGTGGACCTAATGGCCCGCAGGGAGGGCCGCCGGGAAGATGGAGGCAAGGCCCTCCAAATGGCCGGCCAATGTACGGCCCGCCGCGGGACAGTTTGCATAGGCAAGGCCCAGGTCAGCAGGGGCACAGGCCTCCACCGCCGGGAGGACGACCACCATATGGGCCTCCACCCTATGGCCCGCCGCCGGGACAAGGACCGCCGCCAAATGGTGGGCCGCCACCCAATGGGGGACCGCCGCTGGAGCAACCTAAATGAATATTATGTATGACTTTTAGTTTATAGATGGTGGGCCATCCTCTGTAACAAAACGACCGTTTTGGTACAAATAATGCCAAACATCAAAGTCACGTGGTGTTTTCGATGATACAGATCCTAACTTATATACAGTATCTAACGTTATGGATTGGGATGTTTTAGTGATAAGGTCAGAGAAGTCGCTATTGGTCCAAACAATAATATCATACTTCCTATACTTGAAGCAACCCATATCAAGCCTGCCTATCCGTTGATTGACCATGATATTAATGTCTGCTTTGTCAATTTTTTTTACCTGGTAGGCATACGAGCCATCATTGCCTTTAAATAATTCGAGTATATATGAAGTATTCTGATCAACGGCTTTTTTTGCCCCTAATATAATATCCATTAACTTATCGACTTTTGGATCTTCTTTTAGAACAGGAATAGCTATTTTTTCTATTGTTTGGCCATACCCGGCACTAAAAATGGTAAAGATCAATAAACAAAGTGTTACTAATTTTTTCATGAAGGTTTCGCTGATGATATTTTAATCTTCTAATTGTTTCACCGCAATATACGCCATCAAACCTGTACTTAATTCAAGCGCTGATTCTTCCACATCAAAGGTTGGCGTATGTACTGATGAAGTGATACCGCGGGCTTCGTTACGGGTACCTAAGCGATAAAAGCAGCTATCGGCTACCTGCGAGTAGTAGGCAAAATCCTCGGCAGCCATCCAGATATCCAGATCGACCACGTTTTCCTTGCCCAGGTATTCTTCGGCGCTTGTGCGGGCAGCGGCGGTAAGTACAGGTTCGTTAATAAGGAAAGGGTAGCCGTGCATAATATTAAAATCGCAACTGCCGCCCATACTCTCGGCAATGCCTTCAGCCATTTTTTTCATTTTGATGTGGGCCTCTTTACGCCAGGCTTCATCCATGGTGCGGAAGGTACCTTCAAGGTAAACCTCGTTGGGGATCACATTAGTAGCACCGTTAGCGATCACTTTACCGAACGACAGTACCGAAGGGCTTTTAGGGTCGGCAAAGCGGCTTACTACCTGTTGCAGGGCGGTAAGGATATGCGCGGTGATGATCACCGGGTCGATATTTTGCTGGGGCTGCGCGCCGTGGCCGCCTTTACCCTTTACGGTAACATAAAGCTCATCGGTGCTGGCCATATACTTGCCCGAACGGAAACCTACCTTGCCGGCATCTATCAGCGGCATTACGTGCTGGCCAATCACGGCCTGTGGCTTTGGATTTTCCAGTACCCCCTCTTTTATCATCAGACTGGCGCCGCCCGGCAGCTTCTCTTCAGCCGGTTGAAAGATCAGTTTTACCGTTCCGCCAAACTCATCTTTCAGCGAATTTAAGATGGTTGCCGTGCCCAGCAGAGATGATGTGTGTACATCATGACCGCAGGCATGCATCACCCCTACATTTTGCGATTTGTAGGGTACATCATTAGCTTCGGTAATCGGCAGCGCGTCCATATCGCCGCGAAGGGCTACTACCTTATTGCCGGGCTTGTTGCCCTGTATCAGGCCCACCAGGCCGTTGTCGGCCATGCGCTGGTAGGGTATGCCCAAGGCATCCAGTTTTGCAGCTACATAGGCCGATGTTTCTACCTCCTGAAAGCTTAACTCGGGATGACTGTGCAGGTGGCGGCGATTAGCTACAACATCGCTGAATATATTTTTGGCAAGCTGTTGGATCTGCTCTTTTATCATTTTTCTGGGGGATTGATCTTTTCGGATATAATGAACAGGCTGGTGAACTTACCACGCAGTTCCTGCATCAGTTTGGCGGCTTCCATACGGGTGCGGAAATCGCCGGCGTGTACT
This sequence comes from Mucilaginibacter mali, assembly GCF_013283875.1. Lineage (NCBI taxonomy): Bacteria > Pseudomonadati > Bacteroidota > Sphingobacteriia > Sphingobacteriales > Sphingobacteriaceae > Mucilaginibacter > Mucilaginibacter mali. The sequence continues at coordinate 4,315,965 of NZ_CP054139.1, forward strand.
TTAAAGCTGGGTTCGCGATAGCTGACGTAGGTACGGATATCAGGATACTTTTGCCTGAAGCGCTCCTGCGCGGCATAAGCATCATCACGGCTGGAGCCGCTGAAGAATTGCACCCGGTAGCCATCGGTAGAAATACCGCTGTAGCCTGTTGAAGCGACGCTTCCGGCTGAACTACCTTTTTCCAGTTTACGGGCAGCGAGGGTGTCGATGCGCGGGTCTTTATCTACTTCTACCTTGCCGCGGGTTTGTGCTTTGGTGGTTGTAGCCAGCAGTGTAAAAAGCAAACAGCACCCTATTATCTTGCTTAAAGCCTGGTAATATGATGCTGTTTGTTTCATGGTGATCACCCCTCCAACCTCCCCGAGGGGGAGGCTTTTTTAATATTAAAATTAAAGGTGCCTGTGAGGACACAGGCACCGATTTTATACCCGTGGTCTGTGTCTCCACAGACCACCATGCTTTTTGTAAGACTTACGAAGTTTTAAAAACTTCGTAAGTCTGGTTATTCTGTTTACGCTACCTGCTCAACCGAAACCCGATTAGAGCGGATACCAGCCCTGTGGCTAAGGCCTGCAGGCGGCCATTGCCGCGTCGCTACGCTACTCGCAATGACAATTACATCATTTGCATATCCGCATATCCACGCATTTGCACATCCGGCTTACGCCTGGCCTACGCCGTGGCAGTTTTTGTATTTCTTACCGCTACCGCATGGGCAAGGGTCGTTACGGCCGATCTTTTGCTCGGCTTTTACGGGCATTTGCTTTTGTGGTTCGCGGGTATCGAAGTCGTCCATCGGCATACCGCTTTCGCTTACCATTTCTGGTTTTGAGGTGCGCATTTTACGCATATCAATGCTTGGTGGTTGCGGAACGGCCTCGCGCACTTCGTCAGGCGCCTGTTGTACCGGGATCACGCCACGGAACAGGAAGCTTACCAGTTCTTTGTTAACATTGGTCAACATCTGGCGGAATAGTTCGAACGCTTCGAATTTATAAACCAGTAAGGGGTCTTTTTGTTCGTAAACTGCGTTCTGTACCGATTGCTTCAGTTCGTCCATTTCGCGCAGGTGCTCTTTCCATGCGTCGTCTATCAGGTACAGCGTTACGTTTTTCTCGAACGATTTAAATACCTCGGCACCGCGATTTTCTACCGCCTTCCTTAGCGGAACAACTACCTGTATGCCGTGGATACCATCGGTAAACGGAACAATGATATCTTCTACCATATCGCCACGGGTGGCTAAAACATCCTTTAATACCGGGTAAGCCTGGGCGGCAATGCCTTCGGCTTTGCGCTTGTAGAACTCATTCACCAGGGCAAATGTCTGATCGACCAGTTGGTTAGCAGACATGCCTGCAAATTCTTCCTGCGAGCTATCCACATCTACCGAGAACACACGGATCATTTCGATATGGAAGCCTTCGTAATTATTTTGCTCCTTGTATTCGGTTACGATATCTTCAACCACATCAAAAATGGTATTGTTGATATCTACATCCAGCCTATCGCCAAACAGCGCGTTTTTACGTTTTGCATAAATAACGGTACGCTGCGAGTTCATTACGTCATCATACTCCAGCAAACGCTTACGGATACCGAAGTTGTTCTCTTCTACCTTCTTCTGGGCACGTTCGATAGATTTCGAGATCATCGAATGCTGGATCACTTCGCCATCTTCGATACCCATGCGCACCATCAGGCTGGCGATACGCTCCGAGCCGAATAAACGCATCAGGTTATCCTCTAACGATACGAAAAATTGTGAAGAACCCGGATCGCCCTGGCGGCCTGAACGACCACGCAACTGGCGATCGACACGGCGGCTTTCGTGGCGCTCGGTACCTACAATGGCTAAACCACCGGCCTCTTTTACGCCTGGGCCTAATTTAATATCCGTACCACGACCAGCCATGTTGGTGGCGATGGTTACGGTGCCTGCCTTACCAGCTTCAGCAACTATCTCCGCCTCCTTTTGGTGCATTTTGGCGTTCAGTACATTATGCTTGATGCCACGCAGCTTAAGCATGCGGCTCAATAATTCAGATATATCAACCGATGTAGTACCAACCAGTACCGGGCGGCCTTCCTGGGTTAGTTTAGTAATTTCATCCGCAACGGCGTTGAATTTTTCGCGCACGGTGCGGTATACCAGATCCTGGCGGTCATCGCGTTGAATATTGCTGTTGGTTGGGATCTCTACCACGTCCAGCTTATAAATTTCCCAAAACTCACCTGCTTCGGTTACGGCAGTACCCGTCATACCGCAAAGCTTGTGGTACATACGGAAGTAGTTTTGCAGGGTGATGGTAGCGAAGGTTTGGGTAGCATCCTCTACCTTTACATTCTCTTTAGCTTCGATAGCCTGGTGCAAGCCATCGCTGTAGCGGCGGCCATCCAGTACACGGCCGGTTTGCTCGTCTACAATTTTAACCTTGCCTTCATCAAGAATATATTCGGTATCCTTTTCAAACAAAGTATAGGCTTTCAGTAACTGGTTAACCGAGTGGATCCGCTCTGATTTGATAGAGAAATCGCGCATCAACTCATCCTTCTTAGCTACCTTTTCATCAGCAGTCAGGGTCGATTTTTCGATCTCGGCAATTTCGGTACCTACATCAGGCATCACAAAAAAGTGCGGGTCCTCGCCCGATGTGGTGATCAGTTCGATACCTTTTTCAGTTAGTTCAACCTGGTTGTTCTTCTCGTCAATCACAAAGAACAGGTCGCTATCCACTTTAGGCATTTCCTTCCCCTGGTCCTGCATGTAGTGGTTCTCTGTTTTTTGCAGCACGGTACGGTTGCCGCCCTCGCTCAGGAACTTAATTAATGCTTTGCTTTTTGGCAAACCGCGGTGGGCGCGTAATAAAGCCAAACCGCCGGTATCGGCATCAGTTTTGCCATCGTTAATTTGCTTCTTGGCTTCGTTCAGTACGCCGTTAATGTAGTTCTTCTGGGCATTCACCAAACGCTCGATGCGTGGTTTCAACTCGTAAAATTCGTGCTCATCACCACGCGGGATAGGGCCTGATATAATTAATGGGGTACGGGCGTCGTCAATCAGTACCGAGTCAACCTCATCCACCATGGCGTAGTGCGATTTACGCTGAACCAGTTCTTCGGGACTGCGTGTCATATTGTCACGCAGGTAATCGAAACCAAATTCATTATTGGTACCGAAGGTGATATCGGCCAGGTAGGCGTTGCGGCGTTCCTCGCTATTGGGTTCGTGTTTATCTATACAATCAACCGAAAGGCCGTGGAATTCGTACAGCGGCCCCATCCACTCCGAGTCACGACGGGCCAGGTAATCATTCACCGTTACAATATGCACACCCTGACCAGCTAAGGCGTTCAGGTAAGCAGGCAGCGTAGCTACCAGTGTTTTACCTTCACCTGTGGCCATCTCGGCAATTTTACCCTGGTGCAAAACGGTACCGCCTATCAGCTGCACATCGTAGTGTACCATATCCCAGGTTACCTCGTTACCGGCAGCCATCCATTTATTATGGTGGGTGGCTTTGTCGCCGTTGATAACAACGTTTGTCTTTTTGGCAGCCAGGTCGCGGTCAAATTGGGTAGCGGTAACCTCTATGGTAGCATTTTCTTTAAAGCGCTTAGCCGTTTCCTTAACCACGGCAAAGCCTTGCGGCAGGATATCCATCAGGATAACTTCCAGCGCCTTGTTGCGGTCTTTTTCCAGTTTATCCTGCTCGGTATACAGGGCAACTTTCTCATCAACCGGCATATCCAATTCGTTGGCTATGCGGTCTTTTATAGCCTGTAACTCGCTGTCTATCTGTGCAAGCCCGTTTTTGATGGTTTCTTTAAAGTTGATGGTTTGCTGACGCAACTCGTCGTTGCTCAGGTTCTCCAGCTTGGCGTAGGCGGCCTTTATTTTTTCAACTATCGGCTGTATAGCTTTAACGTCCCTGTCTGATTTGCTTCCAAAAAGCTTGCTTATAAAATTTAGCATGATCGTTATCTCTCGGTAATATAATGCTGTTATGCCTTCAACAATTGCGCCATTGCAATTTAAAAGTCATAATGGCAGGCGAAGTTAAGGTTTTATGGGGAAAAGGTGAAAGGTAAAAGGCGAAAGGATAAAGGTTTGGACGCATTAATGGCAATTTAACCATAAAGGGCACAGAGATATCTTATGCTGAAGATAAGGGTAACAGGGATACTAAGGTATAGTGTTTCCCCCTTTTGTAAACTTTAGTTCTTTGTTGTTGAACTCTCAGATATTTAAATTGCCGCCATATTTGAAACATGAAAAACATCGACCTGCAATTAACCGCTAATGAAAAGGCCATTCTGCGTACGAAGGGTATCACCCGGAAAGTATTATTGGGTTATGCTACGGATGAGATAATAACCGCGCTGGAAGCGCATGGCAACCGGGCCCGGCAATTGCAAGCTCTGATAGAATTTCAACGCATTCCATCTATCGGCATTATGTTCGCCCGGGATTTGATGCGGGCAGGGTATTACAGCCTTGATTCCCTGAAGCACCGCCCCGGCGCCGAGTTATTTGATGAGTTTGAAAAAATGAATGGCTACCATACCGACCCCTGCGTAGAAGACCAGTTTAGGCTGGTGGTGCATTACGCCAACAATCCTGGCAGCAATAAAAAGTGGTGGGATTTTACTGAGGAGCGGAAAGCGTATAGGGAGTTACACCCGTATAAATTATCGTAATTTAAGGTGTCTTATAACAACGAACGATATAAAATATATTCTTCCTGTATCATTCCACCTGTAACAAACTTATCTAATGAGGCAGAATAATTACTCACTGAAAAATCTAATGCACCACCAACCGAATCGAAAGAATTACTAAAATATAGTTCATCCGGATCTAACGATGAAAACTCGTAAATGTCAATAAAATCGTCGTCTCCATCGTCATAACACTCAATATAATTTACGCTATACGTCTGATCCCTTTCTTTATAGATTCGAAGCCATTTTAAGATAGTGTAGTCTTCTTTGCTTTCATGAGACAACCATTGTTCAACTGGTTTACCCAACGATATATTTGTTCTAAGCTGCTCTATTGTTAAATATTTTGCCATTGATGCGCTCTGTGTCCTCTGTGAAAAACCTTTGTGCCCTTTGTGGTTAAATTGCCCCTCAACTACACCTACTTATCATCCAGATCATCTTCTCCCCCATCATCCCCTTCCCCAAAGTCATCCTCATCAAAATCATCAAAAAAGCGGTCCTCATCAAACATCAGTTCTTCCATTTTTTCCTGTTCGGGGGTACTGGTATCAAAGCGGATGGCCCAGTTATCGGGGATATCGTAAGTTTTATCAAAACCCCGGATCCAGGCCACAAACTCAACGCGAAATTCTTCTACCTTATCGCGCATTAGTTGCACGTAGTCTTCCTCGTTTATTTTTACCATGCTGGCAAAGGATACGGCATTGAACATATCCTGCACGGCCAGTTTAATTAGCACGGCATTTTGCATTCGCAGCGAATACAACCCGCCACCTTCTGCACCGGCAATTTTGGCCTGTATCAGCGCGGCGTTGCTGCACATTTGCACCTGTAGCGATTCTTTCATATCGTCTTCCTTCAGGGCTTCGGATATGATATCCACCAGGTCAAACAATTCCTGCGATTTCTGATATACAGGCAGCGATTCGTATTTGCGTAAACTTCGGGACATGTTTTTGAATGTGCAAATGTGCGTATATGCAAATGTGCAAATTATTCCATTTCAAAACATATTCACATCCGCACATTTGCATATACGCACATTAATCCTGCATCTGCACATTCGCACACTTGCACATCTGCACATTCGCACTATCTTTGCCCTCACTATGAATATCCTGATCCTCGGTTCGGGCGGAAGGGAAAGCGCCTTCGCCTGGAAAATCGCCCAAAGCCCCAAATGCAGCCAGTTGTTTATTGCGCCCGGTAATGCCGGCACATCGCAATATGGCACTACCATTAATGTTAAGGTGACCGATTTTGCGGGGATCAAGCAAATATGCCTTGATCATGCTATCGACCTGGTGCTGGTTGGCCCCGAAGAGCCGCTGGTAAAAGGCGTGCACGATTATTTTTTGGCCGATGATGCCATTAAACATATCCCCGTAGTTGGTCCGCAGGCCGAGGGCGCGCAGTTAGAGGGCAGTAAGGATTTCAGCAAGCAGTTTATGCAGCGCCATAATATCCCTACCGCAGCATCGCAAACATTTACTAAAGACACACTGAATGAAGGCATTGCTTACCTGGCCACCGCCGGTTTACCCATCGTGTTAAAAGCCGATGGTTTAGCCGCCGGAAAAGGTGTACTGATCTGCAGCACTCTTGAAGAAGCCGAGCACGAACTGAAAGAAATGCTGACCGAAGCCAAATTTGGCGATGCCAGCAGCAAGGTGGTGATTGAGCAATTTTTACAGGGTATCGAACTTTCGGTATTTGTGATGACCGACGGCAACAGTTATAAGATATTACCTGAAGCAAAGGATTATAAACGCATTGGCGAAGGCGATACCGGCCTGAACACCGGTGGCATGGGTTCGGTTTCTCCCGTTCCGTTTGCGGATGCTGATTTTATAAAAAAGGTAGAAGACCGCATTGTGATCCCAACCGTTGAAGGTTTGAAGAAAGAAGGCATCCCTTACAAAGGCTTCATCTTCATCGGCCTGATGAATTGTGCTGGCGATCCATACACCATTGAATACAACGCCCGCATGGGCGACCCCGAGACCGAAAGCGTAATGATGCGTATCGATAGCGACTTTGTAGACTTGCTGCAAGGCGTAGCCGAAGGTAACCTGCACGAAAAGGCGTTCAGTATATCGCCAAAAACTGCGGCTACCGTAGTTTGTGTGGCCGGCGGCTACCCTGGCGATTATATGAAGGGCCAGGTAATTACCGGGCTTGACAACATGCGCGGTTCGCAGGTTTTCCAGGCGGGGACTGCGTTGCAGGGTGAAGATGTGGTTACCTCGGGCGGGCGTGTGTTGATGGTAACCTCGTTGCAGGATACCATGTTTGAAGCGCTGCAACAGGCTACAGCCGATGCCAGCCGCATTTATTACGATGGCAAAACATTCAGAAAAGATATTGGGTTTGATTTGATATAAGCCCCCTAACCCCCTGAAGCGGGAATAAAAAATAAAACGATGGAACATAAAGCCAAATCACTTCGACCATTCATCGGTAGTAAGGATTTTGAAACATCCCGCAGGTTTTACCGCGACCTTGGTTTTGAGGAAGTAGTGCTGGCCCATAATTTATCGGTGTTTAAAACGGGCAACCAGGCGTTTTACCTGCAGGATTATTACGCGAAGGATTGGGTGGATAATACCATGCTGTTTTTAGAGGTAGATGATGTGGACCGTTACTGGAAGGAACTGCTGGCTCTTGATCTGCCTGCCAAATATCCGGGTGCAAGGGTAAGTCCGCCGCGGGTTGAAGCGTGGGGGAAGGAATGTTTTCTGCACGATCCGGCGGGAATACTTTGGCATATCGGGGAGTTTTTTGGGTAGGTCGTTCGGGCATTCGTTACGCTGTCATTGAGTCATTTGGGTTAATGGTAATGCATAGCTGGTAGGCTCACCCGGTCGTTGCTTCGCCCGACCACCCTCTCTGCTGCGCAAAGAGGGAATAACGATCTATAAGAACTTCCTGCCCTCTTTCCGCGCAGCGAAGAGAGGGCCGACCAGCGAAGCGTCGTAGGGGTGAGTATACACATTTGCACATCCTCCTCCCATCTCCCCAAAAAAATCCCTATTTTTGCATTTTTAAATAATACGCTTAATACTATCATATGAGTATTGCCCTATCCGAACAGGAAATTTTCCGCCGCAAATCGTTACAGGATCTGCGCGACTTAGGCATTAACCCTTACCCGGCCGAAGCTTATAAAGTCACCGCGCATGCGAAAGATATTACCGAAAACTTTAACAGCCAGCCCGATAACTATAAAGAAGTAACCATTGCCGGTCGGATCATGACCCGCCGCATTATGGGCAGCGCGTCGTTCTTCGAGTTGCAGGACAGCACCGGCCGTATACAGGTATATATCAAACGTGATGATATTTGCCCCGATGAGGATAAAACCCTGTACAATACCGTATTTAAAAAACTATTGGATATCGGCGATTACGTAGGCGTACGCGGGTTCGCGTTCATTACGCAAACCGGTGAACTATCGGTACATACACAGGAACTAACCATCCTTTCAAAATCGCTTAAACCACTTCCGGTGGTAAAACGCGATGACGCGGGCAATATCTTCGACGGGTTTACCGATCCGGAAATGCGTTACCGTCAGCGTTATGTTGACCTAACCGTTAACCCCGATTTTAAAAATATCTTCATCGCCCGTTCTAAAGTGATCAGCACTATGCGCGGTTATTTTAATGATCAGGGTTGGATGGAAGTCGAAACGCCGATACTGCAAGCCGTTCACGGCGGTGCGGCTGCCCGCCCGTTCATGACGCATCACAACACGCTGGATATGCCTTTATACCTGCGCATAGCTAACGAGTTGTACCTGAAAAGATTGATCGTAGCCGGCTTTGACGGCGTATATGAGTTTGGTAAAATGTTCCGTAACGAGGGCATGGACCGCACCCACAACCCCGAGTTCACCGCAATGGAGATCTATGTAGCCTATAAAGATTATATCTGGATGATGGCCATGGTTGAGGAATGTTTGGCCAAAGTGGCGATGGCTGTGCATGGCAAAACCTTAATTAAAGTAGGCAGCAACGAAATTGAATTTGGCGGCGAATACGAAAAGCTATCGATGTACGATTCTATTTTGAAATACACCGGCATCGACGTTTCGGCTATGGACGAGGCCGCCCTGCGCCAAACCTGCCGCGACCTGGCTATCGAGGTGGACAGCACCATGGGCAAAGGCAAACTGGTTGACGAAATCTTCTCGGCAAAAGTTGAAGCTAACCTGATCCAGCCGACCTATATTACCGATTACCCTATCGAAATGACCCCGCTGGCTAAAAAGCACCGCAGCAAAGATGGTTTGGTTGAGCGTTTCGAACTATTTGTTAACGGTAAAGAGATAGCCAACGCGTACTCGGAGTTGAACGACCCTATCGATCAGCGCGAGCGTTTTGAAGATCAGCTGTTACTGGCCGGCAGGGGTGATGAAGAAGCTATGGCGATGGACGACGACTTTTTACGCGCGCTGGAATACGGTATGCCGCCAACATCGGGCCTGGGTATCGGTATCGACCGCCTGGTGATGCTAATGACCAACCAAAGCACCATTCAGGAAGTATTGTTCTTCCCGCAGATGCGCCCCGAAAAGAAGGCTAAAGTGGCTACTGCCGATGACTTTATAGCCGCCGGTGTACCTGCTGAATGGGTACCTGTGCTTAATAAAATGGGCTTCAATACCGTTGAAGAACTGAAAGCCGGTAACCCGAATAAAGTATTTAACGATTTGGGCGGTATGCGCAAAAAACTGAAACTGGATATACCTATGCCGACTAAGGACGAGGTGATGAAGTGGTTTGAGTAGACCCCTCCCAACCCTCCCCGAAGGGGAGGACTTAAGAAATATTGTCATTGCGAGCGATAGCGTGGACAACCGACCAACGGGAGTTCATTAATACCTTAAAGAAACAATTAAGTACATTAATAATCCCATAGGACATGCAACAAGGACCTGCCTATGAGATTGCCGCGTCGCCCCAAGGCACAGCCCCCCGCCGCTCCTTGCAATGACATTGGGGTCACACCATCAACACCATCAAAGCATCCAAAACCCTGCCCTCAACCAGCAGGGTTTTTGCTTTTAGCTGCAATTGCAATTCGCGGGTATGGCTATCGCCAATGGTAGCATCCAGTATTTCTTTTATTTCGGGGGTTTGGGCAAATGTGTTAACAGCCTCGTCATCGGGCAAAGCGGTCAGGTTGCCCAGTTGGCCAAGGTCGTTGCCGGTTAATACCGATGAATTACGGATGTTATAAGGCAGTGCATCGATCCCGATACCTATATGTCGGTTAGGTTTTTCTACCATAAACAGGTTATCAGGCGTAACGCGGCAGTACCAATCGCCGCCCAGGCGGGCCACATGATCCATTTTGGTTTGATCGATCTTACCATCGGCGCCCAAAACGGCTTCGTTAATATGCATCAGTTTGATCTCGGCAAGGATCAAATTTCCGGCGCCGGGGCCATCGCCCAAAGCGATGATGTCGTTCACCACACATTCAAACTGCACGAATGATTCGGCTACACGCGGCGGCTTCACCAGTTCAGATGGCACCCGTGTAAAGCCTGCCTTTTCAAACTCGCAGACACCTTTGGCATACTCCACACTGCTTAACGATGTTTGCTGCACCATGTGATAGTTCACGATGTTAATGACGCACTCCTTTACCTCTAACAAATTTTCGAGGCTGTGCTTGGTAGTATTATCGCGAACCCTGCGCGCCGGCGAGAAAATACACACCGGCGGATTAGTGCTGAACATATTAAAAAAACTGAACGGGCTGAGATTGGTTTTACCCTCGCTATCGATGGTGCTTACCAGTGCAATTGGTCGCGGGGCTATGGCATATTGCAGGTAATTCTGCAATTCCATAGGGGTTAGGTCGGCTACATTCAGGCTTAACATATTGGCGATAAAGGTATAAATTTAACGGTAATAGTATCATAGCCACATTAGGGCGTAACATTTTTTAAAGCCTGCGTAAAAATAAACTTAACATAAAATTAACATAAACATGATAGCTTTGTTACAAGTCATAAATCATCCGCATGCAACAACGCCTCTACCGCTCGGCATTCCCAAATGCAAACGATCTGTTCTATAACCATTTTAACCATGTGGCAGAAAATGCCGTGGAAATGGCTAAACTACTTCACGAGGCTATCACCTCCGACGATGAACAGAAGCCGCAATATAACGCCATCAACCGCCTGCGGGCCAAAAGCCAGGAGTTGACACACCGTGCATCAAGCGATTCGGGCAAGTCGTTTATCTCTCCGTTCGACAGGGGCGATATGTACAGCCTGGTGAGGGCAATAGATACCGTAGCTGGCTTTATCAATATATCATCGCGCCGTATTAATCTTTACCAGCCGGCCAGCATCACTCCCCCGCTTAAAGAATTAGCCGGCTTGATTGTTGAATGCTGCGTGGAACTGGAGAAATGTGTACACGCGATAAGCGATATTAAGAACACAAAAGCCATTACCGACTGCATTAACAGTGTAAAGGCGTTGGAACACTATGCCGATAAGGTATACAACAAAGCCGTGGCCGACTTACTGACCGGCGAACCAAACGCTATCGAACTGATCAAATACAACGAAATTTTGCACGCGCTGGAAACCACTACCGATAAATGCGAGCAGGTAACTACGGTGATAGAAAGCATTGTGGTAAAGAATAGCTAATATACAAATGTGCGTATTAGCAGATGTGCAAATGATTTGATTTTGAAAAATAGCTGCATATTTGTGTATCTGCACATCTGCTATGCGTCTAAAAAAAACATCACTTTTATTCCTGCTTGCCGGGCTATTCCTGCAATTAACGGTTTTCGCCCAGGTAAGTCCTAAATATCAGTTAAAGGCCCAAAACTATGTATTGGCTAAAAACTATTACCTGCTTAACCTGGTACAACTTTCGCCGCAGGTAAAACGCCTGCTGATCAATGACCCCGAATTAACTAAAGTAGCTTCGGATAAAGTTGAAGCGATAAAAGCATCGCTCGATTGCAAGGATGCCGCCTGCTACACCAGCCAGCTAAAATTCACCAATGAAGAGATAAAGATAGTTGGTAACAGGCTGGCACAACTATATAAATCCAACAATGCGCTGGGCCTGCTGGTAAAAAACGACCTGATCCCATCGGGCGCTTATATCCTTAACAAAAACCTGTCGCCGCAGCAACAATTGGTAAAAGCCTGGGAGCAGGATGCAGAGGGCGTTAACTACGCCATCAGCGTTTATGCCGATGGGAAAAAGCCCCTTTATGCCGATATCGATTCCATCAGCTTTAATGTAAAGGCAAAGGCGTATCCGGCAGTTTTGTTCGATGCGGCCTCGGTAGCGCTGAGCGAGTGCAAAGGCAGCAAACTTTTTTTTGAACCGGTGCTTACCTACGCCCTGCAAGCTATGGAAATAAACGGCCGCCACGATGCCGCCAACTTCGAACCACTTAGTGCCGGATTGAACAAGGTTGCGTTGCAAAATATTAAACAAACCAACTGGAGTAAATACAAATACTCGGCTATATTGATATTAGGTGCAGGCCCGGGCGATCTGCTGACTTCCATCAGCGCTACCGGAATGCTGCGTTGCCGTATGGGTGCCGCGCGGTATTTCGCCGGCCTTGCCCCTTTCATCATCGTTTCGGGCGGGATGGCGCATCCCTATAAAACTAAATACTGCGAAGCGGTGGAAATGAAAAAGTTTTTGGTTGAGAACCTGCACGTACCTGCTAAGGCTGTAATTGTTGAAACCCAGGCCCGCCATACCACCACCAACGTACGTAACGCTGTCCGGTTAATTTATCATTACGGGATGCCGTTTAACAAGGCATTCGCCACGGTAAGCAGCAAAAGCCATGTAGAATCAGTTGCTGCCAGCATGGCCGAACGTTGCATTAAGGAGTTGAAATATGTACCTTATAAAGTAGGCAATCGTATAGATGATAACGCGCTTGAATTATACCCTCTGGTTGATGCCCTGCAAATTAACCCGATAGAGCCGCTGGATCCGCGGTAGTTGACTCCCTTTATTAACCAATTTGTCATTTCGAACGAACTATGTGGTGGGAGGTGTGGTTGCGTAAGGAGAGATCTTATACATGCGACCGGCTGCGCATATAAGATTTCTCACCCTTGCCTCACTTTTGCCCCTCCCACTAAGGGTTCGAAATGACAAATCATATTTAAAAAGAGGGACCAACACGATAACCTCAAGAGGGGAAATAAAAAATCCGCCTAATTATAAAACGTCCACGATACGCCAAGCTTTAGCGCCCTGTCCTGCATGGGGTAGCGCACCACGGTATAAAAACCATTGCTTTGCAGGCCCTGGTTGGCATAATCGTACTGGATGAACAGGTTGGTGCGCTGCAAGGTAGCCTTTAAGTATACGCTGGCGTATGGATACGAATTATAGGTAACATTGGCCCCGTTATAAAACTGCCCGATACCAATGGCATAAGATGGCGCAACATAAGGTGTATTATAACGTACGCTAAGGCCGCCCACCATGTCGATAGCATCAAATAAACGCTTACCATAGTACAGATTGCTGTACAGGTAAACCTCGGGCGTGCGCAGGGTAGATTGATAATCGGTTTTTTGATATACCAGGTAATTATCAAAATGGATGCGGCGCCAGGTGAGTTTCTTTTCAACGCTTAGTTTCAACAGGTTGATGGGTGCTGTAATTTGCTGTGGCGTGGCATCAATACCCCCGGGCTGCGCGCCAAAGTAGATATAATCGTTTATCATGAAGTACTCGGCCTTCAGATCAAGCTGCAGGGCATCGTTAATATAGTTGAACGATACGTTCTCTGTCTTCTGGTTCTTCAGATCGGGGTGGAAGATGTAATGATTGGAGATCCAGCTGGATGCTACCAGTGGCGGCGCGTTGTTTTGCGCATAGGCGCCTAATATAATACGCCCAGTTTTGTTGTTCCCGGCCAGGGTAAACTTTACATCGTACAAATAGTCGCCAAAGTTGCGCCCCTGCGCCACCTGGTGAAAATCGGCATCAAGCAATACCCGGTTGCTAAATTTATAGCCCAGTTTAGCCCTTAAGGTGATGTTTTGAAAAGTGGCAGCCTGCTTCTGCGTTTCCTGGCTTAACTTACCAAATACGGTCAGCACCGAATCGCTTACGTATTGCTTGTAATTATACAGATCATGGATCAGACCAAGGTCGAGCTTTAACTCGTTCTTCACAAAGCTTACCGATTTTGGCCGCAGGTAAAAACTATACGAAAACTCGTTATGGATATCCTGAACATAGAGCGAATCGTTAGATAGCACCGAGTTGAAATAATAATCGGGGAAAACTTTGTAGGTATCGGCCCCGCTTTGGAAATAGCCATACGTTTGCTTGTTATACATAAACGTATGCATTACCCGTTGTGTAGGCTGTATATTGGCCAGTTCGTTACCCCGGGCGGCGCTATCAATATGGCCGATATAGTAAAACTGCTTCAAATAAAAGCCATTGTTGGTGATACGGGCTTTTGCATTTGGCAATCGTACAGCCTCGGTGGTTTTATCAAACGATCCTTTTGTGAATACGCTATCGTTCAATATACCGCCGCTTTCGGGCGCTTTTAGATTATTGAAAAAGATATTGGTAAGCAAATTATACCGCTTCCCCTTCGATTCGTACCAACTGAAGATGGCCGCGTTCAGCTCGCTTACATTCTGCCGGTTATAATACCCGGTCGAACCGATGATGTCGAACTTAGCGCCAATATTTAGTTGCGGGTTGATATTTTCGCTCACCACTGCCTTAAATACCTGTTCCTTTCTGCCCGCCGTGTATAGCTGCAGGTTACTGTAGGGTACCCTTGCCCGGTAATAGGTCATATCCTGCGGGTACATCATGTAAGCATCCAGGTAATGCAGACCTACATCAAAACCCACCTTTTTTTGCGGCTCAAAAAGCAGCGGGCGCGATGCTAAACCTAAACTACCCAGGCCAATGGTAGGGTGTTTGGGCTGATAAAGCGGACTGTAGTTCTCAAAATTAACAATGCCTGTATCCAACTGCAATACCTGGGTGCTGTCGCTCAGCAGGCGCTCGTTGGTTATGCGGATAAATTTGGCCGAAAACACCACCGAATCGTGCTTGTTCTCTTCCTTTTTACGCAGGCTGTCCATCATTTCGGCCTCGGTCATGGGTTTAACCTGGCGCCGGGTGGTGGTATCGGGAAACATGGAGCTTTGCTGTTGCTGCTGCGTTTGGTTGGGATTGGTAAACTGCGCGAACGCGGGCTTCACAAAAAAGCACACCATCAGCAATAACAGGTATTTAATTTTTTTGAACATTAAAGGCCGGCAATCAGTTCTTTTAAAATCAATGTCATATTTGGTTCGGCATCCTGGGCCACCTTTATAATTTCCTCAACCGATACCGGTTTCAGCGTATCAGGGAAACCTTCGTCGGTTAATACCGATATGGCAAATACTGGCAATCCCATGTGGTTAGCTACAATTACTTCGGGTACGGTGCTCATGCCTACCGCGTCGCCACCAATAATGCGCAAAAACTTGTACTCGGCACGGGTTTCCAGGTTAGGGCCGCTCACGGCTACATAAACGCCCTTGTGGCAGGTAATATTATTGGCTGCTGCAATATCCAGCGCTTTATCAATCAGTTCAAGGCGGTAAGGTTCGCTCATATCGGGGAAACGCGGGCCTAACTCCTCCTCGTTGCGGCCAACCAAAGGGTTATGCGGTTGCAGGTTAATATGGTCTGATATTACCATCAGATCGCCTTTTTTAAAGGTTTTATTGAGCGCGCCGCTTGCGTTTGATACCAGCAGGGTTTTAATGCCCAACATTTTCATCACCCGCACCGGGAAAGTGATCTGCTGCATGTTATAGCCTTCGTAATAGTGCAGGCGGCCCTGCATGGCCACCACCTTTTTACCGGCCAGCGTGCCAAATATCAGCTTACCCGAGTGGAACTCTAAGGTAGAGATGGGAAAATCAGGAATGTTCGAATACATCAGTTGCTTTTCAACTGTAATTTCGTTTACCAAACCGCCAAGGCCGGTACCTAATATAATGCCTACTTCGGGCTCAAAATCGCCAATGCGGTTTTTAATGTAAGCCGCGGTGTGCTGTATGCTTTCTAACATAATCGTTAATTAGTGTATCAAATTGTTGTTTGCCATTATTTAAAAATTCCGTGCCGATGGGCAGGGTATAAAATGGCAATTGCCGCGTTAAAGGGAGCAGTTCCTGTTCTCCTAAACGCTGCATATCTTTTTCTGTTGTGATAATTATTTTTTTATCTGATGGGCATGTCTCAACATCAGCAGCAAGTTTAGCAATATTTTTTAAGCTAAAGCGATGATGATCGGGGTAATTGTGATGGATGACCTGGGCGCCCCATTGTTTAATGTAGTTGAGCATGGGTTGGGGCTTAGCAATACCGGTCAATAAAAACACGGTGGTATTATCATCAACCTGTACATCAGCAGCCTTACCATCCTTATCCTGCAAGGGCAAATAATTTATCGTGGTGAAAAATAGTTGCTGATGTGCGTAAGGTTTTACAATTCCCTTTAAACGCTTTCGCTCATCAACGGAAATATCCGCAGGGCATTTACTGATGACGATCACATCCGCCCGCTTTCGCCCGCCAAAAAATTCGCGGCGGTTACCGGCCGGCAGCATCAGGTTAAGACCCTGTAGTTGCTGATAATCGAATAATAAAATGCTGAAGCCCGGTTTAATGGCGCGGTGCTGATAGGCATCATCTAAAATAATTACATCGTTACCTGCAAGCAGTTGCTGCGCGCCAGCCACTCTATTTTCGCATACGGTTACATTTACATCCGGGAATTTATGCTTAAACTGCGCTGGTTCATCACCAATTTCGGCTGCTGTAGATGTTATATCCGCTTTTATAAAACCGGTGGTTTGGCGCCCATAACCCCTACTTAAGCTAGCCAGTTGATATTGGTTTTTGAGCAGCCGGATGAGGTATTCGGTCATAGGCGTTTTGCCCGAACCGCCCACATCTAAATTACCGACGGAAATAATGGGGATACCGAAGCCCGTGCTTTTAAAAACGCCCGCATCATAACACCAGTTGCGGATGGCGGTAACCAGGCCGTACAGTAGCGAAAAGGGTAATAAAAGCAGGCGTAAATACTTCATTTTGGCGGGTAAAGATACGAAACTACGGTCAACAGCGGTTTAGTCATCGTATAATCTCGCATAACCCGCTACAGCTACACTACCAAAACTCCACCCACCGCCTGCCATTTTTTTGAACACATCTTTTTAATCTGATATAGGCTTTCGCTGTTACACAGGATATTTGCTCACCGTATTCAGGTCGATAACCCGGATTTGGCTTGGGCATGCGTAAAAACCTGAGAAAAATATCGATAATAACTGTTATAAATGGTGGCGAAAGCTTGTCAGTATCCCTAAAAACCACGGCAGTGGTGAGAAAGCGAAAATCTGAACAAACACATGCATTGCATTATAAATCAGCATGTTGCGTGTTCAATTTTTGTTCAAAAAAAGCACTTTTTTGTTCAATTATTTCTTCGCGTGAAACAGATATGCCTTTCCCGAACTATGAACTTGCAATTTCAAAAGATGCGCCCTTACGATAGTACACGAAAAAGCGTCTTAATACCTGATCTTCAGTTTCAGCAAAATAAAATGCAGCAGCCAGATAGGGCCGATCAGAAGGAACTTGACGTCATCTAAAAACGAGGGCTTCTTCCCCTCTATTTTATGCCCGATAAACTGCCCGATCCACGATAGCACAAACACCACCAGGCACGATTGCCATAGCGCCGGTCCGCCGGTGGTATGCCATTGCTCCAGCACTGTGATGCCGTAGCAAAAGCCCATTACAATAATGAGCATCAGATACGATAGCACAGGCGACAATTTATAGTAATAAAATATAGCAAAGGCGATAAGGAACGATGCCCAGTTGAACATCCCATTATACTTACCCAAAAAACCGATATGCGGAAACGGGATAGCCCACACCAGGCCCAGCAGGCTGAATACAATCAGCGGCACGCAGATCCAGTGGATCAGTTCGTTGGTCGAGTTCTGATGGCTTTCGGCATATTTATCGAAATAAATATCAACTTGCTTTTTAGGTTCGGATGGTGCTTTCTTCTCTTTCATCGCGGAGGAATTGGAATGTGTAAAGTTGGCGTTTTTTTGGGGTTGCGGCAAGTAGAGCCACATATTATATCTATTGTCATTGCTGTAAGTAATATAATCCCGGCGGCCTCTAATGGTTTTTATGACATGCCGATGAAAGCCCCCTCTAAATCTCCCCCAAAGGGGGAGACTTTGGAACCCTCTCCTTTGGAGAGGGCAGGGTGAGGCTTCAGCGGTAAAACAAACATGTCATTGAGGAGCGACAGCGACGTGGCAATCCCATAGGCAGGTCCACGTTGCATGTCCTATGGGATTGCCGCGCTATCGCTCGCAATGACAGAGGGGCGTAAAACTGAGAGCGCCCACCTTACGGCCGGGCGCTCTCAGTTTATAAAAAAATCAGTGAAATCCTCCTAAAATCGATGAAATCACCAAAATATTTTAGATGTGGATAGGACGTTTATCCGTCGCCGCCAAGCAAGCCTCACGCATGGCCTCGGTATAGGTTGGGTGGGCGTGGCTGGCGCGGGTAACATCCTCGGCACTGGCGCGGAACTCCATGGCGATCACACCTTCGGCAATCATATCAGCCGCGCGCGGACCGATCATGTGTACGCCCAGTATCTCGTCGGTAGCGGCATCGGCCAGTACTTTTACAAAGCCATCCAGATCGCCGCTGGCACGCGCACGGCCGCTGGCCTTGAATGGGAACTGGCCTGTTTTATAAGCCACACCGGCAGCTTTCAACTGTTCTTCGGTTTGGCCAACGCTGGCAACTTCAGGCCAGGTATAAACTACGCCCGGTATCAGGTTGTAGTTGATGTGTGGTTTCTGGCCGGCTAATTGCTCGGCAACCAGCGTACCCTCATCTTCGGCTTTGTGGGCCAGCATGGCGCCGGTAATCACGTCGCCAATGGCGTAAACACCTTTAACGCTGGTTTCCAGGTGTTCGTTCACCGGGATCTTACGGCCACGTTCTTCAACGGTGATGCCAATATTCTCTAAACCTAAACCATCGGTATAAGCAACACGGCCAACGGCTACCAGGCAGTAATCGCCCTTCAGTTCGCCTTTTTCGCCTTTAGGGGTATCAAAGGTAACCGTCACCTCTTTACCCTTTACGGCAGCGCCGGTAACCTTGTGGCCCAGGTAAAAATCCATGCCCAGTTTAGTTAATACCTTTTGCAGTTCTTTACCCAATGCCTTATCCATAGTTGGGATAATGCCATCCATGTATTCAATAACCGATACTTTGGCGCCCAAACGGGCATAAACCGAACCCAGTTCCAGGCCGATAACGCCACCGCCTATCAGTACCAAATGTTTAGGCACTTCGCTCAGTGTTAAAGCTTCGGTTGAAGTAATGATGCGTTTCTTATCGATCTTCAAAAATGGCAGGCTTGATGGTTTTGAACCGGTAGCGATGATCACGTTGGTGGCGGTGATCTCGGCTACAGTGCCATCAGCTTTGGTTACCTTAATGGTATTTTTATCTTTAAACGAACCTACACCGGTGTGTACCTCAATTTTATTTTTCTTCATCAGGTAGGTGATACCGCTGGTATTGGCATCAACCACTTCCTGCTTGCGTTTGATCATGCGGCCAAAATCGAATTTCAGGTCTTTTAACTGGATACCGTGATCGGTAAAAGCATGCGCGGCGTTATGGTAATGTTCAGACGAATCTAACAGCGCCTTGCTGGGGATACAGCCCACGTTAAGGCAGGTGCCGCCCAGGGTGTTATATTTTTCAACAATAGCGGTTTTTAAACCTAACTGGGCGCAACGTATAGCAGCCACGTAGCCACCCGGACCAGAACCTATAACGATAACATCATATTGCATAGCAGAAAGTATTTTTAATTGGGCAAAGGTAACATTCTAATAAATAAAGCGGTACACCATATCATGGTTTAACGGTAAAATTTCTATTTTAGATGAGTCACAATTAGATACCTACGCATCATGACAACCAATAACACCCTGGCCCAACCGTGGAGCATCAGCCAAAAAATACTGTTCCGGTTCGCATTCTTGTTTTTCGCGCTGTTCATATTTTTCTTCCCCAATGCCGGTGCGCCCGGTTTGAACCAATTGTACGACCTTTACATTATCCCCATGCACAACCTGATGGTTTGGATGGCCGCGCATGTGTTCCATTTGACCAGGCCCCTAACCGTATTCACCAACGGCAGCGGCGATACCACTTACGATTGGTTAGTGCTATTCATGGTAGCCATCTGCTCGGTAATTGGCGCGGCTATATGGACGGCATTGAGCAAAGGGCAAATGAGTTACGACCGGTTATACTACTGGATGATCATCGTATTGCGCTATTATGTAGGCATCACTATGCTGGCCTATGGGTCGGTAAAAGTGGTTCAATTACAGTTTCCTGCCCCTACACCGTGGCGACTGATAGAACCTTATGGCAATTCATCGCCGTTTACACTGGCCTGGACCTTTATGGGATACTCGCGCGGGTATAATTATTTTACAGGTATAGCCGAAGTTAGTTGCGGTATATTGCTGCTGTTTAAACGTACATCATTGTTTGGCGCGGTTATCGCCTTTACTGTGGCGGCAAACATTACAGCCATTAACTTCTGTTTTGATGTGCCGGTAAAAATTGTTGCCAGCGCGCTGCTGTTAATGGTAACCGTTATCCTACTGAAAGATATGCAGCGCTTTATCGACTTTTTCTTCCTTAATAAAACCACCGGCCCGGCAAACCTTACCCCACGCCGCTTTCAAAAAAAATGGAAGAACATTACCCTGATCGTAGTTAAATACGTACTGATCGTATATGTAACATTATCCAATGTAGACAATATGATCAGCGGCTATCATAATTACGGAATGGGTGTAAAACACCCGGTACTTTACGGCGTGTTCAATACCAAAAGTTTTGTGCTCAACAAAGATACCATCGCGCCGCTCACTACCGATACTACCCGCTGGCGGCTTTTGCAGATCACCAGCTTTGGCAGGGCGGCTGTTGTAATGATGAACGACAGCGCCAAAAACTACAGCTACAAAGCCGATACCGCCAAAAAAACGATCACCCTGGGCGATATGAAGGACACGACCTGCAAATACGTTTTTAATTACACTTTAAGCAAGGATAGCGTGTTGCGGATGGATGGCATTGGCCCGGCCGGACAACTAAGCGCCGAATTTAAGCGCTTTAATGAGCAGAAATCTGTACTGATTAAACGCGGGTTTCATTTTGTGAACGAGTATCCGTTTGCGAAATAGGGCAAATACCGAAGGCTAAAAAAGCTGAATTAACATCATTTTTAGCAATTTTAACTGATTTGTTTTTCATTCGTGTTCCGTTATATTTGGTTATGATCAGACAATTAAACGCAGCAGACGCCGCGGCATATCGCGCGCTTCGGTTAACAGCTTTACAAACGGAACCCGACGCGTTCTGCTCAGATTACGAGATTGAAAATAAAAAGCCCGAACTGTTTCTTGAAAAATGCCTGAGAGAAAATTCGGAGGTGCCGTTTGCTTACGGCGCTTTTGAAGATGACCACCTGGTAGGCATTGCCGGCTTTGCAGGCGATGAGTTGATACAGCTTTACGTAGCCCCCGATCATCGCCGCCGCGGCTTAGCCCGCGAACTTGCTTTGGCCGTAGCTTCGCACGCTTTTAGGGAAGTAAAGTTGCTGCTGTATATTAATGTGGCCGTGGTACTGCACGATAAAAATGCGCAGAAGTTTTACGAAACCATTGGCTTTGAAACCACCCGTATGGATAATTACAAGCACAATGGTTATGGCATACAATTGTTAGCGCTTAGCAGAAGCAGGCATAGGTAAGAGGCGGTCGGGTACAACTATTTATTGTAAGTGTTGGTTTGGGATGATATACCTTGTGTGTAAACTCATCTTCGCATCCCCACCCTCAACATTGTTACATCAAATAAATTTCAATACCTTAACTTCGTAGTACCAAAAACTTTAACTGATCTGATCATGAAAAAAATTTCTACCCTGTTAATGGGTTTGCTGCTTTGTTGCGGAGCGGTAATGGCCCAGGGCTTTAACAACGCGCAGGCCCAGGCCGATGCGCAGTACATTAAAGACCATTATACCAAGATGGAGAAGCTGATCCCCATGCGCGACGGAAAAAAGCTGTTCACCTCCATTTATGTCCCTAAAGATCAAAGCCAGAAATACGGCATCGTAATGACCCGTACGCCCTATACCGTTTCGCCTTATGGCGAGGCTATGCGCGGCACATTGGGTCAAAACATGCTGTTCGCCCGCGAGGGTTATATTTTTGTTTACCAGGATGTGCGCGGCCGCTACATGAGCGAAGGCGACTTTGTAAACATCCGTCCGCAACTTGGCCCTAACCATGGCCCTAAGGATATTGACGAAAGCACCGACACCTACGATACCATCGACTGGCTGGTGAAAAACGTACCGGGCAACAACGGCAGGGTGGGTATACTGGGTATTTCGTACCCTGGCTTCTACTCTACCGCATCGCTGCCAAACGCGCACCCGGCACTGAAGGCTGTATCGCCGCAAGCACCGGTTACCGAGTGGTTCAAGGGTGATGATTTTCACCACAAAGGCGTGTTCTTTGAGATGGATGCCTTCGCGTTTTTGACCGGTTTCGGTGTTCCTCGTCCTAAGCCAATTTTACCACAGGATATCAAAAACCAGATCCGCACCAACGTAAAGGATAACTACAAATTCTATTTAGAGCAGGGCGCCTTGCCTAACCTGAAAAAGAACTTCCTGGGCGACTCGGTTAAGTTTTGGGATGATATGATGAACCACCCCAACTACGATGAGTTTTGGAAAGCCCGCAACATATTGCCACACTTAACCAATATTAAGCCAGCGGTAATGACCGTAGGCGGTTTCTTTGATGCCGAGGATGCTTACGGCGCACAACAGGTGTATAAAACCATCGAAAAGCAAAACCCGCAAACTGTTAAAAACATGCTGGTATTAGGCCCATGGTTCCACGGCGGCTGGGAGCGCGGCGATGGCGATATTTTTGGCGATATCAACTTCGGCCAAAAAACCAGCGAGTACTTCCGTGCCAATATCGAGTTGCCCTTTTTTAACTATTACCTGAAAGATAAAGGCACCATGGACCTGCCCGAAGCCAACATCTTCATCACCGGCAGCAACGAGTGGAAGAAGTTTGCCAAATGGCCACCGCAAAACACGGTTGAAAAAACCATATACCTGCAGCCAAACGGCAAACTGAGCTTCAGCAAACCAAATGTAGTTAACAGCTTCGATCAGTATATGATCGATCCATCTGCGCCAACTCCTTACCAGGATGGCATACAGGCCCGCCGCACCCGCGAGTACATGATAGACGATCAGCGCTTCGCCTCGCGCCGCCCGGATGTACGTACTTTCCAAAGCGATGTATTGACAGACGATATCACGCTTACTGGTCCGGTTATGGCCGACCTGTTCGCATCTACCACAGGTACCGATGCCGACTTTGTAGTTAAACTGATAGACGTTTACCCTGACGACGCGCCAAACCCATCGCCAAACCCAAAAGGGGTGATCATGGCCGGTTACCAGATGCTGGTGCGCGGCGAGATCTTCCGCGGCAAATTCCGCAACTCTTTCGAGAAGCCGGAGCCGTTTGTACCGGGTAAAGTAACCGAAGTAAAATACGACCTGCCCGATGTTGGCCACACTTTCAAGAAAGGCCATCGTATGATGATCCAGGTGCAGCACTACTGGTTCCCGCTGGGCGACCGTAACCCGAATAAGTTTGTAGATATCAACAAGGCTAAAGATTCGGATTTCCAATCGGCTACCATGCGTTTGTATCATGATAGAACCGCGCCATCGAATGTGAAGGTGACGGTGCTGGAGAATTAAAGAAACACAACCCGTCATGCCGAACTTGTTTCGGCATCCCATCTGACTGGTCATCGGGCTGCATAGTTCACCTTGCATGTGGGATGCCAAAACAAGTTCGGCATGACAATAAGATATTTTTACCGCGATGTAATCGCCCCGATAAATCAACAATGAAAAAAACAACGTTACTCCTTAGCCTGCTATGCACACTGGCTATTTCGGCCACAAAAGCCCAGCTACTTACCCCCCGCGATAAATTTACCCGGGCCGACAGTTTGCATGGCAACCAGAACGCGCCATTGCGCACCTGTTACGATATTAATTACTATCACCTGGATGTGAAGTTTGATATCGATAAGAAATTTATCAGCGGCAGCAACCTGTTTAAGTTTACCGCCACGCGCGATTTTAATAAACTACAGTTCGATCTGTTCGCTAACCTCACTATCGAGAAGGTGGTTTATAAAGGTAAGGAGCTGACTTACAAACGCGAGTTTAATGCCGTGTTCCTTGATTTTCCTGCAACCATAAAAGCCGGCAGTAAGGATGAGTTTACCGTTTACTATTCGGGTAACCCAACCATTGCTAAAAATGCCCCATGGGATGGCGGCGTAGTGTTCACTACCGATTCGCTGAAAAAACCATGGGTAGCCACCGCCTGCGAGGGTGTTGGCGCAAGCATCTGGTGGCCTAATAAAGATCAGCTGACCGACGAGGTGGATAGTATCCTGATCAGTATCAGCTGCCCTACCGGCTTAAAGGATGTATCAAACGGCCGTCTGCGCAAAGTAACCGACCTGAAGAACGGCTATACCCGCTTCGATTGGTTTGTATCAAACCCCATCAACAATTACGATGTGGAAGCTAACATTGCCGATTACGCACACTATAGCGAAACCTACGCCGGCGAAAAAGGCAAGCTGACGATGGATTTCTGGCCACTATCATACAATTTGGATAAAGCCAAAAAACAATGGGGCGCCAATGTAACACCGATGCTTAAAGCTTTCGAATATTGGTTTGGCCCGTATCCGTTTTATGAGGATGGTTACAAACTGGTAGAAACTCCGCACCTGGGTATGGAGCACCAAAGCGGTGTGGCCTATGGTAACAAATATCGCAATGGCTACCTGGGCCGCGACCTTTCGGGTACCGGCAAGGGCCTTACCTGGGATTTTATAGTAGTGCACGAAAGCGGGCACGAATGGTTTGGCAACAACATTACCGATAAGGATAATGCCGATATGTGGGTACACGAGGGTTTCACCAATTACTCGGAATCGCTATTTATTGAGCACTCAACCGGCAGTAAGGAAGCCGGACAGGAGTATGTGCATGGCACCCGCCGCGCCATTGCCAACGACAGGCCGATCATTGGTTTTTACGGTGTAAATAAAGAGGGCAGTGGCGACATGTACTACAAAGGCGGCAACCTGCTGAACATGGTGCGCACCATTATTAACGATGATGCCAAATGGCGCGAAATATTGCGCGGCCTGAACAAAACCTTCTACCATCAAACCGTAACTACCGAGCAGGTGGTTGGCTATATTAACGAGCAGGCTAAAATGAACCTGACCTCAATTTTCGACCAGTACCTGCGCTATAAAAACATCCCTACACTGGAGTTTAGGGTAGAGAACGGCCGTGCCGTGGCCCGCTGGATAGCCGATGTAAATGGCTTTAACATGCCGGTGCGCGTACGCGTTAAGGGCGGCGAGTATAAGTTCATTACCCCCTCAACCCGCTTTGCACCTGTCGATCTGCCTGGGGTAACAAGGGATAATATCGAGGTAGATACTTTTAACTATTATATCGGGGTGTTGGTTGATTAAGCCCGCCCCAACACCGTCATCCTGAGCGATAGCGAAGGATCCCCGAATTGCAGAACGGTCATGCATAGTTTGGGATCCTTCGCTATCGCTCAGGATGACGTAATTGTTGCATTACCCCAGCTTCGCCCTTATCCCCTTCGGCAATTTCGCCTTCACTAACTCATACGCTTGCCTGATATAATGCTCCCATTCATCCTGCGTAAAGCGGTCAGCGGCGCTGATGTGCACCCATTTGTAGCGGCCGACATAAGCCGCCACACTGATATCGCGCGATGTGCTCAATTCCTCAAACTCATCATCCCTTACCTTTAACGTTACCCCGAACGGGCCGTTAAGCCCGGTAACGCAAAACATTTTTTCGCCGATGCAAAAGCACAGGTCTTGCTCCCATTTTACATCTTCGGTAGCTGATGGCAGCGACAGGCAAAAGGCGCGGAGTTGTTCGATATTCATGATAAATTTGTCTTGAGTTTTATACTAAATATCATTTCGAACGAGCGGGGCTGACCTGTGTGTTAGCGCGAGGAGAAATCTTATACAACATGTATTATCAATGTGCTTAAACTAAACGTATAAGATTTCTCCTCATCCCCCTACACATTCCCTGCACTGATTCGTCGAAATGACAATTTGTTGAACATCTTTAACGACTTACACCCCCACCAAATCATCCGGAAAGGTCAGCTCAAAAGTACTGCCCACATTTTCCTCGGAGGTGATATTGATATGCACGTGGTGAAAGTCGGCGATGGATTTCACTATCGGCAAACCCAGCCCAAAACTATCCTGCGCCATAGATTGGCGGAATTTTTTAAAGCGGTTAAAAATATGCGGCAGCTGTTCGGGGCTTATCCCTATACCTGTATCAGCCACCCTTAACATAAAGCCACCCTTAACCGGCTGCCCGCTGATAGTAATGGTGCCGCCCTCCTTGTTGTACTTAATGGCATTATTCACCAGGTTAAAAAACAGGTTAAACAGCAGGAACTTGTTTACGCTCTTCAACCTTACATTAGCCGGCAGCTGTATCTCGCAAGTGATATCTTTTTGCTGCAGGCGGATGGAGATCTCATCGTAAACATCCTGCAAAAGTTCATCGGCGCCAATTGTATCCTCCTTTAAAAACTGCTCGTTCTCTATTTGCGATATCAGCAGCAACGTTTTGGTAATGGTTTTCAAACGGTTCAGGATGCGTTGCATCTCCAGCAGACTGATCTTCAATTCATCCGACACATCCTCCTGCTCAAAAAGGTTTTCTATCTTCGATTGCAGGATGGATATCGGCGTCATCAACTCATGCGATGCATTCGAGATAAACTCCCGCTCCTTTTGAAACGTGCGCTCAATGGTTTCTATCATTTCGTGGATACTCATGTCCAGGTACTCAAAGTCGGTAGTACTGGTCTGTACCTTTTTATAGGCTGCAAAATTGGGGAACTTCTGTCCCCGCAGCTTGGTTTTAATAATCAGGCTCAGCGGGCGCAATACATAGTTAGAGTAAAACAGGTCGGCCAGGATGGTGAGGATCACCATGCTCAGCAGCACCTCAAACGCTATATTTTGCAGGGGCGTGCTTGTTTCGCCAATGGTATTTACGCTTTTGGCTACCTCCAGCAGGTAATTAACTTTATCAATTTTAAAGGTATGGCTTAAAATGCGGTAGCGGATGGTATCGCCCTCAACTGCCCGGCGTTCGTTACGGATGGTATCCAGCAATTCGTTGGGCGGGGCAAACTCAATACTCACATACTCTTCCTTTAGCGGGGTGTAGCTGGCATAAGCTTCGTTATCTTCAATAAAAAACTTGATGCCCTTGTTGTGCACCACCTGCAGCACTTTGTCCTTTTGCTTGCGCAGGCGGGTATCGGTATAATTTTGGTTAATGGTTTTGATAAGCGAAGGCAGCAGCGCCACAAAAAGCAGCACAATTACCAGTTTGGATACGGTATTGAATAAAGTAAGCTTAGTTTGAAGTTTCAATACTTACAGCGTTATCCTGTAGCCCAAACCGCGCACGGTTTCCAGCCAGTCAGGCGATTCGTATACGTTTAATTTCTTGCGAATGTTCTTAATATGCGCATCGATATAGTTACTGTCATAATCATCATTAACCACACTGCCCCAAATATGTTCGCTTAATTGCGGGCGGGTAAGTGTACGGTTTTTGTGCAGGATGAGGTAAGCGATCAGATCGAACTCCTTTTTGGTGATGGCACTGATCATGACGCCATTATGTGAAATGGTACGGTCGGTTAGGTCGATGCTGAAGCTGCCCAATTTTACCGTATTGTTTTTAATGCCAAATTTGCGGCGCATAATAGCCTGCATGCGGCTTTGCAGTTCAAGCAGCGAGAATGGCTTGGGCAGGTAATCGTCAGCCCCCATATCCAGGCCTTTGATCCGGTCGTACACCTCGGCACGGGCGGTAAGGATCAGGCAGGCGGCCTCGGCATTGCTTTGTTTGGCTTCCTTTAGCAGGTCAAGTCCATCGTAGTCGGGCAAACCAAGATCTATCAGTATAAAATCGTATTTATTTACCGCTATCTTTTCCGATGCGGTTGTACCGTTAAAGCAGGTTTCGCACAGGTAATTATTCCCTGTCAGGAAAATTTCCAGTTCGCTGGCCAGTGCCTTTTCGTCTTCAACAATTAAAACATTCATAATGCTTTATTAATAAAAAAGGTAATAAAAGGTTAGGTAAAAAAACACTTCCTTATGATTTTTCAGCTGCCCCTCCACGTTTACCGGGATGGAGTAGCGTGTATTAGCCTCGATGGTATAATGCGGCCTGTTGTAAGCAATAGGCAGTTTAAAACTATAGTTCATCGGCTTAAACTGGCGGTTATAATGCGCGGTGCGCAAATCGTCGGTATCGTGCCCGAAGCCGATCTCGGGATCCGGGTCGCTACGCTCATTGTTCGAAAACTTCTCCACAAAATTTTGTGTGCCCCATATCATACTGATGCCCGGCGTAAACGACAGGTAGTCCTTATCATCAAAAATACCAAACTTGGTTTCGATATACTTATTAATGGATGGCGTCACAAAAATATCGTTGGCCTTACCCCATAGGTAATCGAAACTTACGCTGGTTTTAAAAAGCTTCCAGTCGTAGGTGTTCTTCATGTTCAGGTCATTGGTCGATAGCGATTTGATGATCTGCGTATTGCGGTTGAAAAAGAAGTGGGTGTAGCTGGTGGTACCGCTTAGTTTAGGGGTGATATGATACAGGTAGCCCACGCCAGCGTCAACCTCATCGATAGTAGGGTATGATCCCGATACCTTCCAAAGCGTGCCATAAGCAAATAAGCCCGATTTAAAGTTATACACCGCATCGGCTGTATAGTAGCGGTAGCGTTTGGGGCTGGTTCGGCCAAAAAAGCTGGCATCACTACCACCAGTGATCCCCAATGAAAGCGATTGCTTATGGATAATAGTATCTGTATCGGCACGGCCGGGGCCATATCCGTCGTTAATAACGTACAGCCTTTTAGTTGCCGCCCCGGCATTAAAGCAAAGTATAGTTAAGGTAAGGGCACAAATGTATCTCATTGGTTGCGGCTTTTATTATTCATCCTTAATTATCTATTCTGCGGGGTATTTCTGGCGGGCGTTCCATACCATCCGGACGGCGCTGTCTTTTGGGTTTATCCTTTTTAGCGTCGGCTCCTTCATCAACCTTTTCAGGTTTTGGCTGCTTCTTAGCTTTGGCCACCTCCTTCACCTTAGTATCTGGCTTGGCGGATGATTTTAGTGTTTTAACGGTATCTGCAACCATGCTCACCATAGGCCCGGTGAGCATGCCCTGCGGCAAGGCAATGCCATGCTGATTACCCTTTTGCCTTATATCGGCAAGTAATAAACATGGCACGGATACCAATAAAAAAACAATATACAAAAACCGTCTTACCATATAAAATCAGGTCCCCACAAATTCATGCTCAAATTAATACAAATACTAATTGCCTGAGTAGCTTTTTTTTCGATCTTTTATCCCAACCCTTCCGCAAAGCCTGTAAGCCAAAACCGTTTTTTAATTAAAACAGCGCCTTAAAACAGGCGCTGTTTTATTATAATTAACAGGGAGAGAGGGAATCTTCACCGGCCCGCATTACGGGCCTGCTATGTTAATTGGTTAATTAAGGGCATTCATAAATTTAGATGTAAACATCTGGTTGTATTCGTCAACAAACACACAGGCCAGTTGCTGCAGGCGGTTCACCAGTTCGGTACCTACCTTTATACCCAGCATAATTACCGGCGTGGTCATGGCGCCGGCCAGTTCGGCGCTGGTGCTCATTACGCATACACTTTTCGCATCAACGGCGGTATCCTCATCGCGCTTTACCGATGTAGCCACGGCCATATTGCTGATGTTAAAATCGGCATAAGGTTTCATATTTTGCTCCGGATCGGCATCGCCGATGGTCCACTGGCGGCCATCAGGTTGCAGGCCCCAGGTAATCAGGTCGCCGGCGGCATTAATTACGCCACTGCTTACACCTTCCATTTGCAAAATATACTTAGCGCGATCAGCCGCGTAGCCTTTAGCAATGCCGCCAAAGTAAATGCGCATGCTTTTTTCCGTTAAAAAAATAGTGTTTTCGGCAGCGTTCAGTTCTACTTTCAGGTAGCTTAAATTGGTGCCGTAGGTGATATCAAATGCGCCCTGGGTAAGTTCGGCTATTTTAAGCGACCGGTCTATCAGCTTATATAATTCGCCGCTTACCTTTACCGGGGCAATGCCGGCGTTATGGTTGATCAGGTTGGCCTGGCTATCCTTACTTAAGGTGGTCAGGAGTTTATCTACACGTTTTATCTCGGCAATGGCGCTGTTTACACGTTCCTGCGCCCAAACCGCATCGGTTGCCACCACACTGATCTCAAAAGGGGTACCCATCAAACTCACGTTCTTTTTATGAACGAAGCTGCTAACAATACTTTTAACGACTTGCATATCAAAAATTCAAATTAATACCTACAACCCTGTTACCCCTTTGCCAATGCCACAACAAGGTGTAGCATTAACAATATCTAAAGTAGGCGTGTATTATGAAATTGAGATGAAAACCAAAGGATTATGAATTTTTAACATCAATTTAACATTTGAATATTCATAGCGCAAATATTAAAGCATGCAATAAAGCCGTAATAGAATTAATATATTATTTTCTAACAGCACGTTTATACTTCTATAAATGTTTCACTATCTAAATTGAATATTGACCGAAGATGGGGTAGTTGATCGTGAAACGCGTAAAATATCTCTAATTCAACCGGAGTAATAAATTGCTTGATATGTATTATTTCAAACTCTCTGTCAAATTCATAAACTCTTAAATTGTTAAGATTATAAAAGTTTATGGTAAAATACTGATAATTCCCAACCTTATGATATTTTATAAAAAACAGCAATTTATCGTCTTCTTTATAAACAAAATTTTCCAGTACACAATCGCCCAGAATAGTTACATTATTAACAGTCACAATCCCGGTGAATGGGCCCCCCATACGAAGTCTTTCTTCCGGATCAGTTATACTGAGTTCTAAACCGGCAATTGAAATTTTGTACATCTATATCTAAGATATAAAAAAGCCCGGCTTGCAAACGCAGCCGGGCCTGATATATGTTTTAGTTTTTGGTTTCTTTTTAAACTTTACTGATCTTCAGCGTCATGCCGGGTTGCAGGCTGTTCTTCTTCAGGCCGTTCAACTCTTTTATGCTGTCTACGCTGGCTTCAAATTTTTCGGCGAGGCCGCTTAGGGTATCGCCTTTTTTAACGGTGTAGGTAAGGTATTTTTTGGTGGGCTTAGCCGGGGCGTCATCGTTGCCGGTATTTTCACTCAGGCGCAGTTTTTTACCAATAACAGCCTTGTTGCTGTGCAGGTTATTCCAGGCTTTCAAGTCCTGTACCTCTACGCCTGCGTCGTCGGCAATATCGGCCAGGGTTTCTCCCTTTTTAATGATATGATAAGCTGGGCGCTTCGCGGCAATGCGGGCAGGCTTCTCGGTATCGGTGTTAAGTACCGGTGGCAGGGCTATCGGCGCATCGCTGTTCAAGGCATCGTATAAAGCGCTGAACTTACCCGGATGCACCTGCGGGATGATCAGCCTGCGCGGCGCTGTGGCCGAAGCGCTGATGACACCACGCTTGTACGATGGGTTCAGCAGGAAGATATCCCTGGAATCCACCTCCAGCAGTCGGGCGATATTGCTTAATGATACCGCACGGTTAATGATCACCGTATCTGTTTTACCAATAATATTCCCCTGCGGGATGATGGCGTGCTTGCTGAAATAATTCATTACATACGATACCGCTATATAAGCCGGTACATAACCACGGGTTTCGGCGGGTAGATACTGGCGGATAGCCCAAAAATCGGTAGCGCCGGCTTTATCAATAGCCCGCTCCACACTGCTTGTACCACAATTATAGGATGCAATAGCCAAAAGCCAATCACCAAACTCAAGATATGCTTCTTTTAAATAAGCCGCAGCCGCGTAGCTGGCTTTAATGGGGTCGCAACGCTCATCAACATCGCTGTTAATATTTAAACCGTAGGCTTTGCCTGTATTAGCCATAAACTGCCACGGCCCTGTAGCACCTACGCGCGAAACGGCGGTAGGGTTCAGCGCCGACTCTACTATCGACAGGAATTTAATTTCTTCGGGGATACCGGCTTCGCGGAAGGCCTTTTCGTAAATTGGGAAATAATATTTAGCCAGACCCAGCATGCGGCCAATGTCGCTTTTTCGGCCGGGAGCGGTGTAAATATCTATATAGCTTTGTACAAATTCATTATAATTCAGGGGCACCTCATGCTGTATCGAATCTAAGCGGCGTTTAAACATGGCCTGGTATGGGCTGTAAACCACAGGGGCTACAACGGGCATAAACAAGGTGTCGCGCTTTTTGGGCAGATTGTCAGAGTCGGCTTTTAGTGTCAGATTTTTACCTGATGCCAGGGCGAGGTGTGATAATGTAAGGCAGATTACAAACGTAAATAGTCTCTTCATTACTTAGGGTTTATATCAACTCAAACTGTAACTCGGCTTTTTAGGAAAACGCTAAGTTATTAATTTTGAGTTAAATTCAAAAAATATTCCGAAAATTCCAGCAGTTCCTTCTCCGCGTACTGTTTTGTTAACAGCTGTAACCCTAACGGTAAACCTTTTGAATTATTGCCCGCCGGCAAAGAAATTGCAGGAACACCCGACAACGAAGCCTGCACCGTAAAGATATCGTGCAGGTAACTTACCACCGGGTCCTTCTCCTCCAGCCCTATTTCAAAAGCAGGTTCGGGCGCGGTGGGCACCATAATAAAATCGTATTCGCTTAATATTTCAGCTGTTTTTTGCTGAATAAGGCGGCGCACCTTTTGGGCCTTGGCATAATAAGCATCGTAATAGCCGGCGCTCAGCACAAAGGTGCCCAGCATAATGCGGCGCTTCACCTCCTTGCCAAACCCCTCCGAGCGGGAGCGCTTATAGGTGCTGGTCAAATCGGTAGCATTGGGGCTGCGGTAACCGTAGTGCACGCCATCATACCGCGCCAAATTGCTCGATGCCTCGGCAGTGGCCAGCACGTAATAGGTGGGTACCAGGTAATCCAGGTATTCAAAACCTACCGGCTCAACGGTGTGGCCTTCGGCTTTTAGTTTTTCAATATTGGCGGTCAGCATGGCTTTGACTTCGGCATCTGTGCCATCGCTTTCCAATGCTTCCTTTAAATAGGCTATTTTTTTTGTGCCCGATGCCGGCTTCACCTCACCCTGTGCCGTGTAAGGGGTTTGTATGGTGGTACTATCGTAATCATCCGGACCGGCCATTACGTCAAGCAATAGCGCCGCATCCGCAACGGATTTAGTGATTGGCCCCACCTGGTCGAACGATGAAGCGTACGCGATGATACCATGCCTTGATATGCGCCCGTAAGTTGGCTTTAAGCCTACCGCCCCGCAAAAGGCCGCGGGCTGCCTTACCGAACCACCGGTATCGGTACCGATGGCCGCATGGCATAAACCAGCCTGCACCGCCACCGCCGAGCCGCCCGATGAGCCGCCTGAAACGCGGTTATTATCAGCATAATTCCGTACAGGGCCAAAATATGAATTTTCGTTAGCCCCACCCATGGCAAACTCATCGCAATTGCAGCGGCCAATGATGATGGCATCTTCGGCCAGCATGCGCTCTACAATGGTTGAGGAGAAGATGGAGGTAAAGCCATCCAGTATTTTTGACGAGGCTGATACCTTATGCCCCTTGTAACAGATATTATCTTTTATGGCGATCACCATACCGGCCAGCTTACCGGCACTACCCGCCTTGATGCGCGCATCAAGTTCTTTAGCCTTTGCCAAAGCCTCATCGCCAAACACCTCGTTAAAGGCATTCAGGTGTTTATTTTCTTCAATGCGCCGTAAATAGCCTGCAACTAACGCTTCAACGGTAGTAAGGCCGCCTTGTATATCAGCCCTAATCTCGACTAAAGTGGTATAGTTTTTTGACATGGGCGCTAAAATAAAAAAACTTATCGGTTGACGAATTAAAATATCGACAGAATAAGTTTAAAAAGTGCTTTGCTTTAATGAGGATCGCCGGCAACTAAAAGCCAGAACGTCATGCCGAACTTGTTTCGGCACCCCACTTGCATAGTTACACTTTACTTGCCGGACCTGTGTGATGGGGTGCTGAAACAAGTTCAGCATGACATGTTTGTTTTTCCGCTGAAGCCTCGCCCTGCCCTCTCCAGAGGAAAGGGTTCCAAAGTCTCCCCCTTGGGGGGAGATTTAGAGGGGGCTTTCATCGGCATGTCATAAAACCCATTAGAGGCCGCCGGGATTATATTACTCAGCATGACATCCTATTTGGTTTGATCTACACAGCATATTCTTAGAGAGACCGTGCGGGAATTAAACGCAAAAAGAGAAATCCTACACGTGCAACTAATCACATCGTATAAGATCTCTCTATCGTTCGAAAGGGCAAACAATGCCGTTCCGATTATATCAGTAGCGAAATTATTTCTTCTCGTCGGCTGATGGTTCGCCGTTTTGAGCGTCTTTAAATTCCTTAACGCCTTTGCCAAGGCCCTTCATTAATTCAGGAATTTTCTTTCCTCCAAATAGTATTAAAACAACAACGATGATCAGAATAATTTCTGGTGCGCCTAAACCCATGATTTCTATTTTTTAATGTATTGTGTATATTCTCTTGTTTATTAATGGTCTGTTTTAACCGGCTCATCGGCCTTGGTTAAGTTAATACCCGAACCGCTTTTAGGTTCTTCGGTATGCTCCGCTGTTTGATAACCGCCCACCGGGGTTGTACCGGCAACAGGCGTAGTATCTATCAGTGGTTTGGTCTCGTCGGCCGCCGGTTCGTGATGAGCTACCTGCGCCTCATCGTGATGTACCTCCTCATCATGATGCGCCACTTCCTCTTCGGGCTGTGTTGTTTTTTTCTCTTCGTAGCTATTGATCTGATTATTGATCTCGCGCTTTACGCCTTCTGAAGCATCCTTAAAATCGCGGATGCCTTTACCCAGGCCACGGGCAATACCCGGAAGCTTCTCGCCTCCAAACAATAGCAGCGCTACAAACATAATCAATATCAACTCCGGTGTGCCAATGTTCAGGAATAAAAGAACTGAGCTAAACATAATTATCAATTTAATTTACAAATATATACAATTTAAAAGGCACAAGGCCAAAAAATTAATTAGGGGTTAGCCATGCCGCCGGATTTACCGCGTCGGACCCCTTCCACAATTCAAAGTGAGCAATAGACATGCCCGAATCGCTATCGGTGGCTACCGTGCCCAGTATTTGCTTGGTGCTTACCTTTTGCCCCTTGCTAACAGCTACGGTACGTAAATTACTGTAAACAGTAAAGTACTCGCCATGCTTAACCAGCACAAAATAGGTGCCACCAATGTTGGTAACGCCGTTTACTTCGCCGTTAAATACCGCCCTTACGCTGGCGCCCTCGTTGGTGCGGATATCCACCCCTTTATTATCGTTACGGATCCCGCCGGATGTGTACATGCCGAAACCCTGCGTAATACCGCCGTTAGTTACCGGCCATGGCAGGCGGCCCTTGTTGCCCAAAAAATCGTTAGACAGTTTGGCGGCTTCGGGCGTCGCGTTCAGGATCTCGCTGGTGGTCGATGTTTTGGTGATCCGCTTCACTGTCGATGGTTCCACTGCGCGGCCCTCGGCTTTTGCCTTTGCAGCCTCGGCAGCTTCACGCTTGCGGGCTTCCTCCTCGGCCTTGCGCCGGGCTTCCTCTACTTCGCGACGAATGGCGGCGTTAATAGCCCTGTTCATGTCGCTTATTTTATTTTGCTTATCGCGTTGCTGTTGCTTTAGTTGTCCCTGCTGGCGCGATAATTCGGATAATACATCGTCTTCGTCCTTTTTGGCCTTGCCCAAATTGGCTTTTTCTTTTTCCTGGTCGGCTAACAGGTCGTTTTTGTTCTTCTTGGTTTTATCCAGTTCGTCTATCTTGTTATGCAGTTCGTTCTGCGTGCCGCGTATACTTTCGGCCTGCCTTTCGCGGTACGAACCAAATTGCTGCAGGTACTTCATCCGCTTGTAGGCCTGGTTAAAATCTTCCGAAGCGAATACAAACATCAGCTGATTGTAAGAGCTACGATTGTGATAGGCAAACAACACCATCGCCGCATACTCCTTCTTCAACTGATCTAACTGCCCCTGTAGGGTATGCACGGTATTATTGCTCTCCTGGATCTGGTTGTTCAGCAACCCGATCTCGGAGTTGATGGTAGCTATCTTCGATGTCCGCAAACTGATCTGCGCCTTTAGCAGGTTCAGTTGCTTCAGGTTCATCTTCTTATTGTTCTGGTTGGCCTCCAGTTCGTGGTTTAGCTGATCCAGCTCTTCGTTCAATTTATCGCGGCGGCGCTTTAGTTCGGCGCTGCTTTGCCCAAACGCGTGGGCGGCTGACAAAAACAGGGCGGCAAAAAAAACTATCTTATAAAATTTCATCGATCAAGTTTATCAGTTAGCAGGCGTATACCTGTCGGGTATGCTGAACGGGTACTCCAATGTTTTATCAAACTCGGCACTGTTATAGTGCAGGTTGATATTTATTTTTTTATTCCCCGCCGAAGATACGATATCTATTTGCGATGGCATAACCCGGTTATCGGCCTGTATAAACTGGCTGTTGCTTACCTGTAGTGTAAGTGCCGCTAACTGGTTGCTTAAATTGGTTTGGCTCACCTTCATATCCGGACCGATGATGAGTTTATACATCAAATCCTGCAAGTGGCCGGCTAAAATGGTATTGCCATTATCAGTGCCTGTATCGGCATTATCGTTCAGCAATTCGGGCATGGCATTACCCAACAACAGCGCCTGCAAGCTTTTAAAGGTTACCTGATTGCCGGCATACTGGTAAACGTAGCTAAACGGCTTTTTCAAGTACACACCCTGTAGTTTGTTAATCACAACGATGCTATCGGGGGTGATCTGCGCCCGGGCCACTTCCAAACCCAGCAGGGCTGTTATGGATACCCAGATCTTCTGATCGCGCTGTATGCGGATGTTCAGCGTAACATCGTTCCCGCTGCCATCAATATCCAGTTTGGTTTTTGCCTTGCCGCTAAAGGTATTAAAAGCCAACTGTTTTTCCCTTATGGCCGCCACCTGCTTATTTGCCGATGGCGCAGCCTGCGCGGGCGATGAGATGACCGGCTGGCCTGCCGCTGGTGTACGGTTTACCACCAATTGCTTATGCGCCTTGCAGCCTGCTAAAGTGGCCGCTAAACCAATTACAATTATTATCCTGCTATTCAATGTACTTCCTCTCGTTAATCTTGCGCTCTAACACAGGCGATGCACCGCCATACTCCTTGGCCTTCTTCCAGTTGGCTACCGCGGCATTGGTATCGCCCAGGTAAAACATAATGTCGCCATAATGCTCTTCCTTTACCGCGCTATGGTCCTTATCGCTCACCAAAGCCTTTTCTATCCAAACACGGGCCTCGGCATAGTTTTTTTGCCTGAACAGGATCCAGGCATAAGTATCCTGGAACGAAGCCGTGTTGGGCTGTATGTCGTTAGAATGCTTCGACATGCGTGCCGCTTTTTCCAACTGATCGCCCCGTACCGATAGGTAGTAGGCATAGTTGTTTAGCGTATAAGCATTGTCGGGGTTGTAGGTAAGCGAACGGTCGTAAGCCTCGTCAGACTTCACGTTGTCCTTTTGCTCGTGGTATACATCGCCCAGCGCCGAAAAACATTGCGAAAGTAATTCCTTATCCTGAAGTTCTAATGAAGTTGTGTTTTTCAGGTAGCTGAGCGATTTGGTATAATTCTTTTTTTGCAGATAGGCCACGCCCACCAAATAATTCATCCAGGCCTGGTTAGGGAACAGCGAGAGGGCGTTCTGGCCGTCCTTAATAGCGCCATCGATATCGTTATCGCCCAGATCCAGGCGCACCAATTGCTCGTGCACAGCATAAACCTGTTCATCCAGTTCAATAGAGCGTTTATACGCTGGTTTGGCTTCCTTAAACTTAGCGCTCTGCATCAGCATATCGCCATAAAGGGCAAAAGCCTTCGCGTTTGTTGGGTGGGCGGTGGTCAATATCCGACTTAGTTCCAGCGCGCTGGCCTTGGCATTGGGTTCAGGAAATTTGGGGATATACCCCATAATTATCCTGATCTTTTGGTCGATATCCAGGTCGGGGACGGCGAAGGCCAGTTCCAGTTCGCTAAAGCAGGCTTCGGCATCTTTTTTCTCGCGATAGATATCGGCCAGGGCCAAATGCACCAGTCCGTTATTCGGATCCAACCTGGCGGCCTTTTGCAAAACCGGCAGGGCTTTGGCATTTTGCCCGTTTGAGTTATAAATTTCGGCCAACAACAGGTAATAACGCACCTGCCCGGGGTTGGCGGCCATCATGCTCTCCAGTTCGGCGGCGGCCTGGTCTACCTTGTTTTGCTTCAGGTATATTTTTTGGCGCTGGGCCACAATATCGTCGGTAAGGCCTGTAATTCCCTCTATCTGTTTATAAACCGCCAGCGCTTCGTCATACCGCTTTTGCAGGTAGTAGGCATTAGCTTTATCAAAATAATAGTCGGGTTTATCAGGCGCCAGCCTTATCAGTTGGTTAAACACATTCTCCAGCTTGGCCAGGTCGTTGGTTTTCTCGTAGCAATCGGCCAGCGATATCCAGTACCACTCGTTATTGGCGTTTATAGTAACGGCACGCTCCAGTAGCTGGCGTGCGCCATCGTTATCCTTTTGCAGCTTCTTCATGCCGGCCAGCTCGTACATGGCGGCATCGTTGTTGGCATCGGTTTGCAGTACACGGTTAAACAGGTCGGCCGCCAGCGGGAAGTTCTCGATGGTCTTCTCGTGCAGGGCCGAAAAAAAATACTGCTTCACCATCACGCTGTCGATAGAGGTCATGGGCTTGCCCGGCGCACGTTCTGTGGATGCGCCCGGCTTCTTCACCTGTGCCAACACACAAGCCGGAGCCGCCATCATACCTAATATCAACAATCGTTTCAGCATTTTATGTCTTATCGTCTTGATCCTATATTCCTGATTTTAACCTAATCTCCAATCACTAAACACCTGTATGTCCATAACCGCCGGCGCCCCTAACTGTTTCGCTTAGCACCTCAACCGGTTCCCAATTAATACGCTCGTAACGGGCAATTACCATTTGGGCGATGCGGTCGCCGGGAGCAATATCAAAATCCTTGTCGCCCAGGTTGATCAGCAACGCGCCGATCTCGCCCCGGTAATCGGCATCGATGGTACCCGGCGCATTCACAATGCTGATGCCATGCTTATAAGCCAGGCCGCTGCGCGGACGGATCTGCGCTTCGAAGCCCTCAGGCAGTTCGATGTATAGTCCCGTCGGGACCAGCTTACGCTCCATGGGTTTCAGCTGGATGGCAGTCTCGATATCGGCACGCAGGTCCATACCGGCCGAGTGCAGCGTACCGTACTCAGGCAGGTCGTTCTTTGATTTATTGATGATGCGTACCGTGGTCATTTTTTAATAAAGATAGCTTTTAGTTCCTTGCCTTCCATCAGCAACGCGCCACCTGCAAACAGCAACAGCAGGGCGTTACCTACAAATATATTACGTTTAAATACATAGAATGATAAATAAACGAGTAATATTGATATTATGATATACGAAAGATTCTTTTTTAAGTTATAAGGGATAGGGTAATTTTTTTGCCCCCAGATGTAGGAAAGGATCATCATGACCGTATAGGCCGTGAACGACACCCAGGCCGATGCCATGTAGCTGTATTTAGGGATAAAGATCACATTCAATAAAATGGTGATGATGGCACCTATGCCTGATATATAAAGGCCGTATTTTGTTTGATCGGACAGTTTATACCAGACCGAAAGGTTCATGTAAATACCCAGGCTAACATAGCCAAAAACAAGAGGCGGCACTGCGGTCAATCCAACCCAAAGTTTTTCGTCCCTTACAAAATATTTCAGCAGTTGTATATTGGCTACAAGAGCGACAAATATAATGGCCACCACAATCACAAAGTAATCCATAATGCGCGCGTAGGTGGTACCAGCATTTTTATTTTTGGCATGATTAAAAAAGAATGGCTCGGCACCCAGCCTGAACGCCTGTACAAATATGCTGAGGAACAGCGCTATTTTGGCACAACCGCCATAAATAGCTACCTGCTGTACACTAATGCTATCCGGCAGCATCTGACTAAGCAACAGCTTATCCAGGTTTTCGTTAACCAAAAAGGATAGGTTGGCTATCAGCACCGGCCAGCTGTAAGCAAACATATGCCATAACATCTTCTTATCAAGACTGGCCGTTAGCTTAAATAATTCGGGCAGCAGAAGCAATAGGGTAATTACACTGGCAATTAGGTTCGACAAAAAAACGTACCCCACCCAGCCCTTTACAAACCAAGGCGTAATTAAGCTTGTTCCGGGCAAATGATGCGCTACCCAAAACGGCAGGCCCCAAATAAAGGTAAGGTTAAGGGCAATGAAGATGATTACGTTTACAAACTTGATTAGGCCGTACCTGCCCGGCCTGCCATCGGCACGCAGCTTAGCAAAGGGCATTACGCACCATGCATCAATAACCAATATGGCCACAAAATATTTAATATAGCGCTCAAACTCAGACGCGGGTATTTTGCCGGCCTGTATCCATACCGCTATATGATGCGTAAACGGCAGGGTTAGCAATAAAAACAAAATGGACACCCCAAATATGGCAGAAAACGAGTTATTGTAAACCTCCTGCTTTTTATCGGCATGTTTATTCAGGTACCGGAAATAGGTGGTTTCCATACCAAATGCCATTACTGCATTCAGGATGGAAACATAGCTGAACATAATGGTAAGGATACCATACGAACCTCCCTGCTTGTAGGCTTCGGTATAAATTGGCGTAAGGAAAAAACTAAGCATCCTCGACGCGATGGTACTTAATCCATAAACAGCCGTTTGTCCGGCAAATTTTTTAGCTGTAGACAATTGGTGGTATTTTTAAATATAAAAAAGCCCTCTCCTTTGGGGAGGGTTTGGGTGGGGTATTAAAACAAACCCCGTTTTAACACTTCAAAATTACGATAGTTTTTCAATTCGCCCTCATGCTGTTGCAGCGATGTTACTTCGGCGCCCTCGGGGCCTTCATGGCAAAAATCAAGGAACAGGTCCAGCAGTGCCTCGTCAGCCTCGGCTTCGATGCTTACGCTGCCATCCTTTTCGTTCTTCACCGTTCCGCGCACCCCCAACTGATCGGCCGTGGCCTTGGTGGCATACCTGAAGCCTACGCCTTGTACCTTGCCCTGTACGTTAATATCCAAATGTTTTATCATGACCCCTCCTAACCTCCCCGAGGGGGAGGAATTGTTATTTTTTTAAGTTCCCTCTCCTGGGAGGGGTGCGATGGACTGTGCGGTTGCAGGGAGGGGTTTAGCCACGATGCATATCGAATAAACCCCTCCCTACACCCTCCCTGTGGGCAAAGTCATTAAGTTAAGCTTTTAAGCCCCACCTAAACGGCGAAGCCCTCATGAAATAATCCTCCCCAAAGGGGAGGACTTTAAGAATTTTGCGCTTGTGCAGCCTAAGTCTCCCCTACCGGGGGAGATTTAGAGGGGGCTTTATTCGGCTATCATCATTAACTTAAGGACATTGCCCTATGGGAGGGAATCGCACACGGCTCCCGCTTTTAATTAATAAAGGGCACAGTTGCCGGATACTCCAACCTCTGTGCCCTCTGTGAAAAATCTTTGTGTCCTCTGTGGTTAAATTATTTTATTGATTTCACCGATTTTAGGATAGATTACACCGATTACATCTTTATGGTTAATCTAAACTTAAGCCACCGGATGGTTCCAGCCAAATGCATCTTCGGCATTGCCGTAACGGATGGCATCCAGCGTTTTCAACACCTTTTGCGAAAACTCGCGGGTTGACGGGTCGCTCAGCGTGTAGTCAACGCCATCGTAATGGAACGCACCAACAGGAGCAATAGTAGCGGCGGTACCGGCACCAAAAGCATCGGTTAGCTTGCTGGTTTTTGCACCCTCAACAATTTCAGCTATGGATACACGACGCTCTTCAACCTCCACACCCCAGTGGCGGGCCAGGGCCAGCACGGTATCGCGGGTAACACCATCAAGGATGGTATCGCGGGTTGATGGGGTGATCAGTTTGCCATCCAGCACAAACATTACGTTGGCAGCGCCCATTTCTTCGGCATACAGGTGTTCTTTGGCGTCGGTCCAGATGATCTGGTCGAAGCCCTCTTCGGCGGCTTTTTTAAACGGCAGCATGCTACCTCCATAGTTACCGGCTGCTTTGGCATAACCAAAACCACCTTCGGCAGCGCGGGTATAATGTGTTTCGAATTTCACACGCAGTGGCTTGGTGAAATACGGACCAACCGGGCAGGTTAGCACCACAAATTTATATGTTTTTGACGGGCTTACACCTAAAAACGGATCAGCAGCGAACATCACCGGGCGGATATACAACGAGTGGCCCGGACTTGTCGGGATCCAGTCGCGTTCCATATCAACCAGCGCATCGATGCTGCTGATGAACATTTCAACAGGCAACTCCGGCATGCAAAGGCGTTCGGCCGATTTGTTAAACCTCGCGCCATTCTTTTCGGGTCGGAAAACGGTCACTTTGCCATCGGCATGTTTATAAGCTTTCAGGCCTTCAAAAAAGGCTTGCCCGTAATGCAGCGACGAAATAGCCGGGCTAAGGCCAATTTCGCCATAAGGGACGATCTCAAAATTCTTCCATTCGCCATCGGCATAATCGGCCACCAGCATGTGGTCGGTAAAAATGCGGCCGAATGGTAAGTTACTAAAGTCGGTCTGCGCCAAACGCGAATTTTGCGTTTTGGTTATCTTAATGTCCAGTGTATCGGTCATGGCAGTAGATATATTAATTGGAAATGGCGCAAGGTAGGAAATTTGGGGGATAGTTCATAGTTGATGGTTCATAGAACCTTGTAAAAGATGCTTTTGGCACAGGGGGTTAAGGAAAATTTATTGTGGATATTGCATTGGGTTAACATAGTCCTTGTATTAAAATAACCACATTGCCTATTGTTGTCCTGTTTGTCTTGTTGTGAGGAGACCAGGACAAACAAGACAACAATAGGACAGGCTTTTTACTTGTCGCCCGGTCAAGCGTCCACGCTTGACTGAAAAATTGAGTGAGCGTCCACGCTCGCGTTTTTAAATTAAGCGTGGACGCTCAATTAGGAATTGCAGCAAGCGCAGACGCTTGCCGCGGCGTAGTGAAAAGATGTTTGGCTATGATCTATGAACCATCAACTATGAACCACTCAACGCCAGTTCCACCCAGGCCTTGCCCCATTCCTCCAACTCCTGCGCGCTCCACAATTGCGGGTAAAAAATGCGCTTCTGGAAACGCGGAGGCAGATATTTTTGCCAGTTGGTGCCGCCTGTGGCCTTAATTTCTTCAGGCTCGCGGTTAAGGTAACGCACAGCCGATTTATAATGCGACAGCGGCCAGTTTACGTTCACGTTCACATCCAGGTGGCGCAGTTCCTGCTCCAGTTGCGGCGTGGCTTGTCCGGCTGCTTTTAGCTTAGTATACAGGGCACCAAAATTGGTGGTAGCGGTAGCCTGCGCCAACTCCGTGAAAGTTTTGGTATACTTTTTTTCGAACTGCTTCAGCGTAAGCGTTTTCTTGCCGGTAGAAAGTTCAGTAGCGCCAAATTTCCAGTAGATGTACTCAAACTGCTCGGCTATGGATGCGGTGTTTAACTCCTCGCGCTTATCCTTAGCTACCAGGTTAATAAAATCGGTAGCATAGATCTCTATCATGCGGTACTGCCCCGATTGGAAACCGCTGGCCGGTAGCAGCGACATGCGGAACTTCAGGAACTGGTCTTTCTCCATCCCATCCACCATGATCTCGAACGAATGGGTCAAAGCCTCAAAGTAGCGGTTGATACGTTTCAATCTTGCCGTAAAAAACTCGGCGGCCAAAGGTTGGGCTTCGGCAATTTGTTTGCACTCGTGCAGGGCCAGTTTAAAGTACAGTTCGGTGATCTGGTGATACATGATAAATATCTCCTCATCAGGGAACGGCGTTTTTGGGCTTTGCAGGCTCAGCAGCGTATCCAGGTGAATGTAATCCCAGTAGGTCAGGAAATCGGCATACAGTAAACCATCCAGGTACGATGACATATCCTGGCCCATGGCTTCGTATTTTTCCTGAAGATCGGCTATTCGTTTTTCTATTTCAGGGTTAATTGGCATGGTGTAAAGGTAGAGAATTTCGGGAAGTCCGAAAGACTGGAAGTCCGAAAGTCGGGAAGTAAGCATGTGAGGTATTGTAGTTCTGTTCGCCGTTAGACTCACCCGCCCGTTGCTTCGCTCGGGCAGCCTCTCTCCGCTTCGCGGAAAGAGGGAAGAAGTTGTATCGGGAAGCAATATGAAATATCCTATTTCCCCTCTTTCCGCGCAGCGGAGAGAGGGTGATCAGGTGTAGCCACGACCGGGTGAGTCTATGCGCTCACCCAGCAAAACTAAACTTCCCCATCAGCACCGCGGGATTCCCGCCAATATGCATCGGCTCGCCAACCAATGCTTCATTGCCCAATAAGGCAAACAGTATCGCTTCCTTAGCATCGGGGTTAACGCCCAAATAATTAGTATCGCTAATCATAGCCGGAGCCAGTTCGGCAGTCAATCCGTCAACCACAAACTTATTTTTAGCGCCACCGCCGCTTATCAGTATGCGTTTAACCGATTGCATCCCATTATCCTGAATAAAACCGGAAATACTTTTTACCGTAAATGCGCTTAA
This sequence comes from Mucilaginibacter mali, assembly GCF_013283875.1. NCBI lineage: Bacteria > Pseudomonadati > Bacteroidota > Sphingobacteriia > Sphingobacteriales > Sphingobacteriaceae > Mucilaginibacter > Mucilaginibacter mali. Next base: position 4,360,872 of record NZ_CP054139.1, read on the forward strand.
TGTAGCTACAATATCCCGCAGAGATAAACCGGTAGTATTTGATACTTGCTGCGCCTTCTCTACATAAGCTATACTAAACAATTCCGGTCCGGTTGTTTTTGGTGCAGGCGCTTTAAAATAAGGGTTATCCAGTAAAGCATCCAGCAGCGCTTCGCTTACTTTACCAGAGAGGGCTATTCGCGAATCCTCGTCATAAGGCATATCAAAATACTTGCGGCAGGCGGCGTCTATCAGCGTATTGCCAGGGCCGGTATCGCAACAAATAATTTCGGCACCGTTGCCATTACCGGGCAGCCAGGTAAGGTTGGCAATGCCGCCAATGTTCAATAAAATACGGTCTTCGCCGGTTTGGCTACCCATGATCACATCGCCGTATAGTGCTAAGGGTGCGCCCTCGCCACCGGCGGCTATATGTTTCTGGCGCATATCACTAATGGTGAGGATGCCGGTCTTTACGGCAATATGGTCGCCATCGCCAATTTGCAGGGTGGCGTTAGGATAGGCGGCTTGCCCGTGCAGGCGTTTGGGCGCATGGTATATGGTTTGCCCGTGGCTGGCTATCATATCAACATCGGCCGGTGATACGCCCCATTGTTTTAAAGCAGCTAATATTAATTCGGCGTGGAAGCTGCCTACATAGGCGTTCATCAGCGTCAGTTTTTCCAGGCCGATGATTTTTTTGGCGAACAATTGCTGTATCTCTGCTTTAAAATCGGCAGCATAAGGCGTAGTAGTAAACTCCAGCAGTTCGAACTTTGTAGCCATCCCATGCCCGCTAAAACGACACAGAGCGATATCCAAACCATCAAGCGAGGTACCCGACATAAGGCCGACCACCAGGCGCTGGGGTTTTTGCGCGATGTTAAACAGGTGTTGCAGGTTACGGTTCAAAACAGCCATTTTTTTGCTAAAGATACAATGTGGCAGGTTAAACTATAAAATTAACATGGTGGTTTGATAGCTAACTGATATATTTGCCGCTCCGTCATCTATTTATTACCAAATTCATCAGCCCCAACCCACATGGCCAGATTAAATTTATTAGAAGAGACGCGGTACGAGAAATTAGCAGTTACCGTATATCCCGATCAGCAAACCGCATCAAAACAGGTAGCAAAGCGTATTGCCGATGTGATCCGCAAAAAACAGGAATCGCACGAGAAAGCCGTATTAGGCCTTGCCACCGGCGTAACCCCAATTGGTGTTTACAACGAACTGGTGCGCATGCACAAAGAGGACGGATTAAGTTTTAAGAACGTGATCACCTTTAACCTTGACGAGTACTACCCCATGAAGCCCGACGCGGCCCAAAGCTACGTTACCTTTATGTACGAGAATTTATTCAGCCATATCGATATCGAAAAGCAGAACGTCCACATTCCCGATGGTACTTTAGCTATTGATGACGTGGCCGCCTGGTGTTTGGAATATGAAAAGCAGATAGAAGCTTTAGGGGGATTAGACCTGCAGATACTGGGTATCGGCCGTACCGGCCACATCGGTTTTAACGAACCTGGCTCGGCGCCCAACTCGGGTACAAGGCTGGTTACTTTAGATGACCTGACCCGCCTGGATGCCGCCCGCGATTTTGGTGGTAAGGCCAACGTGCCTGCCAAAGCCATTACTATGGGCGTAGGCACCATCTTCCGCGCCCGCGAAATTATCCTGATGGCCTGGAGCAAAAAGAAAGCCCCGATCATTAAAAAAGCCATCGAAGGCGATATCTCGGGCGATGTACCTGCCACCTACCTGCAATTATCGGATAACGTGGAGTTTGTGCTCGACCAGGATGCCGCCAGCGATCTGACCCGCTTTGATACCCCATGGCTGGTAAAGGATTGCGTGTGGAATAACACACTGAAGAAGAAGGCGGTGATATGGCTGGCTACCGAGCTAAAAAAACCGGTACTGAAACTAACGGAAGAAGATTATAACAGCCATGGGATGGCGCAACTGGCCACCGAACAAGGCCCGGTTTATAACATCAACATTGATATTTTTAACCAGATACAGCATACCATTACCGGCTGGCCGGGCGGCAAACCCGATTCGGACGATAGCCAGCGCCCCGAGCGCGCCAATCCGGCGAAGAAACGTTCCATCATCTTCTCGCCACACCCGGATGATGATGTGATATCGATGGGCGGCACCTTTATCCGTTTGGTTGATCAGGGGCACGATGTGCATGTAGCTTACCAAACATCGGGCAACACAGCCGTTTGGGACGATGATGTGCTGCGCTATATGGAATTCGCCATCGATTTTAATACCAGCATTAAGGCCGATCAAAAAGAAACCGACAGGCTGAAGGGCATATACGATGATATGCGCAAATTCATCGACACCAAACAGCCTAATCAGATCGATACGCCCGAGATACGCGATGTAAAAGGCTTTATCCGTAAAAGCGAAGCCATCAGCGGCGCGCGCTACGCCGGTTTGCAGGACGATCATATCCACTTTATGGCCCTGCCTTTTTACGAGACCGGCAAAACCAAAAAGAATTCGGTTGGCGAGGAGGATATTAAACTGACCATGGATCTGCTGCAGCAGGTAAAGCCCCAGCAAGTATTTGCCGCCGGCGATTTTGCCGATCCGCATGGTACGCACATCGTTTGTTTCAAGATCATTTTAGAAGCCCTAACCCGCCTGAAGAAAACCGAAGACTGGGTGAAGGATTGCTGGCTATGGTTGTACCGCGGCGCATGGCACGAATTCCCGACCTACGAAATTGAGATGGCCGTTCCGCTTTCGCCGCAGGAAGTAGTACGCAAGCGCAACGCGATATTCAAACACCAGTCGCAAAAAGACAGGCCGGTATTCCCGGGCGATGACGCGCGTGAGTTTTGGGTACGTGCCGAAGACCGAAACCGCGAAACCGCCAAACGCTACGATGACCTTGGCCTTGCCGAGTATGAAGCGATGGAGGCTTTTGTGAGGTATCATTATTAGAACTTAGCATAACCGCATAGACTCACCCCGACGGTGCTACGCTGGTCGGCCCTCTCTTCGCTGCGCGGAAAGAGGGCAAGAGCAGTATCGGATAAACCCATTCCCTCTTTTTCCAAAGGAAAGAGAGGGTAGTCGGGCGAAGCAACGACCGGGTGAGTTTAATGGGCGCGCACATCTTAAAGTATAACATAACAATGAACCTGCATCCCTGGATACAGCTTTTTACCGAGCAGATACAACAAACCACTTTTTGGGAATGGGCCGCAGTGATATTAAGTGTAGCCGAAGTGCTGCTGGCCAAAAAAAATAATATCCTGCTTTATCCCACCGGTATTGCAAGTACGTTGCTGGGTATTTATGTGCTGCTGATAGCCGGTTTGTATGCCGAATCGGCGTTGAATGGATACTACCTGGTGATGAGCATTTACGGTTGGTACCATTGGGTTAAGAAGCGCGATGAGCCACCGGTAAAGGTAAGCTGGTGCACCCGGCGCGAATGGGTGATCACCCTGCTCATCAGTTTTGCAGGCTGGGCGATCTTATACGTGTTGCTGAAAAACTTCACCACATCCAACGTCCCCCTTTGGGACTCGTGGGTATCGTCAACCGCCTGGGCGGGCATGTGGCTGCTGGCCCGTCGTAAAATAGAGAACTGGCTATTACTCAATTTATCAAACCTGTTTGCTATCCCGCTGTTGTTCTATAAAAAATTGCCCTTGTTTGGGCTGCTCACAATTTTCCTGTTTATCATCGCCATTGCCGGTTTTTACGAGTGGTGGCAGATCTGGAAAAAAGATAAGGCTGATAGAGAAGCCTCCCCCCTCGGGGGAGATTTAGAGGGGGTGAACCAATGAACGCTCCGCACCCGTCTACCTTTATTAATGCTAACGATGTAACCATGATCCGCGATAACGCCGCGGCTGCCGAAACTTTAGGTCATTTACACCCGGCACAACTGGAACTGGTTTATCGCCTGCAATGGTTTAAACTGTTGGTACCCGGAGCGTATGGCGGCCTGGAGCTCTCTCTGCCTAATTTAGTGCGCCTGCAGGAAGCCATCAGTTGGGCCGATGGCAGCGTAGGCTGGGTAATGACGCTTTGTTGTGGCGCGGGATGGTTCGGGGGCTTTATGCAGCCCAAGACCGCTAAAACTATTTTTGGCGATCCGCAGGTTTGCCTGGCCGGCAGCGGCGCGGTAACCGGCGATGCCGAACTGACCGAAAGCGGATATCATCTAACCGGCACATGGAACTACGCCAGCGGCGCCGATCATGCCACTTATTTTACCGCCAACTGCGCTATCAAAAAAAATGGCGAAGCTGTAATTGGCGATGATGGCCAGCCATTGGTACTGCCCTTTGTTATCCCCAAAAAAGATGTAGCCCTGTTACCTACCTGGAAATATGTAGGGATGGTAGCTACCGGCAGTCATTCGTTCCGGATAGATCAGGCTTTGCTGCCTGCCGATAACAGCTTCCGCATCGACCCTGCCCATGCAATGGTAGATGGCGCTTTATATCAATATCCCTTCCTGCAACTGGCCGAGGCTACGCTGGCGGTGAACCTATCGGGCATGGCTATTCATTTTACCGATCTGTGCCGCGATATTTTTGATAAGAAAGTTAAGCAGCCTAAAATAACACCAGCCCATGCGGCGCAGATGAATACCGAACTGGCATCGGGAGTAGCCGGTCTGCAATCGGCCCGTGAAGAATTATTCAGCGCCGTTGATGCATCGTGGGAACAACCCGGCGAAGCCCAGCTAAAAGCAGTAAGCAAAACCAGCCGGGCTTTAGCTATCCTATCGCGCAAGGTGGTTGATAACCTGTTTATTTATTGCGGATTGATGGCCGCTGCCCCCGATACCGAAATTAACCGCGTTTGGCGCGATATCCATACGGCGGGGCAACATGCTTTGCTGACGTTTGCGGAGTAGAAACTTTAACCACAGAGAGCACAGAGGTTTGCACAGAGAACACAGAGATTTTCTAACTGTATATAATCATTTTTAAGGCTTTGTTTAATAGGAAAATAGTTTGAACAAGCAAGGCTCCGTGTCCTCTGTGCAAACCTCTGTGCTCTCTGTGGTTAATACATTCATTACTCTCCCTCCATTACCACATATCACTAAATTGATAATACAATTGAATAAACCGCTACTCAGCATAATCGCTTTATCCCATTTTTTCATTTGTTTTGAATTTAGTTTACATCCCTACAGATCAAAATAATCAAATGGAAGAATTCTCTTTAAAAGATAAAGTAATTGTAGTTACCGGCGGTACCGGCATTTTGGGCGAAGCTTTTATCAACGGCATTGTTAAGGCTGGTGGCGCGGTTGGTATTTTGGGCCGTAACGCGCAAAAGGCGCAGGAGCGAGCCGATGCCATTAATGCAGCCGGTGGCAAAGCCATCGCTTTAGTTGCCGATGTATTGAACGAAGAACAGGTTATTGCCGCTAAAGATAAAATGCTGGCCGAATTTGGTCGCATTGATGGTTTGGTGAACGGCGCCGGTGGTAATATGCCGGGCGGTATCGTTCAGCCGGATGCGGATGTGTTTAAGCTGGACATGAACGGCCTGCGCCAGGTAATGGACCTTAACCTTTGGGGTACCCTGATCCCTACCCAGGTATTTGGCGAGGCGATGGTACAGAGCGGCAAAGGTAGTATTGTAAATATCTCCAGCATGGCATCGCAAAGGGTAATTACCAAAGTGCTGGGCTATACCATGGCCAAAACAGCTATCGATTCGTATACCAAATGGTTTTCGGTAGAGATGGCCAACCGCCACGGCGATAAGCTGCGCATGAACGCCATCGCTCCCGGCTTTTTCCTTACCGAGCAAAACCGTACCCTGCTTACCCAGCCCGATGGTAGCTATACCGATCGCGGCAACCTGGTGTTAAAACATACGCCATTTAAACGCTTCGGCGAGCCGGATGAACTGATCGGCGCGCTGCTGTGGCTATTAAGTGATGCCTCTAAGTTTGTAACCGGCACGGTTGTGAATGTTGATGGCGGCTTCGCCGTTTGCAGCGGCGTTTAACGCTTAATCGTCATTGGAGCGTAGCGAAGGATCCTCGATTTGCAGGCCAGTCATGCATAGCCGGGGATGCTTCACTCCGTTCAGCATGACGGATATTTTATACAAAAGGAGCGCTTTACATCAACTGATGTGAAGCGCTCCTTTTGTATTTTATCATTTTAAAACTTATTCTTCCACATCATACTCTCTACTGGCCGCGTGGTAGGGTTATTGTACTTGGCGTTGTCTTTAGTGTTGTACAGGGTTTCGATATCGCCGTCCACCACAAAATAGATCAGCTGGCCAATGGGCATGCCGGCATAAATGCGCACGGGCTGCGCGCAGGAGATCTCCAGAGTCCAGGTATTGCAAAAGCCTACATCACCTTTACCGGCTGTTGCGTGGATATCGATACCCAAACGCCCCGTGCTCGATTTACCCTCCAAAAAGGGGATATGCTTATGGGTTTCGGTATATTCAACAGTTACGCCAAGGTACAGGGTGCCGGGTTGCAGCACAAAACCTTCTTTGGGGATCTCGAAGGCATCAACCTCGTTATGCACCTTGGCATCCAGCACACGGTTACGGTAGGTGGCCAGGTGTTTGCCCAAATGTACATCGTACGAATTGCTGCCCAGGCACTCGCGTTTAAAAGGTTCAATAACGATAGTACCTTTGTCTATCTCTTCTAAAATGCGCTTGTCTGACAGTATCATATTCCTTTACTTGGGCCGACTAAATTAAAATTATTTGAAGTATTTTTGTGCTGCTTTTCTAATTAAAATTATGGCCGTAGCATACAGCAGGCAAATAGATGCCGATACCGAATTTGCCCTCTGGAAGATAGAGGAAAATACCGATGAGTTGTATGCGCGCCTGCAGTTAGATAACGACGAAAAAGCCTTTGTTGAACAGCTTCGGCACGGCAAGCGCTTCCTGCACTGGCTGGCCACAAGGGTGTTGCTGCGTACGATGCTGCGCACCGACGAATTTATCGACTGCAAGATAGACGCCCATGGCAAACCCTATCTGGTTAATTTGCCCTACCATATTTCGCTTAGTCACTCGTTTGATTATGCTGCGGTAATGATCAGCAAGCGCGGGCCGGTTGGTATCGATATTGAGCAGATGCAGCAAAAGGTAGAGCGCATTGCCCCCCGATTCCTGAATAAGACCGAACTGGCATCTATACCAAAGGATAAGAATTACGTGAATAGCTTGTATGCGTGCTGGTGCGCCAAGGAGGCCATTTATAAATGCAACGGTGAAAAGGAAGTGTCATTCAGGGATAACATCAGCCTGCAACCCTTTGCTTACGGACAGGAGGGCAACATACAAGCACAGTTAAGCAAGGGCGATAAGAATTTAAACTATACCGTGCAATATTTGCAATACCAGGATTATATGGTGGGTTACGTAAAGGGTGAATGAATAATATGAAGAACAAACAAGTATTTTTCCAGGATTGGGGTTTGATAGATTACCAGGACGGCTGGAACCGGCAGGAAGCCCTTTTTGCCGATACCGTGAAGCAAAAGATAGAGCTGCGCCAAAAGCAGGTAGCCATGGCTGATGCCAGCGCCGGCCATACTTACGAGCATTGTGTTGCCGAAGAAATCCCTAACTACCTTGTCTTCTGTGAGCATCCGCATGTATACACTTTAGGCAAAAGCGGTCGCCCCGAAAATTTATTGTTGGATGAGCAGGGCTTGAAGGAAAAAAAGGCCACCTATTACCATATTAACCGCGGCGGCGATATCACCTATCATGGTCCGGGGCAAATAGTCGGCTACCCGATACTGGATCTGGAGAATTTTTTTACCGATATACACCTGTACCTGCGCACGCTGGAGGAAGCTGTGATATTAACCCTTGCCGATTATGGTTTGCAAGCCGGCCGCTATCCGGGCTATACCGGTGTTTGGTTTGATGCCGATAATGCCCGTGCCCGCAAAATTTGCGCATTGGGTGTGCGTTGCAGTCGCTGGGTAACCATGCACGGCTTTGCCTTTAATGTTAATGCAGACCTCGACTACTTTAAAAACATCGTGCCCTGCGGCATCGACGATAAAGCGGTAACATCACTGCAGGCCGAACTGGGTCGCGAGGTTGATATGGAAGAAGTTAAACAAATCCTTAGGCACCATATTTCCGTACTTTTCGGTATGGAGATGGTAGAATGAAGACGTTAACACTATTTTTATTGGGGATAGGCAGCCTGTTTGCCTGTTCAAAAACGGTATCGCCTGTAACGGCCGATGCCACGGTAACCACAAGCACACCAAGCACTATGCCTGCCACCACACCAAAAGCTATCAGCTACCTTGCCCTGGGCGATTCGTACACCATCGGTCAATCGGTAGAACAAAAGGATTCGTTCCCTTACCAGTTGAGCACGCGCCTCAATATCCAGTCGCCAAGCATTATTGCCCAAACCGGGTGGACGGCCGATAACCTGATTGCCGCTATTGATGGTAGCAGCGTTAAAAGCAATACTTACGATATGGTAACCCTGCTCATTGGCGTGAACGACCAATACCAGGGCCTGAGCCAAACCAACTACCGCACCAAATTTGTGCAGTTATTAAATACCGCCATTGCCTTTGCCAAAGGCAACAAAGCCCATGTAATTGTAGTATCCATCCCCGATTACGGCGTTACCCCATTCGCCAACGGCGCCGGTGCTACCATCGGCCCGCTGATTGATCAGTTTAACGCTATTAATAAAGAAGAGACTGACAAACAGGGAATAAGCTATGTGAATATCACCCCCATATCTAAACAGGCAGCTACCGACAAATCGTTGATCGCAGTAGATGGCTTGCATCCATCAGGTAGTATGTATGCCCTTTGGGTGAATATGATTGCGCCGGTAGCGGTTAAGCAGTTGGAGTTATAGGGGCGCGATAATAACCCATTGTCATTGCGAGCGATAGCGCGGCAATCCCATAGGACAAGCAACGAGGACCTGCCTATGGGATTGCCACGTCGCTATCGCTCCTCGCAATGACAAGTTTTACTAAAAGCCTACCCCTTCGCCCCGGCCGCAATCTCCGTTATCGCCTTCACCAACTTATCCATATCGGCAATAGTAGTATACACATGCGGCGTAATGCGCACGCATTTAATATTCTCGATAACGATAGATGTGGTATGAATCTTATACTTGCCAAATAGCGCATTGTCAACCTCCTGTGGTGTCATGCCATCAATAGAAACCCCGCAAATTGCGCAGGAATATTCGGGTTTTAGCGAGGTGTGCAGGCGCACTTTGGGAACCTTTTGTACACGGCTGGCCCAGTAGTTCTTCAGGTAACGGATGCGTTCTTCCTTTCGTTTGCTGCCAATGGCATTATGGAAATTGACGGCTTCGCCAATACCCTGCTCTATCGGGAAACTTCGGGTACCGATGTTTTCGAACTTACGGATGTCGGCGCTTTGCGGGTTATCATCGCACAGCAAGGTCCACACCTTGGCTATCTTCTCCTTTTTTATCCACATCATCCCGCTGCCGATGGGCGCTGAAAGGAACTTATGCAAACTGGTGCCAAAGTAATCGCAATTGAGATCGGGGATCTTAAAATCAAGCAGACCGAACGAATGCGCGCCATCCACAATAACCTCTATGCCTCGAACATGCGCCATATCGCAGATCTTGCGCACCGGCATAATTTGCCCCACCCAGTTGATGACATGGGTAACGTGGATCAGTTTGGTTTTTGGGGTGATGGCATCGGCATAAGCCTTTACAATTTGCTCGTCGTTTTCTATAGGGAAATCGAAGCTTAATTGTTTGTATACAATGCCCTCGCGTGCCTGGCGTTGCAGGTAGGCTTGCCGCATGTGCGGGTAATCCTGCCGGGTGCCGATCACCTCGTCGCCCTTTTTCAGGTCGAGGCCGTAGATAATGGTATTTAACGCCTCGGTGGCGTTGCGGTTAACGGCAATCTCTTCGGGCGATGAACCGGCCAGCAGGGCCAGCTTTTCGCGCAGGGGTTCGCGGCCCTGATCGAGGATGCGCCACATGTAGTAGGATGGGCCCTGGTTTGATAGTTGATTGTAACGCTCAACCGCCTCCTGTACCACAATGGGCGATGGCGACACCCCGCCATTGTTCAATATCATGATATTAGTGCTGGCGCTGTAGGCCCGCTGAATAATGGCCCAATAATCCTCATCTTGTGCTATTTGTTGTGGCGTAAGATTGCTTATGCGGGCCTCGGCCTTGCGCCACTCTTCGGCATGCGCCTGGTTAAACAAACTGGTGGCCGAAAACGCGCCGGTAAGCACGGCGGCCTGTTTCAGGAACGATCGTCGGTTATTGGTCATAAACGAATTTAGGGGAATGTTTTGAGGGATGCAAGTGTTTTAGACTCACCCCGGCTACCACAACTGGCTTCAGTTTGTAACTGAAGCCTATGGATAAGAGAAAGTCTGCGACTTTCGTTATACAGCCAAGTTATAAACTTGCCCTCATCCGTAAGCTTCAGTTACAAACTGAAGCCTGTGCGGGGATCGGGTGAGTATAAACTTCTTTAATCAAAAACCGCGCAACCCGATGTGCCAAAATCACATTTATGTTAAATGGTTATTAAATGGCATAAATAACTAATAAATTAGGCTCAGGAATTAAAACTATAGCAACATGACCCTAAAACTTACTAAACAATTAATGCTGTGCGCCTTTGTGCTTTTAAGTGCGCTGAGCGTTTCGGCGCAGACCCAGCCGCGGCTGCAACCCGGCTATTTTTGGAAAAAACTTCCCAACGGACTGGAAGTTGTGGTGATAGAAAACCATAAAGTGCCCCTTGCAACCATTGAAATTGCCGTGAAGAACGGCGCCTATACCGAGGGCCCGGAATACAGCGGCCTCTCGCACCTGTTCGAGCACATGTTCTTTAAAGCTAATAAGGATTTCCCTACGCAGGAGAAGTTGCTGCACCGTATACAGGAACTTGGCGCTATTTTTAATGGCACTACCGATGTGGAGCGGGTGAACTATTTCTTCACTTTTAATGCAGATAGCTTAAAAGGTGGCCTTAACTTTCTAAACTCCTGTATCCGTTTCCCGATATACCGTGCTGAAGATATGGCTAAGGAACGCCCGGTGGTTGACGGCGAGTTTCAGCGCGCGGAGAGCGACCCGGGCTTTTTGTTAAGCTACGAAACCAGCAAATACCTGTGGGGCGACCAGATCACCCGTAAAAATGCCATCGGTATTCACGAGATCATCAACACGGCTACGCCCGAAAAGATGATGATCATTAAAGATAAATACTACTATCCAAACAACAGCCTGCTAACTATCTGCGGCGATGTGGAGCATGAAAAAGCCTTTAAACTGGCCGAATCTATCTTTGGCAGCTGGCAGAGCAGCGGTTTCGATCCGCATGTAAAATATCCTATCCCTCCATTCGAGCCGGTGAAGAAGAGCGTGGCCTTTGTAAAGGAATCATCCATAGCGCAAACGCCTTACATGAATTTTTCGTGGCAGGGGCCATCTTATGCCAAAGATTCGGCTGCTACTTTAGCTGCCGATGTGTTTAACCGTATAATGGCGCTTAACTCGTCAAAGTTCCGCCAGGCACTGGTTGATAAAAGATTGGCAGTGAGCGCTGGTGTAAGCTACGGCACTACCCACTATACCGGCGAGATCAGCATGTTTGTGGTACCAAACCCCGAAAAAATGAAGGAATGCTTTGATGAGGTGAACAATCAAATAGCCCAGTGGACCAGCGCCGATTATTTTACCGACGAACAACTAAGCGACGCCATTGCCGCCCTGGTGCGTGCCCAAAGCCGCGCTAAGGAAAAACCGTCGAGCCTGAACAGTCAGCTGAGTTATGCCTGGTGCAGCGAATCGTTTGCTTATGATACCGACCTGGCCGATAATTACAAAAAGGTAACCCGTGCCGATATTAAACGGTATGTGGATACCTACATAGCGGGCAAACCCCTGGTATCGGGCATTATCCTGAAGCCTGAAGTGAACAAGCAATATAATGTGGCATCGTTTTTTGTAGCCAAGTAAAACCTGATCAAAATTAAAAAAAATGAAGAAACGTATGTTCATGCTGTTAATAACAGCATCACTATTCAGCATAAACGAGGTTAACGCGCAACAACAGCAACCGTATGAAATGACCGTAAGCGGCGTAAAGGTAATTGTGCAGCCCAGCGGTAACGATATTGTAGAGATCCAAACTATCCTGAAGGGCGGCGTACAGAACTACCCGGCCAATAAGGCAGGTATAGAAGCTTTAGCAATGACCGGCCTGAGCGAATGCGGAACCCAGAAGCAGGATAAAAACAGCTTTAAAAATAAAATGGATAAGCTAAGCGCGCAGGTAGGCGCCGGCGCTGGTAAGGATTATGCCGTTATCCGGATGAACTGTATTAAAAGCGATTTTGAGAATGTGTGGCCGCTATACGTAGAGGCCATGACCATGCCTAAATACGATGAAAAAGAGTTTGCCCGTATCAAGCAAAACCAGCTGACCGGTATTAAAGCCCAGGAAGCGCAGCCGGATGCCGCTATTGATAACTTTGCCAATAAAATGGCTTTCGAGGGCCGCGATTACGCCGTTAACCCATCGGGCACTGCCGAATCGGTTACGCCGCTGACTGCTGCTGATGTGAAGGCTTACTATGCTAATTTGCTCACCAAATCGCGCATGTATATTATAGTTGTGGCCGATCTGGACCGCATGGATATCGAGAACAAGGTTAAGGGTTTATTGAGCGGCATTAAGCAAGGTTCGCCATTCACGCTGAAGAAATCGTTCTTCAGGGCTTATAAAAACACCTTTTCTACCGATACCCGCGAATTGGCTACCAACTATATTGAGGGGGTAAGCAGCGGCCCGCAACCAGGCGCGCCCGATTTTGACGCGTTCAACATCGCTATGCGTATTTTTTACGATCGCCATTTCCTTGATGTGCGTACCAACAACGGCTTATCTTATGCTCCGCAGGTGCGTTTTGCCGTGGGTGCTACCTCGGTTACCAAGATCAACGTATCAACCACCCAACCCGATAAATATATTGCCGTATTTGATAAACTGGTTGACAAAACCAAATCGGGCGGTTTTACCGAAGATGAGGTGAAGAATATGAAAGCCAGCTACCTGACCGGCGTATACTATCGTAACGAGACCAATACGGCCCAGGCATCGGCCCTGGCCAGCAACGAGTTGCTGTTTAACGATTGGAAACGTACCAATAACCTGGTAGATCATATCAAAAAGTTAACCCCGGCGCAAATCAGCGACGCGTTCCGTAAATACATTGGTAACATTATGTGGGTATACCAGGGCGATCCGAAAAAGGTAACGCCAACCCTGTTCACCAACGGTACCCTGCACAAAGGTGATAACCCTGTGATGCAGTAGTTTCAGTTTGGAGTCTTAAGATTTAAGTCAGAAGTCCCTGGGTTTTTAAAACTCAGGGGCTTTCTTTTTAATGATGTGTTGGTAACGAGAAACCTAATTCGGTGCCCTGGCCAAGCGTGCTTTTAGCCCAGATGTGCCCGCTATGTTTTTCAACCAGGTCCTTACAAAAGAATAGGCCCATACCTGTTCCAACCTCATTTTCGGTACCCGGGAAGCTGTTTACCTTGCTTTTAAAGAGGCTGCTTAGCTGCTCAGAACTCATACCGATGCCTTTATCCTTAATGGTTAAAACCGTAGTGCCATCATCATTCATCTGCCCGGCAATCTCTATAACCGTATCCCTGCCCGAAAACTTAACAGCATTGGTTAAAATATTATGGATAACAATACGGATGGAGTTCGGATCGGCATAAGCCATAACATCGGGAGCGATATTAACCCGCGTGCCGATGTTTTTTTGTTTTAACTGGTCGCCCATGTAAAGTAATTCGGTATTTACCACATCGGGCAAATTAAAAACTTTGATATTATCAGTGGATTGCGATACCTGGCTGTTTACCCAATGCAGCAGGGTATCCAAAAAATCCGAAGTATGATCGAGTTTGTTGACCACATGGGGCACCATTTCCACCAGTTCCTCATGCGTGATGGCATTATCACTCATCAACGCGAACAGTCCCCGTAAAGTGCTGATAGGCGCGCGCAGATCATGCGCTAAAAGCGCTATCAGGCGGTCTTTCAGCGTGTTTAATTCATTTAGGTTTTCGGCCTGTTTATCCAGATCGGTCTTTTGCAGCAGCACGGCCCGGTTACTTTCGGCCAGTAGTTTGTTTATACGCTGTTGCTTACGCCTGCCGCGGTAATAAATAACCACCATGATCAACAAAGCCGCTATAACAAGGGTGCCAATTAAGTTGGTTTGATTTTGTTCGGCTATTTGTTGTTTGTACAGGGCCTCCTTTTTGCGTTGCTGTATAGCGATACCGGCCTGCTTCTTTTTAAAATCAACCTCAAGATTGTAGGATATCAGTTCCTGTACATTTTCATCGTTTTTAAGGCTATCGCTTAGTTGATGATAGGATACCCTCTGATGGTAAGCTTCCTCAAACCGCCCCAGGCCGGCTAAGGCGATACTTAGTTGCAGCGCCGCTTCGGCCTTTAAATTTAACGTGCCGATGCTGTTAGCCACATTTTGGCAAAGCAGGGCATAAATATGCGCGTTCCCGAAATCTTTTTCCTGGTTGTAAACCTGCGCGAAACCCAGGTAGGCATTGGCTTTGTTATATTTTAATTTATGGCGCGATGCCAGCTGCAATGATTGCCTGAGGTAATAAAGCGCCGAATCGGGCTGCCGCTGGTGATATTTGTAAAGCCCCAGGTCGTAATACAAAAGGCTGATGCCCTCCTGGTCCTTCATCCGGTAAAAAATGGCGGCTGCCTTATCAAAATACAGCTTTGCCTTTTCGTAGTTCTTTTGTGCCATTAAGGCTTCCCCTATATTTAACCAGGCAGTGCTGATGCCTTGCGTATCGTTAAGGCGCAGCCAGATGTTTAAAGCGGTATTGGCGTAGCTTAAGGCTTTGGGATAAAGCTCCAGGTGTTGCATCACTACGCCAATGTTGCAATAATTGTCGGCGGCAGACAGTTCGTCTTTATGCTTAATAGAGATAGACAGCGCCTTAAAATAACAATCGAGGGCTTTGGAGTACTCGCCCATATTATCGTAAGTAACGCCGATGATATTATAGCATTCGGCCAGTTTACGCTCGCTGCCTGTTTGCTGGCGGATAGTAAGCGCCGAATCGTAATAGAGGATGGCCTGCTTATAATCGCCCAGGTAATCGCGTACGCTGCCCAGCCCTATGTAGGCTTCGCTACAGCCATACAGATCATGCGTTTGCCTGTACAGGCGCAGGGCCGTATTAAAATTGATGGCAGCGGTTTGATAATCACCCCGGAAACTGTATACATCGGCAATTTGCGAATAGCCATCGGCAAGCCCTTTTTTATAGCCCAGCTGTTTTGACAAACGGATAGCCAGGCCCGAATAATAGAAGGTGCTATCGGGCGATTCTTCGTAATAATCGTTGGCAATATGGTTTAGCCGGTTAATGATAACAGTATCTGCCTTTTGCGATGGGTTATTTAAAAAAGGGGCCACCAGCTTTTTTAAACTGTCGGTTGTATGGTCTGTTTGAAAAGCGAACAGGCTATAACAGATCAAATTGAAAAAAAGGAAAATAAGTAAAACAGGTTTCAATTTGATGGACTAAGTGATGGTTTAACTAAGGTATAATTTATCCGGTATACAAAAAAGTAATAATGAATATCTGTTTGTTTATACGCAGGTATATGCTAAATGGTTTGCCATGGGGGCCAAATACAGGCATTTTGGGTTATTGATCGCTTTGTGGAACCCCGGGCGCCAGTACCGCTTTTTTCCTGTTCTTATTGCCCCAGCGTTGGCCGATGCGGCGGGTAGGTTGGCTATCGCCTAATAGTTTGCCCCAGGGTTTCAGCTCGTCTATCCTGTCGAAGATGATCTTGAGTACCGCTACAAATGGTATCGACAAAAACATACCCGATACACCCCACAACTGGTTGCCCAGTAGCACTACCACAATAGATACCAGCGCATTGATCTGTACTTTTGATGATACGATGCGCGGCACCAAAATATTATTATCGATAAACTGGATAATGGCATAAGCTGCTATTACACCCAGTTGGGTAGTATAGCCATCCTTGGTTACGGTAGCCATCAGCACCGGCAGGGCTATGGCTATAATGCCACCCAGGTAGGGGATAAGGTTAAGGATAGCGCCGATACAACCGATGAGTATGCCATATTTGATGCCCAGCAGCAGCAAAGCCGCCGAGTTCATAGCCGCTACGATCAGCATTTCTATCAGCAGGCCCACAATATAGCTTTGTATGGCGCTTTTGGTTTCGCTTAATACCTCGCCTACTTTGCTCGAGTTTTCTTCGGCAAAAACCTCGTACAGGAAATTAAGGATCAGTGTTTTATAAAACAGCATCAAAAAGATATATACCGGCAACAGGAAGATAATACTGAGTGTGCCCAGTACCGTGCCTACGGTTTTGCCCACCAGCGCTTTGCTGCCGTTTAGCGCTTCTTTAATCATTTGGTCTTGTTTGGCAACTGCCAGGCCAAAAGTGCTCTGCACCCAATTTTTAAGGTCGGTAAACATGGCGGTAAGTTTATCCGTAAGCATAGGGGCCGATTGGCCAAACTGTATCATCTGTGTAGCCAGGAAGTAAAATACCGCGGCAGTAACAACAATAGCGATGAGCATGGAGATAATGATGGCGTAGATCTTTTTGATCTTCAGCTTCTCCAGCCGGCTGCACAACGGGTTAAGTAATATGGCTAAAAAAGCCGCAAAAGCCAGGGGGATCAACACGTCGGCCAGGGTTGAAAATATGAATACGATTAATATCAATCCTAAAAGCACAACCGTACTTTGGACGTAAAAGGGCTGGTCTTTAATTTTTACAGGCATAAGTTTTAGTTAAGGCTACACACAGAAAGAAATAAATTTAATAATTGTTTTGGCGGGGATGTTTTTTGGGCTTGGTGGCAATTTAACCACAAAGTGCACAGAGGGAGAAACACAGAGGGCACAAAGATCTGTCTGGATCCGAATTTATAGAATTTCATAAGTTCTGGTTCAGACACAAAAAAGCCCCGGCATAACCGGGGCTCACTCTATTTTTATATCATTTGCACATCTGCATATACGCACATTTGCACATTAACTCCCCCTTTAGGGGGGCGGGGGGCTAAAGCACATTCCTCCAGCTCACCAGATCGCCGATGATTCGATCCAGCTGATCGGCGGCTACGCGTTCCTGGGCCATACTATCGCGGTGGCGGATGGTTACGGTATTGTCTTCCAGCGTTTGGTGATCAACCGTGATGCAGAACGGTGTGCCGATAGCATCCTGACGGCGGTAGCGCTTGCCAATGGCGTCTTTCTCTTCGTATTGTATGTTGAAGTCAAGCTTCAGTTTATCCATTATCTCGCGGGCCTTTTCGGGCAGACCGTCTTTTTTGGTCAGCGGGAAGATGGCGGCTTTTACCGGGGCCAGGCAAGGGTGCAGGCGCAGCACGGTACGGCTGTCCTGTTTCTCGTCGGTGCTCAGATCTTCCTCTTCGTAAGCATTGATCATAGTCAGCAGGAACATGCGGTCCAAACCTATCGAAGTCTCGATCACGTAAGGCACGTAGTTACCATAAGGTTTGTTGGTGTCAGGATCAACCTCCGGGTCAAAGTATTGCATCTTTTTGCCCGAGAACTGCTGGTGCTGGCTCAGATCGTAATCGGTACGGCTGTGGATACCTTCCACTTCCTTAAAACCAAATGGGAACTCGAACTCGATATCGTAAGCGGCGTCCGCGTAAAAAGCCAGCTTGGTATGCTCGTGGTAGCGGTATTTGGCGGCATCGGTACCCAGGGCCAGGTGCCATTTAAGGCGGGTTTCTTTCCAGGTGTTAAACCATTCCTTTTGCGTGCCGGGGCGCACGAAAAACTGCATCTCCATTTGCTCAAACTCGCGCATGCGGATAATAAACTGGCGGGCAATCACTTCGTTACGGAAGGCTTTACCAATTTGGGCGATACCAAAAGGGATCTTCATACGGCCCGATTTCTGCACGTTCAAAAAGTTAACAAAGATACCCTGGGCCGTTTCCGGGCGCAGGTATATCGTATCCGACTCCTCGGCCACGGCACCAACCTGCGTGCTGAACATCAGGTTAAACTGGCGCACTTCGGTCCAGTTGCCGGTTTTGCTCAGCGGACATTTAATATCGTGCTCGATGATCAGTTCGCGCAGGCGGGGCAGGTTCTCAGCTTTAAGGGCATTGTCCATTTCGGTTTGCAGCAGCTCGGCCTGGTCGGTTTGACCAGCCTCATCGTAAGCGGCTATCTTATCTTCCAGCAGCTGATCGGCGCGGTAGCGTTTTTTGCTGTCTTTGTTATCGATCATCGGGTCGCTAAAGCCATCCACGTGGCCACTGGCTTTCCATATTTTGGGGTGCATAAATATGGCCGAATCTATCCCGACGATATTATCGTGCATTTGCACCATGGCCTTCCACCAGTAAGTTTTGATGTTGTTCTTTAGTTCGGCCCCATTTTGCCCGTAATCGTAAACGGCGCTCAGGCCGTCGTAAATTTCGCTCGATGGAAAAACAAAGCCATACTCCTTGGCATGGGCGATAACATTTTTAAACAGTTCGTCGGTATTTGTACTCATAACGTTGCAAAGATAGTTTTTAGTCCGGAAGTCCGAAAGACCGTAAGTGGTTAATGTCGATTATTTTAGTAGGATTTTTTAGAATGCGCGGATGAATGTCTGAAACAGAATTAAAGAATGAACAGAATTCTGGAAATTCTAAAATTCGGTGAATTCGGGTTCAGACAAAATGACCCAATGACAGCGAAGCGAATGACTAATGACCGAACCTCACGATCTGGAAAAACAAGATCATGCGGTAAAACTGTATGAACGAGAAAAAGCTGCCTGCTATCAGCAAGGCTACAACAATGCTCCAGATAAGATGTGGCTTGTAAAAGCGATTAATGGCAACAGCGGCGTATATACCAACACAAGCCGTGGTTAGCAAGCTGGAAATATTATCAAAATCGGCCGAGTAGCTTATGCGGGTAATGGCATAAAACGGTAGGGTAACAAAATAAAAACTGGCCAGCGCCAATAATAGTATAAAGGCGCAAAAGTGAGTGGCAAAGGTTAAATGTTCCACAAAATATTGCTTCTTCTTAAAAAAGAAAAGGGCAAATATTCCCCCGTATAAAGGGATAAACAGGAAGATCATTTCCTTTGACAATACTTTTATCTTCTCGTTAAAAAGCTGAGTGTATTCGGCTAAAGTGAGATGTTTTTCGGCAAGTAACCCGCCGATTATTTGTTTGGTGTTGTAATTGGTAAAAGGAGTGAAAGTAATATAGTTATAAAGGCTAAGGCTGTACATATTGTGAAAGGCCAATACAAAAAACAGCAAATTCACCACCAAAAAAAACTGGATGGGGCGCATAAAATACACTCGTCGCCCATGGGTGTATTCTAAACTTAGCTGGCCCGGTTTAGTAATAAGCATTTTTACCGTACGGAAAAACTTATTATCAAAGTGCATAAAGCCCTCAAACAATTCTTCGGCAAATTCTTTAAGCGATAATTGCTTCGGATCGAACGATTTTTCGCCGCAGCTTGGGCAAAATTTTTCGGGGTGGCTGTTACCACAGGTTTTACACTCCATTATTTAATGCTGATCAGTTTTAGTTGCTGCAATATAATTAATTGCGGTGAAAAATGCGATGATGGCAATTTAACCACAGAGGTCACAGAGGAAGAAACCACAGAGGACACGGAGCTTTTATAGTTCAATAAACTTGCTCTTTGTGTCAATTTGTGAAAGGTCTCTGTGTTCTCTGTGCAAACCTCCGTGTCCTCTGTGGTTAGATCTTCACAACACCTCTTAACTTTCTCACATCTCATATCTCATATCTCGCATCTAACATCTAAATTTGAGGCCATGAGCATCAGCGTACAGGGATTAACCAAAGTATACGGCAGCCAGAAGGCGGTTGATAACATCAGCTTTACGGCGCAGCCTGGCGTATTGGGCTTTTTGGGGCCTAACGGCGCGGGCAAATCCACCACCATGAAAATGCTGACGGGCTTTGTACCGCAAACGTCGGGTACGGCTACGGTTGCGGGGTTTGATATCAATACCCAGTCGCTGGAGGTGCGCAGCCGCATCGGGTACCTGCCCGAGAACAATCCGCTGTACCTGGATATGTACGTAAAGGAATCGCTGGCATTTATTGCCGGCATCCATGGCATGAAGGAACCTGCCCTACGCATTGCCGAAGTAATTGAACTGACCGGCCTGCAGCCCGAGCAGCATAAAAAGATAGGGCAGCTATCGCGCGGGTACCGCCAAAGGGTAGGCCTGGCGCAGGCCATCCTGCATAATCCCGAAGTACTGATACTGGATGAACCTACATCCGGTCTCGACCCGAACCAGTTGATCGGCATCCGCCAGCTGATCCGTGATTTGGGTAAAACTAAAACCATCATCCTGAGCACCCACATTATGCAGGAGGTAGAAGCGGTTTGTAACCAGGTGATCATTATTAACAAAGGCAAAATAGTAGCCGATGATACGCTTAAAGGATTAACCGATGTGCACAAGGGCCAATCGTTAGAGCAGATTTTTATCAGCCTTACTAATAATTAAGGGATAATAAAATGTTACTTTTAGGGTTGTATTTATTCACAACCGCCTACAATGAAAAAAAGCCTTACCCTGTTTTTATTACTGGCCGCATTGGCTATTACCGCTAACGCCCAAAAAAAGCCGGCTGGCAATTTTTTTAACCTTGCCATACAAGGCGCTATGCCTGTTAGTAACAACGAGTACAATTTTGGTATCGGTATATCCGGTCAGTTCGAGATCCCGGTATCAACAGATGTCCATTTTACAGCTGGGGCAGGATATATCAGTTTGCAAATAAAAGATAGTTTTAAAAAAATACTCTCCGCCGCGGGCGATAACTCCTCGTCGCATGGTTTTATCCCGGTGCAAATCGGTATCAAATATTTTTTATCACAGCAATTTTATGCCGCGGCACAAACCGGCGCGGTACTTGGCAGTAAAAGCGGTACGGGCACGGCCTTTATCTATAGCCCCGGCCTTGGCTGCGTGATACCTGTACAAAACGGCAATGCCTTTGATATTGGTGTACGGTACGAGGGCTGGGCTCAAAGCAATAGCCTTAACTTTATTGGGGTGCATGCCGCTTTTAAATTCGGTTTGTAATATTTTAATTGAAAGAAGACTTTTAAACGGAATAGGGTTTGGAGGCCACCTCTTGTTTATGCAATAAACTGTATTTTTAACCTCATCAATTATCAATACCCGTATATGAAAAAAATAATACTCTCGTTAATGCTGCTGGCGGGCGTTGGCCTAACGGTAAAAGCCCAGGAGTTCCCGCGTACCGCTTTCAGCATAGGCCCCGAACTGGGTTTCCCGTCTAATAGCGTTTACAATATTGGTTACGGCGCATCGGCTAAAATTGAATTTCCGGTTGTGGGCAAGCTTGGCCTTTCATTAACCGGCGGATATAGCCGTTTTCACTATAAAAGCTCGCTTACCGGTGCTTTCGGCGCGCAGGCGCCAAGTTCGTTTATCCCGCTAAAGGCAGGTGTGCGCTATGGCGTTAGCACTGGTCTTTACCTGGAGGCTGAGGGAGGTAATGTCATCGAAACCACCAGCAATTTCACCAACAATAGCCGCAATATGTTCGCGTTTTCTATTGGCCCGGGCTTCCTTTTCCGGATCAGCGAGAAACAAAATATCGATTTGGGTATCCGGTACGAGCAGTGGTCTAAAAACGTGCTGAAACAAACCGCGCTAAGGGTAGCCTACCGCATAGGCTGGTAGATATAAATATATTTAACCAGGCCATGTTGCATCAAATTTTAAAGCAAGCGCTATTTATATCCGGTATTACGCTGCCCTTGTGGCTCGTTTTCAGGATTGTAGTGAACAGCTATAAAAAGCGGCAGGGCACCGGGCTTTTGTGGGGACAGGAGTTAAAGCAATTTGTGCTTTACGTGTATATCATCTGCGTTTTAATGATCACCGTGATGCCCCTGCCAATGACCAGGCACCACGGGCCTAAGCGCGGCCATATCAATATTTTACCAATAGCAAATACGGCCAAACAATTTAACGCGGTGTTAGCCCGCGGCACCCACGGAATGATGGTACACGCGCTGGAGAACATTGTAGGGAACGTGATCTTATTTTTGCCCTTAGGCATTTGCCTGCCTATGTTGTGGCCGCAGTATTTTAACTTTAAAAGGGTTTTGCTTACCGCCTTCCTGTTCTCGCTGACTATCGAACTAACGCAACTGTTTTCGCGGCAATTTGGGATATACCGATCGGTTGATGTAGATGATGTGATATTAAATACCTGCGGCGCCATTTTAGGTTTTGCTACCATCGGGCGGCTGTTCAGGCAAAAGCGCGTGCTTAACCAAGTTTAGATAAATAACAGATAATGTCAGCCAAAGATCACATTCAGGCCGATCATTAGTTAGCAGGCATCCGGGCAATCATTTTTTGCGTTTGTAAGGATATACAGGTAAAAACGTCTAACAAAAAACACAATACATTTTATAAGGACTATATGAAGAAGAACATTTTTTATTTGATACTGCTGTTCACCATCAGTTGCGCCACAGTCTTCGCACAGGATCACGACATCAGCGGCAGCAAAAGTTTTAAGGAGATGAATAGCCATAAGGCCACGGCATCTAAAACAAAAAAGCTGGATACAGCTACCTTTGCCACCGGCTGCTTCTGGTGTACTGAAGCCAAGTTTCAGCAATTGAAGGGCGTTAAAACAGTAACCTCGGGCTTTACCGGCGGGCATGTTAAAAACCCTACCTACGAACAGGTTTGCACCGGCGAGACCGGCCATGCCGAAGCTTGTAACATTGTTTATGATCCGGCGGTGATCAGTTATGATGAACTGCTGGCCGCCTTTTTTACCGCGCACGACCCAACCCAGCTTAACCGCCAGGGCAATGATGAAGGCACGCAATACCGCTCGGATATATTTTACCACAATGCCGATCAGAAAAGCAAAGCTCAATATTATATTGCCAAGCTGAACGAAGAAAAGGTGTACAAGGATAAGATAGTTACCCGTGTTGATCCCTACACCGCGTTTTACAAAGCCGAGGGCTATCACCAGGATTATTTTAACCGCAACCCTAACCAGGCCTATTGTAAATATGTGATACAGCCCGCGCTGGAAAAATTTAAGGCCGTATTTAAAGACAAAATGAAAAAATGAAAAGGATAGTAGTTTTAATAGCATTGTTTTGCGCCGTGAGTGGCGCTTATGCGCAAAATATTAAAAACGATAAGGCGCACGCCAACAACCCTTATTACAGTAACACGGACACAAAAAAGCTGCACGTAAGTAATGCCGAGTGGAAGAAGATCCTCCCGCCCGCGTTGTATGCTACAGCCCGCGAAGCCGATACCGAGCGCCCCTTTACCGGTAAGTACTGGAACGCCAATGCAAAGGGTACCTACTATTGCGCGGTGTGCGGTAACCTTTTGTTCCGTAGCACGGCTAAGTTTGCCAGCGATTGCGGCTGGCCCAGCTTTTTTGAAACGCAAAATAAAAACGCGGTGATCTATCGCGAAGATCATTCGGTGGGAATGGATCGTACCGAGGTGCTTTGCGCCCGCTGCGAATCGCACCTGGGGCATATTTTTGACGACGGCCCGCCACCTACCGGCAAGCGCTTCTGCATGAACTCGGTTTCGCTTGATTTTTTGCCGGATGAGTTGAAGAAGAAGTAGTAACACGCACTTTCAATAGCTATATAAGGACTTACGAAGTTTTTAAAACTTCGTAAGTCTTTTTTGTTTATAACGATGTCATTGCGAGGAGCGGCGCGGGTATGTGAAGCGGGGCGACGCGGCAATCTCGTCGCTTTGCTCTGCTTACTACGAGATTGCCGCGCTATCGCTCGCAATGACAAGTTGTGTAATTATTCTGTTCAAGCACACTTTCATCACATTTTTCAACCCTTTAGTCACATTTATTTTCCTGCCGGCTACAGCTGCCGTATGCTTGTATCATAATTAAAAAACGAGATATGAAATACAGCAGAATAGAGTTTGGCATCGCTACCTTTTTGTTCGTAATGTTCCTTTTTGCCAGCATTGGCGGAGGCAGGTTTCCCGGGGGCTGGGGATTTGGCTATATGTTAATGACAACCTCGGCCTACGTGGGCTTCCTGTTACTTAATTATTATGTAGTGCCAACGTTTTGGTTCAAAAAGCGCTACTTCGAGGCAGTGGGCTTAACGCTGTCGGTATACACCATGGTCGGGTTGTGCAACACGGTGCTCTTTAGTTATACCCGCTCGTGGATGTACGATAGGGTCTCGCTTTTCCAGGCTAATCTTTCTTTTTTAAGTTATGGTTTTTCTGTAGCGGGCTTGTTTATGCTTATTTACGCTTTATATGTGCTCGTCAGGGAAATTATCTTTTACCAGTATAAACTGGCACAGGTAAAGCAAAGCCTGCCGTCGCGTATCACCCGCGAGATTGTACTCGTTTTTAGCATATGGTTGGCTATACTGTTACCTATGCTGGTGCTTCGGGGAACTGGGCTGATGCGTGATATTGGTCCTTTCTACTTTTTTACATTCCCTTATTGCTGCATCATTTATTTCCTCAATTTATACTGGCTTATCCCCGGTTATAAAAATAACCCAGAAAACACTGGCCTGAAATACTTCTTTAGTATACTGGGAATAGCAATAGCGGTGGGTCTTATACAAGTCGCCTTGCTATTGCAAATGCGTTACTCGTTAACAGGCATAATTATATTATTCTGGCTGATACCTACGGCTATCTCTGTTGCCGCATCATGGTGGATATACTGGCGCAACCAGGAAACGTTCAGGCAGTTAACTACATTGCAAACAGCTTTGGGCAATACCAGCGCCAACCTGCAATACCTGCGCTCGCAGATCAACCCGCACTTTTTGTTTAACGCGCTGAATACCCTTTATGGCACCGCCCTGATGGAAAAGGCTGATAAAACCGGCGAGGGCATCCAGAAGCTGGGCGATATGATGCGCTTTATGCTGCACGAAAATCACCAGGATAAAATTGCCCTTAATCGGGAGCTGGAGTACCTGCACAACTATATCGACCTGCAAAATATGCGGCTGGCGCTATCGCCCGATATGGAGATCGATATCCAGATAGATGAAATGGATGGTTATTACGAAATAGCCCCCATGCTGCTGATCCCTTTTATAGAGAACGCCTACAAACATGGCATTAGCCTGCAAAGCAAATCGTGGATAAACGCCAGCCTTTACAAGCAGGGTGATGTACTACACCTGGATGTGCACAACAGCATCCACCCTGTTTATATGAACGACCCCGAGCGCGATCAATCGGGCACCGGCTTAGCTAATGTGCGCCAACGGCTGGAACTCGTTTATCCCCGCCGGCACGAACTGGTGGTACGACAAAACGCCAAAGAGTTCTTCGTTCACCTATCCATCACTTTAAATACTATAAAACCATAATAAAATGAAAAATCTTTATGTAACCCTTTTATTGGCGCTGGTTTTTTCCGGCAGCCACGGGCAAAGCTTTACCCTTAAAGGCCACGTTACCATGGCCGATAGCCTCATTATTATATTCACCAATGGCATTGGTAAAATAGATACAATACAGCCTAAGGCGGGCTATTTTGAAGCGCACGGTACTATCGAACACCCTGATATGTACACCATGTTATTCCAAAACAAACACAACATGCGCCAGTATGTAAAAGAGGATATGTTTATAGAGGGCGGAAACATTACCGTTGAGTGCGATTTTAAAAAGAAGATGCTGAACTATAAATTGGAAAATGATAAAACCGATAAGGCATACATTGAATATTGGAAGCGTTTTAGTCCGCTGGTGCGGGTGGCGCGTATGACGATCGACTCATCGTACCTGCCCGGCAAAACAGCCGACGAAAAGAAGACTTACGCTGCCGTTTACAAGCGTGTTTGCGAAGTAGAAAATGATGTAGCCCGGCAATTTGTAAAAGAGAATACCAATAACATATTAGGTGCCTTTGTTTGCAGTAGCAGTTTGCGCAGCCTGCCGGTTGATGAACTGGAAGCCATTTATAACCGCTTCGATCCGCTGATGAAAAACACCCGGTTCCTTAAAGCTGTCGCCGATAAAATTAAAGGTACCCGCGCGGCTGTTACGGGTAACCAGGCCCCGCTGTTCACGCAAAACGGCGTTGATGGTAAGCCGCTTTCACTGGCCAATTATAAAGGTAAATATGTACTGGTTGATTTCTGGGCATCATGGTGCGGCCCCTGCCGTGCCGAGAACCCTAACCTGGTAGCTGCTTACGCGCAGTATAAAAATAAAAACTTCAGCATCCTTGGCGTATCGCTTGACGAGGATAAGAAGGCATGGATGAAAGCTATTAAAGATGATAAACTAACCTGGGACCATGTAAGCGACCTGAAGGGCTGGCAAAATGAGGCGGTAAAAATGTATGCCGTAGGCGCCGTACCCCAAAACTTTTTGATAGATCCACAAGGCAAGATCATCGCCCAAAACCTGCGCGGCGAAGAGTTAAAGGCCACTTTGGAGAAATTGGTAAAGTAACAGATCATAAATACGATGTCATTGCGAGGAGCAGTATGGGCTTTTTGTGTAGGGGGCGACGTGGCAATCTCGTCGTTCTGCCCTGCGGGCGACGGGATTGCCGCAATGACAAATTGACTATCATCACATGAAAAAAATAATCATCATCCTAACCATCATCATCACCGCGCTGCAAAGTTTCGCCCAGTTTAAAATAAGCGGGCGGGTAATGCATCCCACCAAAGGCGATAGCCTAACCCTGAACCTGCCATTTGTATACGGCTTTTACCACGAGGATAATATTAGTATCCCGGTAGATAAAAGCGGTCGCTTCAGCATCAACATCCCGGTAAAAGGGCAAAAATTTGGTACAATTAGCTGGCAGGGTGCAAGCAGCACAGTATTGCTTACCCCTGGGAGGCAGTTAACCTTATTGCTGGATACCGGAGGGAAATTCAAAACTTTTGGTGGGACGGCAGGCGGGGAGAACCGGCTGCTTAACGCGACCAAACTGGCCGAAGTTTCATTCATTACCAAGGGTTCACGACAAACCAGTCCGTATGCTAAGCTAAGCAATGTCGAAATAAAAGAGCAGGTGGTAAAACCATGGCTGGCCCTGCGCGATGAGCATTTGCAAATGGTGCAGGCAGCTAAACTATCGGCGCATGATAAAGCGTTGATCGCATCGGAAATAAAATACCACACCCTGGTTGAGCTGGATTACTTTGCCCGCGGCATTATGAACACGCCAAAGCAGCAGGTGGCCGATCTGTTGCTGGATATTTTTGATGGCGTTAAGCCCGAACCGGAAGTGTTCCCCGCGGGGCCGCAATATTACCTGTATGCCGGGGCTTATTTAAGCTATATGGAAACTAAGGTGTTCAGCCAGCATTCGCCAAATGATGAACAGGGTAAGCGGGCTTTTTTAGATCTGTACAAGATCAGCCTCGACAGCGCCACCGCGCTGGTGAAGCAGAACGGCAAGCCCTACATTAAATGGTATCTGCTGAAGGAATATTTTAGCCGCAAGGTGGCCGAACAGTATTTGGCGCAGGCCATCTACACCCAATGGCACGATAAGGACCTGAGCCATGTGGAACCCATGATGCGCGACATGCAGGCTTATTTTCCTGCCAGCAAATACCTGCCGGTATTACATAAAAAGGTAGATGCGCTTAACATCGCCCTAAAGCAAAACGAACTGAATAAGCAGATACAGGTATTTGCCGGCTATGAAAAGGTGAACTCTGTTTATGATGTGATCAGCACGTTGAAAGGTAAGGTGGTTTACCTTGATATTTGGGGTACCTGGTGCCCGGCCTGTAAGGATGACCTGAAGTATGTACCGAAGCTGAAGGCGCGTTTTAAGGATAAGAATGTGGTGTTTGTTTATTTAGATATGGACGATGACGTTAAGGATGCACAGTGGAAGACGTTTATTAAGGTAAATGGCCTTACCGGCATCCACCTGCGTAAGAATAAAGAGGACATCCAAAAGTTTTGGGACGAGTTGATCATTGATAAAAAGAAACAGAGTTTGTATCCCACCTGCTTTATCTTTGATAAAAATGGTAAGTTAGTGCAGCCCGAGGCATTGCGCCCGCCCGATGAGGCGGCCCTGTACGCCCAAATAGAAAAGTACCTGTAAGCCATGATAAAAGCCATAGCTGTTGACGATGAACCCTTAGCGCTGGAGGTGATCCGCTCGCATGCGGCGAGGGTGCCCTTTTTACAGGTAGACGCCTATTTTACCAACGCTTTCGAGGCCATCGACTACATGGCGAAGCATACCGCCGACCTATTGTTCCTGGACATCAAAATGCCCGATATCTCCGGCCTGGAACTGGCCGAGGGCCTGCAGCATAAGCCGCTTATCATCTTCACAACAGCCTATGCCGAGCATGCGGTAACCAGTTACGAGTTAAATGCCATCGACTATCTGCTAAAACCATTCTCGTACCCCCGGTTCCTGAAAGCCTGCCACAAGGCGCACGAGCAGTTACTGTTACGACAGGGAGGTAAGCTGCCGGTAGCTGATAGCATTTTTATTAAATCGGGCTATGAGCAAATTAAGATAGCCTTTGCCGATTTGCTTTACCTGGAGGGCGGCGGCAATTACATGAGTTTTATAATGACCGATGGGCGCAGCATCCTCTCGCGACTTACCATGGCCGATGCGCTGACTTTATTGCCTGCGGAGATCTTCGCGCGGGTGCACCGGTCGTATATTGTAAACAAAACCAAGATAGACCGCGTGGAGCGGCACCAGTTGCACATAGCAGGGCAGATGGTACCTATCGGCAGCGCTTTTGATAGTGGGGCGATATTGAAGTAGGTTGCCTTAGGCATTCCCAGTGCATGTGCCTTCACAAGCACCTTGCGGAGGGCGGCTTGTAAGGACACATGCCACAAAGATATCCGCTGTCGGTAGTCTCAGACTTCAGATATATATGTCCGTAGCCTGAGGCTACGGACAGTGGGGATAAAATCATGTAACACAATGTAACATAATTTTAATGAAAAAAATACTCAATTAATTGATTATCAATTTGTTAACTTTTAAAACGAGCAAAAACATGTTAACCTTTTTTTGCGCTTAATTTTATAGCTAATATTATTAATATCTTTAGGCATGAACCTTAAATGCCTTGTCGTTTTCTTTTCGCTTTTCAGCATAACGGCGCATGCGCAGCATTTACAAGGCAATGTTATTGATGGGCAAACCAACCAAACTATTCCCGGTGCTACAATCAGTATCGCAAGTAAAAATTTCTTTTACCCCGCAGATAACGATGGCAAGTTTGATATAAGCGACAGTCGTATACAATCTACCGATACCATCAGCATATCTTGTGTAGGCTATATCACGCAAAAAATGGTTGTGAGGGATTTTGGGCAGGAAACAGTAGTTAAGCTGCAGCCTTTTACAACCCAGCTTAAGGAAGTAAAAGTAGGCTATACAAAATCGCAAATTATAAACGTAGGCAGCAAGGTGAAATCATATTTCGGTACAGCTTCAATTTTGCCGGGTATGGAGATTGCCATGTTTATGCCGGGATCGGCAGGGGTAAAAGGCATCATACAAACCGCTGAATTTTACCTGCGTGAGGGGAATTTGTTTACTGGTGCTAAGGGAGATGTTACAGCGCCCTTCAGGGTGCGGTTATATAGTGTGGGGGCCGATGGTAAACCGGGTAAGGAATTGATCAGCGATGTGATCATTGTATCGGCTAAAAAGAAGAACGACTGGTTTGTGGTGGATATTTCCCGCTACCAGGTTGAAAATCCGGGTAGCGGGTTCTTTGTATCTTTTGGTTTGCTGGATGCCCGGTATTACCAGGTAAACAGCAAATACAGGGGCATATTTAGCAGTAGTGCGGATATTAAAACTCCACGGCTTAGTTTTACCGAAAAGGAGTTTAAAGAGGTGTTATCCTATCACGGCAGCAGCAACGGGTCATGGCATCCCACAAGTGCCAATTACCTGATCAGGGCTACCATAGCCGCCGATGCGTATTAGTTAATAGCAGTCAGGTCTACCGTAAATACCAGTACCGAATTGGCCGGGATAGAGCCGGTAACGTTGTTGGCATAACCCAGGCCCGATGGAATGATCAGCAGGATGCGGCCGCCAACGTTAATATGCGGGATACCCAGCGTCCAGCCGCGAATTACCGCGCCCAGGGATGTTTTAAAGCCGTTTGAGGCATCAAACTGGTTACCATTTAATAATTTACCTACATAGTTAACAGTAACGGTAGAGGTTGTGGTAGGATAATTGCCTGTGCCGGGAGTGATTACTTGGTAGTATAAGCCCGATGGGTCTTTTACCACGTTGGTAAGGCCGCCTGCTTTTACATAAGCCTGTATATCCGAATCATCTTTGGCGGCTTGTGCCGAGGCATCAAAATCGTCGCTTTTTTTGCATGATGACAGACCGGCTACCACCACTAAAAGAATCATTAAGTATTTTTTCATCAATGTATAAACTGTTATTTGGGATAAAAATTATATGTCCTTTTAACTAATCTCCAATCACTAATTCACTGTTCTTATCTTCAGCTCCGCCATTTGCGCTTCGGCAATGGTTGATGGCGAATCGATCATCACATCGCGGCCCGAGTTGTTTTTTGGGAAGGCGATCACATCGCGGATAGAATCCAACCCGGCGAAGATCGATGCAAGCCTGTCGAACCCGAAGGCGATACCACCATGCGGCGGCGCGCCAAATTCAAAGGCATCCATCAAAAAGCCAAATTGCTTTTGCGCCTCCTCTGGCGAGAAACCCAGGTGCTTAAACATCAGCGATTGCAGTTTGCGGTCGTGGATACGGATAGATCCGCCGCCAATTTCGGTACCGTTGATCACCAAATCGTAAGCGTTGGCACGCACAGCGCCCGGGTTGCTATCCAGCAGGTCGATATCTTCAGGCTTTGGCGATGTGAATGGGTGGTGCATGGCATGGTAGCGGCTGGTTTCTTCGTCCCACTCCAGCAGCGGGAAATCAACCACCCACAGCGGCGCGAATTTGTTTTTATCGCGCAGGCCAAGGCGACTGCCCATTTCCAAACGTAGTTCGTTCATTTGCTTGCGCACCTTATCGGTGCCGCCGGCCAACATCAGTATCAAATCGCCCGGCTCAGCGTTAAAGGCGGCTGCCCAGTTAGTTAGGTCATCCTCGCCATAAAACTTATCAACCGATGATTTCAACGTGCCATCGGGCTGGTAGCGGCAGTAGATCAAACCGGTAGCGCCAATTTGCGGGCGCTTCAGCCATTCGGTCAATTCGTCCAGTTGCTTGCGGGTATATTCGGCACAACCTTTGGCATTGATACCCAACACCAGTTCGGCATTGTCGAAAACGCCAAAGTTTTTGCCCTTCACCAGGCCGTTCATCTCTACAAATTCCATCCCAAAGCGCAGGTCGGGTTTATCCGATCCGTACAGGCGCATGGCATCAGCATAATCCATCCTTGGGAAATCATCCAGTTGGATGCCCTTAACATGGTTAAACAGGTGGCGGGTCATGCCCTCAAAAATATTCAGGATATCTTCCTGCTCAATGAATGACATCTCACAGTCTATCTGTGTAAACTCCGGCTGGCGGTCGGCGCGCAAATCCTCATCGCGGAAGCATTTAACGATCTGGAAGTAACGATCAAAACCGCTCACCATCAGCAATTGCTTAAAAGTTTGTGGCGATTGTGGCAGGGCGTAAAATTCGCCCGGATTCATGCGGCTTGGCACCACAAAGTCGCGCGCACCTTCCGGGGTCGATTTGATCAGCACCGGGGTCTCTACCTCAATAAAGTCAAGATCGCTCAGGTAGCGGCGCACCTCTTGCGCCATTTTATGGCGCAGCACCAGGTTGTTGCGTATCGGGTTACGGCGCAGGTCTAAGTAGCGGTATTTAGCGCGCAGTTCTTCACCGCCGTCGGTTTCGTCTTCTATCAAAAACGGCGGGATCTTCGATTCGTTCAGGATGTCGATATCTGTAACAGCGATCTCAATATCGCCGGTAGCCATTTTAGGGTTCTTGCTGGTACGCTCTAACACGGTACCACTTACGCGAATCACAAATTCGCGGCCCAGGCTGCGGCTTTTATCGCGCAGGGTAGCTTCGGTATCGGTATTTAAAACCAACTGGGTTAAACCATAACGGTCGCGCACGTCTATAAACGTGGTACCGCCCAAATCGCGCGATTTTTGCACCCATCCGCATAAAGTTACAGACTGGCCTAAGTTGCTGATATTTAATTGGCCGCAATTGTGTGTACGTAGCATAGCTATTTCAAGTAAAACGGCAAAAGTAGCTTTTTTGAACTTAAGTGCGAAAGGTTATTTAAGGTAAAAGGCAGGGGGTAAAGCTAAAAGGTGCCCGAAGTGTAGAATATCTATAGAATTTACAGACTTTGGCAGCTTCAGTGGGCGTAGTTTAGCTAAAGCCCAATTAGTTATCGATTTATTCCGTCCCTTAAAAGGAATGGCAATGAATTTGGTGAATGTGCTTCTTTCATTTTGCGGTTGGCTTTAGCCAACGGATAAGCATTGTATAATTAAGCGGCTTTGGCCCAAACATCATGCTAAATATCAGTCAAATGCTCGCCCACTTGCACCAAATACTCAATGTACATTGCTGTTCCCCGGTAATCAGCCCATCTTAGTTGTAACAAACCTTATAGCTATGGAAAAGAAAACACTGCTGCTTTTGGCTTTTTTACTCGCGCTGTTCCTTGCGCTGAAAAGCATGGCGCAAAAATTACCCAACCGGCAGGAAACAAGCCTGCCCGCACCTGCCGGCATTAAAATAGATGGCAACGCCACCGAATGGGCTGGCCAATACCAGGCTTACAACAAGGGCGCACAGATTTTTTATACCATAGCTAATGATAATGCCAACCTGTACCTGGTAATACACGCTGATAGGTCGCGCGTTATTGAGAAGATAATGGAGGGCGGGGTGAGTTTTACCATCAGCACATCGGGTAAATTAAACGGCGATAAAAACGCGGTTGTGTTGTTTCCCTGCCTGATGATAGGCGAATGTAAATCGATACTAAGCGCCGCCGGAAAAAAATTAAGTGCCGGGAGAGTCGCGTTGCCAACTGATGAGGTATATAATATCCCCAAAAATCCCGATTATGTTAAGCCTAATAAGGACCTGGCAGAAAAATCGAAGGTGATAAAAATAACAGGCTTTGCCGCAATTGCCGATACCATTACCGGCACCGCCGGACCTAAAAACGCCTATTACAGGGCATTGCCCTTAAGGGCGCATAATTTCAGGTACCTGCCGGTAGCTAATGCCGATAATATACAGGCGGCTACGCAGTTTGACGCTAAGGGCGAGTACACTTACGAACTTTCCATTCCGCTAAAGTTATTGAATATGAGTGCCGAAAAACAGGATAAGTTTAGTTACAACATCACACTTAATGCCCGTGGCGAAGACAGCAGGCCCGGCAACACCTGGTATTATTCGATGATAGATCGTGAATCGTTGAACATGGACCTGGAAAACCCTACCGACCTGTCGGGGACGTATGTTTTGACAAAACCATAATACTTATAAACCTAAACCTTATCATTGTTAAAACCTTAACCCGGCATATATGAGAAACATCGCCTTAATCCTATTAATTATTACCTGCACTATGTACCCTGGCAAGGCGCAAAAATTGCCCAATATTCAGGAAGCCAACTTACGCGCACCCATCGGTATAAAAATTGACGGCCGGGCAAAAGAATGGAAAGATAGTTTGCACGCGTACAACAAAGCAACGCAAGTGTACTATACCATAAGTAACGACGATGAAAATCTGTACCTGACTGTTAAGGCAGACAAGCCACGTGTCATTACCAAAATTATTGATGTGGGTATCACTTTTATTGTTAATAAAGGCGGCAAAAAGGGTAGTGAAGCTAAGGAAGATATGTCGGTTACCTACCCCATGCTCGATTTTGCGCCGGGCCAGCAAATATTATGGTACGCCGGCTCGCGGGTACGGTCGGAGGTGGCTGTGCCTGCTTTTTTGCAGGAGCATGATACTACCAGGTATTCAAACCAGCACGTCGATTCGCTGATTGCCATTGCTAATACTTTATTGGGTAATCATGCCAAAAATATTGATGTACGAGGGATGCCCGGTATAAAAGACACCCTGCTATCGGTTTATAACGAAGAGCGCATCCGTACCGTAGCCCGGTTCGGCAATGATGGTGTATACACTTACGAATTGGCCATCCCGCTGAAATATCTTGGGTTGGATGTAAATGTCCCGCAAAAATTCAGCTATAGTGTTCATCTTGAAAACAGGTTGACGCACCCTAAACGCGGAATGCGGTCTACCTATATTTATCCTAACGGCATAGTTACCGATATAGATCAGGACTTGGATTCGACCACCGATTTTTGGGCATATTATACACTTGCCGGCAAGTAGTTTATTAAATTCAGCACATCACAATTATGCGTAAGGTTATTTTACTTGTTGGTTTACTGGTGTTATATCTGCAAAGCCGGTCTCAAAATCCCGGCACAACATTCCCTGCCCAGCAGTACAGGCACAGCAGCAGGGCCGATTCGGCAATTGAAGCAAAAAAAAGCGCGCATGAAGCTGCATACAAAGCAATACACAGCGGGCAGCCTGTGCCTTTCGGTAATAAGATAGCGGTAGTTGGGGAGTATTATGCAGACCAGGCAAAAGAATGGAGTGCCGGCAACGTTTTTCAAATACAGGATAATAACTTTTATCTTTTCGATAAGTGGCTGGCTATACAAAACCCACGGACAAAGGATTCCCTTAGGAAATTAAGCCCCAATAATTACGCGTTGCGGCCCCTGCGCAGTAAGATATTATTGGGTGTAAAGCTAAACCCCATGCTTACCAATTATAACGGTGGCAGCGTTCAATCAATGAGTAAGGGGTTTCCTTACTTTACAATCCGCGACAGTTCGGCCGCTGTAGTTTATGCCATGGGGGTCAATCCGGGCAATGTTAAGCAATACCGTTATCACGCAGTGCTTAATGACAGTACCGAAATTGTCCCCTGGTCGGTGCCGCAGCTGGTAAAACCGGATGGGGCTACGCAGCAATACGGGTTTATAGGCCGCTTCGCGCAGCCCGGGAAACAAGTGATAGTTGAGGTGGTAAACACCAACGATTATAACGACCGCGCCGGAATACTGTTAGACTGGCATACTAACCACGATCCGGAGATCATCGATTTTTCAGGGCATGCGTATAATATGTCGTTCAGTTTGAATGATACCAAACGGGGATATTCAACCAAAATGGATAAGCACACCAATCTGCCGCTCGACCTGAAATTCCCGGCAAAAGCCATGGAAAGTTTCTCGTTCAGGTTTAAAGGGCACCTGGAGCAGCCGTATAATTTTATTTTACTACGGCTGGATAGTAATACGCATGAGGCCATTGTACCTGTAAAAATAGTAGGGAACGAATATGAATTCAGGAGCGATATATTTAAGGAACCCGGCCGGTACGAGATCTTGATAACGGTATCTCTGCATAACCCCTGGCTGGGTAGCGTACGTATACCCTTCACCGTATTGCCGCCTTTGCCCGAAGAACGGCAGTATACAGCTGCCCAGTTAAAAACCTACGCGTTTTGGGTAGTAGTTGCCGTGATCATTATTTTAGCGGGTGTTTATGTATACAGTAAGCAAAAAGTAAACAAGGCCAATCGACAAAAAGCCATGGCAGGGATGCGGCTAAATTCCATACAATCGCAACTGAACCCGCATTTTATGTTCAACGCGCTTACATCTATCCAAAACCTGGTGAACCAGCACGATATGGAAGGTGCAAACAATTATCTCAGTAAATTTGCAGGGCTTACCCGGCAGGTGCTCAACACCGGCGGGAAGGAGTTGATCAGCCTGGAAGATGAGTTGCATATTATTGAAGACTACCTTCAAATAGAGCAACTGCGTTTTGGTTTTGCGTATACAATTACAATTGGCAACGACATTAACCGCGCCAATACCGAAATACCGGCCATGTTGCTGCAGCCCTTTATTGAAAATGCCGCTAAGCATGGGGTAAGCGCGCTGAAAGCAAATGGTAAGATCAGCATCAGCATAAAAAAAGACTGGCAACACCTGCTGATCACTATTGCTGATAATGGCCCCGGTTTTGGCAATACCACCCATATCGGCAACGGCATAGGTTTGCAGCTTACCGATGAACGCATTGACCTGTTAAACCAGATATATAAAGACCAACCTATTGATTATAAAATTAGCAGTAAAGATAACGGCGCAACTATTACAATTACCTTAACAAATTGGGCTTGATATCGCTATTTTTAACCAATGGATATTACCTGTGTAATTATTGACGATGAGCCAAACAACATCAGTAACCTGCAAGCCATTTTACAGGCGCATTGCAATGGCATCAACGTAGCAGCCACCGCTATGGATGCCGATGAGGGTATAGCCGCTATTATTCGCCATCAACCTGGCTTGGTTTTTTTGGATATCCAGATGCCGGGCAAATCGGGCTTCGAGGTGTTAAAGACATTCCATCAGCCCGCGTTCGAGGTGATCTTCATCACCGCTTATGATCAGTATGGTATACAGGCCATCAAATTTTCGGCATTGGATTATTTGTTGAAGCCCATCAATATTACCGAACTGAAGTTGGCCATTGAAAAAGCCCGGCAACGCATCATAGCTAAAGATAAAGACCGCAAACTGGAAAACCTGTTGGCCTACATGCAACGGGGACAAAGGGAGGTACCCAAAATTGCCCTACCCACGCTGCAGGAGATCCGCTATGTTAAGGTTGATGAAATAACCCGCTGCGAGGCATCAGACAATTATACCACATTTTGTACCGCCGCGGGCGAACGCATACTGGTTTGCAAAACCCTGAAAGAATTTGCCGAACTGCTGCAGCCGCACGGATTTGTCCGCGCGCACCAATCGCACCTGGTAAACATGCAGTTTGTAAAAAGCCTTTTAAAGGAAGATGGCGGCACGTTGCTGATGAAGGATGGCGTTAAGGTACCCATATCCCGCCAAAACAGGGATATGGTGAAGGCGGCTTTGAGCGGGATGTTGTGAGAAAGTTGGAAAGTCCGGAAGTCGGGAAAGTCCGAAAGATATGGCGTATAGTTTTTGTCTTTCGGACTTTTCGGACTTTCCCGACTTCCGGACTAAAATAAAATTCCTACCTTTGCCCCTGTAATTCTCATAGGGGTGCCTTGCTTTGAGCAATCAAACTGAAAGACAGGCTGAGATCATACCCGTGAGCCCCCCAGCCCCCTAAAGGGGGAGTTAGGTAGTAAAAGTGACGTCCTTTACTATTTATACTCCCCCTTCAGGGGGGGCGGGGGGCTCTGCACCTGATCCGGATAATGCCGGCGTAGGGAAATAGGTAATAAGTTATTGTACCGTGTGCTGTACCCTGGCACAAGGTTATTTTAACAGTTTTTATTTTTTATCATTTTGAAAAAGTTATTAGTGGCGTTAACCGCCTTGCTGCTGCCTGTCCTGGCCGTAGCGCAGCTTTCCTTATCGGGAAAGATCACCGATCAGCAAACTGGCACTGCCTTGCCCGGTGCCACCATCAGCCTTAGTAACGGGCGCAATACCGTAACCAACACACAGGGCGCTTACCTGTTCAGCAATTTAAAAAGTGGCAGCTACACGCTTAACGTAAGCTATATTGGTTACAAACCTCAACAAGTTTCCATCTCACTTACTACCACTACCACACACGATATCAGCCTGAAAGCGGGCAGCACCATTACCGAAGAGGTGACCGTAACCGGTACCCGCGCATCGGACAAGTCGCCCACGGCATTTACCAACCTGAGTAAAAAAGATATCGAGAAGAATAATACCGGCCGTGGTTTCGAGTACCTGCTGGAGCAAACACCATCAACTGTGGTAACATCTAATGCGGGCGCTGGTGTGGGCTATACCAGTATCCGTATCCGCGGATCGGACCCGACCCGCATTAACGTAACCCTGAACGGCATCCCCATGAACGATGCGGAAGACCAGGGTGTTTACTTTGTGGATCTGCCCGACCTGGCCTCATCTACAGATAACATACAGGTGCAGCGTGGTGTAGGTACATCAACCAACGGCGCGGGTGCATTTGGGGCCAGCATCAATATCCAAACCACCACCCGCCGCGATTCGGCCTATGCCGAACTGAACAACTCGGCAGGATCGTACGGTACCATTAAGAACAGCGTTAGCGTAGGTACCGGCTTGCTGAACAATCATTTTACTTTTGATGGCCGCATTGCCCGCATCAACTCGGATGGGTATATCGACAGGGCTTTCTCTAAGCTGAAATCGTACTTTTTGAGTGGTGCTTATTATGGTAAAAGCAGTGTGTTGCGTTTGAATGTGTTCTCGGGCTACGAACAAACCTACCAGGCCTGGAATGGTGTACCCGAAGATATTTTGAACAATGGCAACCGCCGTTATAATGAGGTAGGTTACATTAATAGCAGTAACAGTTATTATAAGAATCAGACCGATAACTATACCCAAAACTATTACCAATTATTGTACGATCAGCAGCTGAGCACTAAATTGTCTTTCAGCGGGGCGTTGCATTATACGCAGGGTTCGGGTTATTACGAGGAGTATAAGAACGATCAGGATGTTACAGCTTACGGTCTGAAACCCGTAACTATTGGCGGGGTGCCCATCACCAATACCGACCTGGTTCGCCGCCTGTGGCTGGATAACGATTTTTATGGGATGACCTATAACTTCAACTACCAGGCATCAAATAAACTGAACCTGAAGCTGGGTGGTGCTTATAACGAATACAAAGGCCGCCACTATGATAACATTGAGTGGACGCAGCAAAGCACCAATATCCCTCCCGATTACGAATACTCGCGTAATGGCGCTAAAAAAACCGACTTTAATAGCTTCCTGCGTGCCGAGTTTCGCCCGGCGGATAACCTGTTGCTGTATGGCGATGTGCAGTACCGGCACATTTACTATTCGTTCCTGGGTTTCGACCGTAACCTGAACAATGTGCAGCAGCAGGCTACCATGAACTTTTTTAACCCGAAGGCGGGTATCACCTATACGCTGAACGGTAACAGCGATGTATACGCGTCGGTAGCGGTGGGTAACCACGAGCCAAACCGTAACGATTTTACTAATTCATCACCGGCCAGTCGCCCCAAAGCCGAGCACCTGACCGATTTTGAAGCCGGTTACCGCATCAAGGCTGATAATTTTACCGGGGGGATCAATGGCTTTTACATGCTATATAAAAATCAGCTGGTATTAACCGGTTCGTTAAATGATGTGGGCGAAGCTATCCGCACCAATATCGATAATAGCTACCGCGCGGGTGTGGAGCTAAGCGGCCGTTACCAATTTGTGCCCTCGCTGGTATGGTCGGTAAATGCTACCATTAGCACCAATAAGGTGAAAAACTTTAAGCAGTACCTGTACAATTACGATACCGATACCAACGATCTTACCCAGTACAACAAAACAGATATCGCTTACTCGCCAAACCTGACCGGGTCGAGCACCATCAGCTGGCAGCCGGTGAAGAATACAGATATCGCTTTCATTAGTAAATATGTTGGCCGCCAGTACCTGGATAACACATCTGCCAAAAGCCGATCGATCGATGCCTTTTTTGTGAACGATGTGCGCCTGAACTATAATTTCAGCTTTAAAGGAGTTAAAAATGTAGGCGTGGGCCTGCTGGTGAACAACGTATTCAGCAAAAAGTACGTGTCCGACGGGGCTACCTATCCGGATATTGAGGGAGGCAAGGTGGTTAACTATAACTACTTCTTCCCGCAGGCACCTGTTAACTTTTTGGCGAGTTTAAATGTGAGGTTTTAGTAACCCACCGGGTCATTACTATGACGCGAGTACCCACCCCGACTACGCTTCGCGTAAAGAGGGATTTGGGATATCCGAAATAGCATTTTCCCCTCTCTTGCCTTCGGCAAGAGAGGGTGGCCCAGCGAAGCGAGGACCGGGTGAGTCCCCTCGTGCCGCAGCCGCGATCGTATGAATGACCGTCCTCAAACCGCCAAACATCTTTCGGTCTTCCCCACTTGCAGACTTCCCGACTTTTCTACATCTTTGCAACACAAGGTGATGGTGTTCCACCTAATTGAACCGCTGCAAAGCTGATGACGCCTACCCAAATAAGTTTTATTTATTTGCTTGTAGGCTATGCTTAAAAAAATCTTTTCAAAATCTATTGTTCGTCCTGTATTGGTTGCTGTGCCTGTTGCTATCGTTATTGGCAGCATGGTAGCCCTGTTTTTATGGCTGCTAAACTGGGCTATACAATTCCGCTTTCATCATACCTGGTTGCTGTACTTGCTGCCACTGGCGGGTATTGGGATACACCTGCTGTATAAATGGTACGGCGCATCGGCCGAGAAGGGAAATAACCTGATCATCGACGAGATCCATCAGCCGGGCGCTGGGGTGCCTAAGCGCATGGCCCCACTTATTTTAGTTACTACGGTTATCACCCACTTGTTCGGCGGCTCGGCCGGGCGCGAGGGTACGGCGGTGCAAATTGGCGGTAGTTTGGCCAACCTCTTTGCAGGGATATTTAAGCTTGATGCTGCCGATAAGCAAATAATACTGACCGCAGGCATAGCTGCCGGGTTTGGAGCTGTGTTCGGCACGCCGTTAACGGGCACCATCTTCGCGCTGGAGGTACTGACTGTTGGTCGCCTAAAATACGATGCGCTACTGCCCTGCCTTGTGGCTGGCTTTGTGGGCGATTATACAGTGGCCGCCTGGGGTGTTGCGCACACGCCTTACCATATAGATGCGCTTACCGGCGGCAATCTGTTTTACGGTCATCATTTTTATTGGGATGTACTACTGTTGCTGAAAACTGCGGCGGCAGCAGCCCTGTTTGGTTTGGCCAGCTATACTTTTGCCAAAGTGGTGCATCTGATAAAAGACACTTTTAATAAATGGATCAAGATCAGTTGGCTAATCCCGGTTTGCGGTGGCTTGATCATCATCGGCCTTACCTTCCTTATCGGCAAGCCCGATTATTTAAGTCTGGGCGTAAGTCCCGAATATCCCGGCGCGGTTACTATTGTATCAGCCTTTCAGCAGGGCGGCGCCGATCTTTTCAGCTGGCTCTGGAAGCTGATCTATACGGCTGTTACTTTGGGTACCGGTTTTAAAGGTGGCGAGGTTACGCCCCTGTTTTACATTGGCGCCACTTTGGGCAATACACTGGCCGGCATCCTGAATGCCCCGGTAAGTCTGTTTGCGGGACTGGGCTTCATCGCCGTATTCTCGGGCGCTACCAAAACACCGTTGGCCTGCACCATTATGGGGATGGAGCTGTTTGGCGGCAGCTTTGTGTTGTATTATGCTGTGGCTTGTTTTGTGGCTTATTTGTGCAGTGGGAAGGTAGGGATCTATAGCGCGCAGCGGCGCGTTTAAGCCGAAAGACCAAAGCAGAAAGCGAAAAGCTTTTTTCCTGAATACCTTTAAGCTTTAAGCTTTCTAAAAACATATCCCCGCTTGTTTGTTT
The DNA here is from genome assembly GCF_013283875.1 of Mucilaginibacter mali. Classification (NCBI taxonomy): domain Bacteria; kingdom Pseudomonadati; phylum Bacteroidota; class Sphingobacteriia; order Sphingobacteriales; family Sphingobacteriaceae; genus Mucilaginibacter; species Mucilaginibacter mali. Next base: position 4,402,553 of record NZ_CP054139.1, read on the forward strand.
TATAATAAGAAACACTTTATCACCCTAAATTATCTACCCATATGAAAAAGATACTGATTGGCATTGATGACAGCAAATTTGCCGAACATGCCGTTGAATATGGCTTTAACCTGGCCCATCAATTAAATGCCGATATTGGCCTGGTGCATATTATGGAACCAATAACAGCCCCGATGCCTGTAGTCGATACAACTATGGGCATCCCTTTTGATAACGGTACAGACATGATAACGCCCGAACTTTACCACATGCAAGACGAGCGGGCTAAAAATATGATTGCCGATGCTGTGAAAAAGTATGGCCACGACAAAATGAGCATCTCTAACTTTACCGAGTATGGCGATACAGCCGACGGCATTATTAAATGCGCTAAAGATTTCGGCGCGGATATGATCGTTATCGGCACGCACAGCCGGACCGGGCTCGACCGTTTTTTAATGGGCAGTGTTGCCGAGCATGTGATCCGCCATTCCGAAATACCTGTTTTAGTAGTACCGATGAAGCACGAAGAATAATTACGATTTGATAATAAGGCACTTGCGGTAATTATAAAAATATCTGCACCCGCTGCCGAAGGAAATTTGATCTCACGGGCATCTAATGATCAAATTTCCTTAATTATGAAACCGTATAAACCCCTGATTGCTATTCTGATGCTCGGCGCCATCATTATGGCCTGCAAAAAAGACAAGCAAAGCGATACCACTACTTCCGGCTCGGCTAATGGCAGCGCTGCTACCAACGGCACTGTTGGCACCAATGTACCGGCTGTATATAAAAAGATATACGGCGCCACCGACATCTACATTGAGGGCGATTACGTGGTGATCAAAACCAATGGCTTTCCTGATCATAAATCGCCCTACTATAGCGGCACTGCCTGGGCGTCTACCAAATACGAGGCCTACAATGGTACCAACCCGCTTTGGGGCCAAAATCCCAACAAAATTGCCGAAGCCGACGCAACATTTAAGATCCCCCTTAACCCTAAGGCTGCTACTACACATGCCGCTACGCCACTGGGTGCTATGGGTGTGGCGGTAAACGGCGTGGATATTTTTAACCAATACGCGGCCATGTATAGTCCGCTTACTAACGAAGCCAACGGCTTCGATCAGTACGGCGGCCACCCGCAACAGCAGGGCGTTTATCATTACCATGTGGAGCCAACCTACATCACCGCTAATAAGGGTAAAGACGCGCTGGTGGGCTTCCTGCTGGACGGCTTCCCGGTTTATGGCCCCCTGGAGAATGGCAAAACCATCACCAATGCCGATTTGGACGCATATCATGGCCATACCGGCGTAACCGCCGATTATCCATCGGGCATTTATCACTATCATATCACCGCAGCAGACCCTTACATCAATGGAAACGGATATTATGGAACGCCGGGCACAGTTTCGCAATGATATTGGGTTGATCGTACTCGTGCTGGTATTGCTGAGTTCGATATGGATCAACCTGCAGGCAAAAAACGATAACCAGTTGTGGGTGGTGGTCGGCGATAAGCACCTAACGCAGCTACAAGGGGTATGCTACTATAAAAGCGTACCGCTAACCGGCTGCATTTACGAGCGTTACCCCAACGGCGATTTTGCCAAACAGATACCTTATGTAGATGGAAAGCAAAATGGCACCATGCGCTGGTGGTACCCCAACCAGGTGTTACAGCAGGAGCGCTATTTTGACAAGGGCCTGAAACAAGGCATCCACAAAAGCTGGTGGCCCGATGGTAAGCCCAGGTTTGAATATACTTTTAAGGATGACGAGTACAACGGCACCGTAAAAGAATGGTATGCCAGCGGACAACTCTGCCGGGTATTTCGCTATAAAATGGGGCACGAGGACGGCCTGCAGCAAATGTGGTGGGATAACGGCACCGTGCGCGCCAACTATGTGGTGAAAGACGGGCAGCAGTATGGTTTAATCGGCAGAAAGCTTTGCCGCAATTTAATACAGCAATGAAGTTTAACTATTGTGTAATTGTTTTATTGTTGATGCTATCGGGCTGTTACAGTAAAAAGGCGGATGATAACCTGCCCTTTTACAACACGCCCGATTTTACCCCTGTTTGGTTAAACAGAGGAGATAATGGTTATGACAAAGTGCATACCATCGCCCCGTTTAGCTTTACCAATCAGTTAGGTCAAAGCATCAGCAACAACCAACTTAAAGGCAAAATATACGTAGCCAATTTCTTCTTCGCATCCTGCGGCAGCATCTGCCCTAAAATGATGGATAACCTGGGCGATGTGCAACAGGCATTTCTGCACGATGATAAGGTGCGCATGGTATCGCACAGCGTAACCCCGGGCAGGGATAGCGTGCCCGTACTGTTTAAATATGCTGCCGAAAGGCAGATCAACAATAACAAATGGTGGCTGTTAACCGGTAATAAGGATGCGATATACAAGCTGGCCCGCCAATCGTACTTTGCCGATGACGAGACCGGCTACAGCAAAACCGCCAATGAATTTCTGCATACCGAAAATGTGCTGCTAATAGATGGCCATGGCCGTATCCGCGGAGTGTACAACGGCACACTGAAACTGGAGATGGTAAACCTGATCAAGCATATCAGGCAATTGGAATTGGAGGATTAGGCGATGATAGTATGGTGGCAATTTAACCACAAAGGGCGCAAAGGTTTTTCACAAAGTTCACAAAGGTTTTTACTTATAATTTGAAGTAAGAAAGACTTTGTGTGCTTGGTGTTAAAGATATTGCAAATTCTTGGTGCCCTTTGTGGTTAAATTGCCCCTCAGGATGAGTAGTTTTGCCCCATGGAAAACATCCTATCCAAAACATACAAGCACATCTTCTTCGATCTTGACCATACCATTTGGGATTTTGATAAAAACGCCGAGGAAACCCTGCACGAATTATTTGTGCTGCACCGGCTGAATGATATCGGCTTAACATCGGCCGATGTATTTATCGAAACTTATACCGCCAACAACCACAAACTTTGGCGCGAATATCATTTAGGGAACATCACCAAGGCTGCCCTGCGCGAAGCCCGCTTTAAACAAACCTTTTTAGATCTGGGCGTTCACCCCGATGTGATGCCGCATGGTTTTGAGGATGCCTACGTGCAGCTTTGCCCCACAAAAACCAACTTGTTCCCCCACGCGCACGAAACATTGGAATATTTGCAGGGGAAATACACACTGCACCTCATTTCCAACGGTTTCAAGGAATCGCAGGATATCAAGATCGGCAACACCGGGCTGGGCAAATACTTTACACACATTGTGGTATCCGAAACCATCGGTATTAACAAGCCTGATAAAGCCATTTTTCAACATGCTATTGATTTAGCTGGTGCAACCATTGCCGAAAGCATTATGATAGGCGACAGCCTGGAAGCCGATGTGCGCGGCGCGCTGAACTTTGGTATGGATGCCATTTACTTTAACCCCGCTGGACTTAAAAAGCCGGATGATGTGCAGTTGCAAATAAGTAGTTTAAAGGAGTTAACTTTGATGTTGTGATGATCGAAGTGCAATAATAGCACAGAAATATTGTTTAATTTTGTATTATGACACAACGGACATATCGCATATTACTTACCCCCGAAGACGAGGGTGGTTTTAGTGTTGCTGTACCTGCATTGCCTGGGTGCTTCACCCAGGGTGAAACTATTGACGAGGCTATAGCCATGGCTAAAGAGGCGATATCACTTTATGTAGAAAGTCTTGAAGCAGATGGCGAACCGGTGCCTGATGATAGCCGGAGCCTGGAGTACTCCTTGACGTTTGCTTCCTGAGCAATGAAGTCTTACACCCCAAAAGAAATCATAACCATTCTTTTGGCGCATGGGCTTGAACTCACGCGTGTAAATGGCAGCCATCATATTTATGTTAACCGTGCTAACGGTAAACGGACAGTTGTCCCTATGCACGCTAAAGATTTGAAAAAGGGAACGCTCCACGGCATTTTAAAACAAGCTGGTATAGACCTTAAAGACTAAACAGCCAATGGACAACATCTATATTTTTGAAACCCGCCAATTAGATTACCTCGACGCGTATGTGGCCAAGGCTAAAACGCTGCATTATAACCCTATTATTATTGGCGATGATGTCTTAAAGGGTGACGCACGCTTGGCTGAGTTTAAAAAATATTACCAGCATCTTAGTCCCAATCCATATAACTTCGAATTTAATTGCTTCGCGCGGTACTTCGCGCTGGCTAATGTGCTTACTAACGATGATAACTTTATCGCTTCCGATTCGGATATCTTTATCACCAACCGCAAGTTAAGTCTTACCGATCCGGCGCTTAAGTCGACCTTTGTGGGCAGCGATGCTTTTTACACCGGTTCATCCGACTGGCAGATCTCGCCGCACTTCTCGTTTTGGAACCGGGAACTGGTGAACAATTTTGTTGATTATTTGGTGGCTGCTTACACACGCAACCAGGACGACCAGTTTTTGGTGAAACACTACGAAGTGCAAAAAAGCCGCCTCGGCTATACCGCCATATCCGACATGACGCTGCTTTACCTGTGGGTAAACGATAACCAGATCCCGTTCATCAACTCCAACAGCATCACTAACGATTGGGGCATCGATCATAACATATCGGTACTGAACACCATCGAGGCGCGGTACCAGTCGGTACATAACCGTAAAAAGGTGGAGTTCGCGCCATCGGGCGATGTGTATTGCATACTGGAATCGGGGCAGCGGCAACATATGTCGTGCCTGCATTTCCAGGGGCCGTATAAGCCCATCCTGGCCGATCTGTACGCGGGTAATTATAAAAAGTTTGATGAGTTTTCGGCAAATGCCAACCTTACCCAAAAGGTGCATTATTTAGCCGGTGCCAATAAACATAAAAAATACCGCAAGCTGGCCGCCGAATATTCGGCGATAGAATCGGCAATGGATACTTACCGCAGCCAATTGGATGTGATCCCCGACGAACTGTTTGATGTAACCCCACCTAACGGCGGCTGGAGCTATGCCGAGGTTTATTCGCACATTATGCAGGCTACCCTTGGCTCAACCATAGCGGCCGAACGCTGCACACAAAGCAATTGCAAACCTACAACCAAAGGGGCCAACTGGCTGGGCAAGGCCGTGCTGTTTTTTGGCATGTTCCCACCGGTTAAAATTAAGGAACCTAAGGTATTGACCGAAAAAATGCGGGCGGCAAAGATCACCAAAGAGGAAGCCCGCAACCTCATCATTAAATGCCGCAAGCGAATAGATACCATAGCCGGCCTGATGCAAAATCCCGAAAATAATGGCCGCGTCGCCCATCCCCGCCTGGGCGTGCTCACGGCTAAGCAATGGTTTAAGTTTATCGGTATACATTTAAGGCATCACTTAAAGCAATTAAAACGTATTGATAAAATGTTGGGGCAATAATTGTTTAAAACAATTGTTAATATTATATGGTATATTTATATAAATAAACCTTTAATTATTAACGTATGAAAAAGTTTGCGATTGGTTTTATGATAGCCGGAGCGGTTATCATGATCATCGGGCTATTGATATGGCCTAACCTTAACCATGTAAACATGGTTGATTCAAACGCGTGGACCATCAATATCAACGGCATTAAATCGTTCAGATGGCCGGTGTTTATTGGCGGTATCATTTTTGTTATCGGCGCCATGGATACCACTACCTGGAACGTACCGCGCGGACGCAGGCTTGGTTAATATCTTAAAAAAAATAAAACTATAGCTGCGTTTAAAAACACAAAAAGCGGTATAAAAACCATACTGCCTGTTATTTTTTTGTGTCCTTTGCGCCAAAATTCTCATACATTTCGCAGCCGGTTTTTATCCTAAAGGAAATCGCAAACGTTTTTTATCACCTGTCTGTCAGTACGTTTAAAAATTTATTTTACACAAAATGCAACTTTTTATATTTAACTCAGTCTTAACACTATAATAATTTTGAAACCGGAATTTTGTTAAAATTTGTTAGTCATGCATTTTGATTATATGCTTGTAATGTGCCTGCTGCTATTTGTAGGTATATTCTATGTAAGTCCTTATGAGTTTAATACCATCGAGGAAGAAGACGACGAGTAGTCGGCTGCAAATTTCAATATTTTTAATATTCCGGTTTACCGAACCGGCCGGACAATTACCCCCTCAATTTTAATGGCGAAACGAGAAGTAGATATCGTCATCATATCTGATGTGCACCTGGGCACTTATGGCTGCCACCCCAAAGAACTGCTTAAATACCTGAAAAGCATTAAACCAAAGATCCTGGTACTTAACGGCGATATTATCGATATCTGGCAGTTCAGCAAATCGTACTGGCCCGAAACGCACATGAAGGTAGTGCGCCGCATCCTTAAATTTGTTACCGAGGGTGTGCCGGTGTATTACCTTACCGGCAATCACGATGAAATGCTGCGCAAGTTTGCCGATTTTAACCTGGGCACCTTCCAACTGCTTAACAAACTGGTGCTTAATGTAGATGGTAAAAAAGCCTGGATCTTCCATGGCGATGTGTTTGATGTTACCATGCAGCATTCTAAATGGCTGGCCAAGCTGGGCGCCATTGGTTACGATACGCTGATACTCATCAATAGCTTTACCAACTGGTTCCTAACCAAAATGGGGCGCCCTAAAATGAGTTTCTCGCAAAAGGTGAAGGCCAGGTTTAAGGATGCCGTAAAATTCATCAACCAGTTTGAACAAACAGCTGCCGACCTGGCGGTTAATAAAGGATATGACTACGTGATTTGCGGGCACATTCACCATGCCGAGATCCGCACCATACAATCAACCGAAAACACCGGATCGGTGCTTTACCTTAACTCCGGCGATTGGGTAGAAAGCCTGAGCGCACTGGAATATCATAACAAGGAGTGGAAGATATTTAACTATCGCCCCGACGATTTTAATACCGAAGCCGACGAAGACGACAAAACCGACGCCGAAGACCTGGACGCCAAGCTTGACGTAAACATTCTGCTGGAGCGTTTTAAGCAGGAGTCGCATTAGGTTTTTTAGTAAATTGCATTCATATCAAAAACCAATGCATCTCATCTTCCATATCACCCTGAAAACACCGCCGGCAGGTATTCTTTATGCTTTGCAAAAAGGATCGGGCAGTAGTTACCATGTAGAACAGGCGCAGCATTCATCCGGTGGCGATCTGCATTTTGAGGTACCGGTTGAAATAAAAGGCAATAAACCAGCTAACGAAGTACCCGATTTTAAAGGCCCCTATGTGCATGGCCCGCTCGGCGGTAGGTTTATTTATTTAGATATTGGCAATTACGCCGGCGAGGCAAGTTTTTTGGCATCCGGCCGGATAAAAGTGCCATTAACCGGCATTACCTGGGCTATGGTAGACGGGGCATCTGCCTTGGAAACCACGGTAGCCGGAACAGGAAAGAACGGTGGGCCGGCTTATGCTACCCCAAAGCCTTTTGCAGGCTGGAAGGTAAAAGCTTAACGATTGTTTATAAAACCCCATCGGGGTTAAATATCGGTAGAAGAAAAGATCATAAATTATTTTCCGTGCCGCAGGTACGGTATATCATATGGCCTGCCTACGGCATGCTATTACGTTTCTCATGGGATACTCTACCAATATATTGCTCCTAAAGGAGCACAATCCACCCCAAACTTTCCTATATTGGCTGCGCATATCAACCAATGAAAATTTTATTCGGCATACAGGGTACAGGGAACGGGCATATCAGCCGGGCGAGGGAAGTTGTACCCCTGTTGCAACAATATGGCGAGGTCGATCTGCTTATCAGTGGTACCGAGGCCGAGGTAAGCCTTTCGCAGCCGCTTAAATACCGGTACCATGGATTTAGCTTTGTTTTTGGCAGTAAGGGCGGGGTTGATAAATGGGCCACTTTTAAATTAATGAACCTGCCGCGCTTATGGCGCGATATGCACCACCTGCCGTTAAAGCAATACAATTTAATTGTTAACGATTTTGAACCAGTAAGTGCCTGGGCCTGTAAACTGCAAAAGGTGCCATCGGTATCGCTAAGTCATCAATGCTCGTTCGTATCGCCCAATACACCGCGGGTGGGCAACTCTTTTTTCTCCGAACTGATACTAAAATATTACTCGCCAACCACGCATCATATCGGCTTTCATTTCGATCGTTATGCCGATTTTATCCATACACCGGTTATCCGAAGCGAGATCCGCGCGCTGGAAACCAGTACCAAAGACCATTACACCGTTTACCTGCCCGCCTATGATGATAAGTTTTTGGCCGGATACCTGAAGCAAACCGATGTGGAATGGCATGTATTCAGCAAAAGGCATAAAACGCCTTACCGCGATGGCAATGTGCACATTATGCCGGTAAGTAATGAAGGTTTTAACCAAAGCATGGCCAACTGCACCGGCCTGCTTACCGGCGGTGGCTTCGAGGGCCCGGCCGAGGCGCTTTTTTTGGGCAAAAAGGTAATGATGATACCCATGAAGGGCCAGTACGAACAGCAGTGCAATGCCCTGGCCGCATCTAAGCTGGGCGTGCCCGTTGTGCACGAAATAGACGAACAGTTCGTTGGCGCGCTTGAAGCCTGGCTGAATACCAGGAACAACATCAAGGTAAACTTCCCTAACGAAACTGCCGATATTGTTGACCGCATGGTGAAGCAATACGCGCGGTAAGCGCTAAAAGAAAATTCCCTCCCCTCCTGGGAGCTAACGTGTACCAAATTTCAACCATTTGTCATTCGATAGAGCAGCGAGGGGAAAGCGAAGTGGGGCGAAAGAGAACTATCTCTTGACCGGAGGGAAAAAATCTTATACGCGCGATAAGCATATCGTATAAGATTTCTAATCACCCCCCCGGTCCTTTCCATGTTCGTCGAAATAACAAGCTTCTTTTTGTTCAATTCGTCTACTAATTCGCGCAACTCATCGCCAAATCTCTCCTTGTTAGCTACTATTCTCAAAATCAATCTACGATAATTTCGTAGATATACGAATACTTCGTAGATTAGCTTCTGTCAATAGATCATTAACAATTATCAACTAAAATTTATAATCATGAAACTACTTTCATCACCCCTCACTTTAACCGGCGCACTATTGCTACTTATGCATTTAAACAGCTTCGGCCAAAAGCTGCCATCCGAACAAAAAGAAGGCGTATACGCCCCCGCTAACATAAAAATAGACGGCAAGCCAATCGAATGGACCGGCAAATTCCAGGCAAAAAACAGCGCTACCCTTTTAACCTATGTAATGGCTAACGACGAGCAAAACCTGTATCTCACCATCCAGGCCGATCAGACGCCTGCCCTGGGTAAGATATTTTACGATGGGATAAGCCTGGTGATCAAAAGTCGCAAGGATAAAAAACTGAAACCGGTGAAAATGACGTATCCGCTGGTAAGCATCACCGAACGATCGAACATAGTGATCCCACTGCGCGATAAAAACAAAAATACCGATAGCGTAGTGGCAATGGTTAACGATCAATTGAGCCGTTCGGCCAAAAAAATATTGGTGGACGGTATTGCCGACATCACCGATCCCGACGTATCGGTTTATAACGAAGTTGGCCTGAAGGCGGCCGTGATGGTTGATAATACGCGCACCATGACCTTTGAATACCTGCTACCCCTAAAATACATCCAGCATCTGATGGATGAAAACGGGTCGTTCGATTACAGCATTGTGGTAAATGGTGCAAAGTTAAATCCCGGGGATATGGTGGTTGCCGGCTCATCGGTAAGCGGCGGCGGCGGCGGCGGTGGCGCGACATTTAGCAGTGGTGGTGGATCGCTGGGCGCGATGACTATCAGCGTATCGGCTGTCGGCGGCGATATTTTTAGTCCGACTGACTTGAAGGCTACTTATACACTGGCGAAGAAATAATTCAGTTCACCACCTGTTAAAATAAAATATCATGAACCTAAAACTCACACTACGCTATTGGCCGGCAATTTTATTGCCGGCCTTTGCAACCGCTGTTTCGGCACAAAAGCTGCCATCGGTACAAAAAGAAGCGGTTTACGCACCCGTAATAAAAACCGACGGCAAGGCGAACGAATGGAACAATAAATTCAGTGCTCATAACAATGCCACCGGGCTGTTTTATACCCTGGCCAACGACGATGAAAACCTTTACCTGCTAATGCGCACCGATCAGTACAGCTCCATTAAAAAAGCATTTTACGGCGGCATCACCTTATCTATAAAAAGCGCTGATAAAAAGCAGGAAGCGAAAATCACCTATCCGCTGGTAGCCATGACCGAGCATACCGAGATCGTATTACCCCTGCGTGATAAAGAAGCCCGGACCGATAGCCTTTTACCGATAGTGAACGAGTGGATAGGCAAAGCGGCTAAAAAGATAGCTATAGCCGGACTGGCAGGAATTACCGACCCCGACATATCGGTATATAACGACCTGGGCATAAAAGCCGCCGCGCTGATAGATGCCAACCGCGACGCGACCTTCGAGATCCAGATCCCGTTAAAATACATCAGGCACTTAATGGCCGGCGGTTCTTCTTTCGATTACGTTATCACCGTGAACGGGGCGCAGTTAAAACCAAATACTATCCTGATAGGCGGATCGAACATAGACGGCAACAGCCACGCCCCAAGCGCCGAACCGGTGAATGATATTTTTACGCCGACGTATTTGAAGGGTAGTTATACGCTGGCAAAGAAGTAGCGTCCTATTGGTTTCACTGGCTTCAGTTTGTAACTGAAGCCTGCGGATGGAATAAAGTCTGTGACTTTTCTAACGAGGCAAGTCACAGACTGGCCGGTATCCATAAGCTTCAGTTACAAACTGAAGCCAGTTGAGGGCCGATGTATTTGAAGAGTAGTTATACGCTGGCGAAGAAGTAGTGCTTTTAGAAGTAATCAACGTCATGCCGAACTTGTTTCGGCATCCCACTTGCATAGTTAAACGCTCCATGCCTGACCTGTGTGATGGGGTGCTGAAACAAGTTCAGCATGACGCCGGGTGAAATAACTCAATACTTATACCTATTCCCCCAAAGCTTCCGCATCTTCTCGCGCACTTCGTTCTCCTTTGAGTTAGCGCCGGGCTGGTAGATTTGTGTCCCTTTAATCGCATCGGGCAAAAAATCCAGATCGGTGAAATTACCCTCGTAGCTGTGAGCGTATTTATAATCCTTACCATAACCAATGTTCTTCATCAATTTAGTGGGGGCATTGCGCAGGTGCAGGGGTACCGGCAGATCGCCGGCTTGCTTTACCAAAGCCATAGCCGTGCCGATAGCCGTAGTGGCCGAATTACTTTTAGCCGATGTAGCCAAATAAATAGCCGTTTGCGACATGATCAGCTGCGACTCGGGCATACCGATCACCTGCACAGCGTTGAAGCAGCTTTGGGCCAGCAGCAACGCGTTGGGGTTGGCATTACCAATATCTTCCGAAGCCAGGATCAGCATACGGCGGCAAATAAACAGCGGGTCTTCTCCCCCGGCTATCATGCGTGCCAACCAATAAACGGCTCCGTTAGGGTCGCTGCCACGCATGGATTTGATGAAGGCCGAAATGATATCGTAATGTTGCTCGCCCGTTTTATCGTACAAGGCCATGTTCTGTTGTACATGCTCCAGCACCACTTCGTTAGTTAATGTGATATTTTTACCAGCGAAGGCATTAACTAACAGCTCGAAGATGTTCAGCAGCTTTCGGGCATCGCCACCAGAAAGGCGCAGCAGGGCTTCATGCTCCTTTATATTGATCTTCTTGCGCTTCAGTACCTCGTCCTCCTTCATAGCCTTGTCCAGCAGGCTCAGCAGATCGCTTTCTTCCAACGGTTTCAGTATATAAACCTGGCATCGCGACAGCAAAGCCGAGATGACTTCGAATGATGGGTTCTCGGTAGTAGCGCCGATCAGCGTAACAATGCCCCGCTCTACCGCGCCCAGCAGCGAATCTTGTTGCGATTTTGAGAAGCGGTGGATCTCGTCAATAAATAATATCGGTAATATCTCGCCTTGTTCTTTCAGCAAAGCCGCCTTTTCTATCACCTCGCGTACATCTTTAACGCCAGAATTAATGGCGCTTAATGAGAAGAACGGCCGGTAAAGGGATTGGGAGATAATATAAGCCAGTGTAGTTTTCCCCACACCCGGCGGCCCCCAAAATATCATTGATGGTAACGAGCCCGATTCGATAGCTTTGCGCAGTACCGCGCCCTTACCCACCAAATGCTGCTGGCCCACATAATCGTTCAGCGATGCGGGCCTCATGCGTTCGGCTAATGGGGGCAGGTTATTCATAAGCAGTAAAGTTGAAAAAAGAAATTGTCAATTCCTAAAAAAGTTAGCAATTTTAATAGAAATACTCTGATCAGACTAACAAGACGATACTGACTTTGTTTATAAGATGTATGAGTTAAGATATCATACCTTATTACGTTTCGGGTTCTGTCGGTTATCAATAAAAGCGATCAATTCTATCGTATGCTTTCGTGGTTTTACCCGGTAAACTAACGATACTTGTTTAATGATAACTCCAATATGGGTATGCTTAAGTCGCGCCGACTTACGGAACATTACCGGTTGGGTTTGTAATATAGTTAGATACTCATTTACTCTTGTAGTAAAATTAAATATCTCTCTTTCGGTCCAGTGTTTTTCAAGATAAGCTATTCTATCACCAAATGTTTTAACAGCTCTTCTTGTCCAGACTATTTCAGGCCCCATTTGCCAAAAAGTTTTACTACTTCTGCGTGGGGTACTGTTTCGCCGCGATCCGCTTCGGCTATGCCTTCCATCACATCCTGTTGTTGCTCGGCACTTAATTCATCAAACCAATCCGTCTTCCTGTTAAATAGCAGGGCTTTAACATCCATTATCAATCCCTCGTCATCGGTGTTGATAATAGCTTGTAAAAGATTCATTTTTTCTGCCTGGATATCCATCGCACTTAATTTAATGCTAAAATAATTATTTATTTTGTCAAATACGCTAACGCATGATCCAACAATTCAATTCCACCAATTTCTATTCCATTTGCGATGAACTGGCCGAACGCGATGCCGACCTGGCCCGCATTATCAAAAACCATGGTTACCCGCCCATGTGGAGCCGGCCCAACAGTTTCGAATCGCTGGTGCATATCATTTTGGAGCAGCAGGTATCGCTGGCATCGGCATTATCGGCCCTTAATAAACTGCGGGAACGGATACAGGAGATCACGCCCGCGCGGGTATTACTGTTGACTAATGAAGAACTAAAAGCCTGCTATTTTAGCCGCCAGAAAACTGCCTACGTGCGCTACCTGGCCGAAGCGATTTTGAGCGGGCAGATAGATCTGCAAAAATTTGAGACCATGCCCGATGATGCCATCCGCGCCGCCCTGGTAGCCCTGAAAGGCATTGGCAACTGGACGGTAGATGTTTACCTGATGTTCGTACTACAGCGCGCGGATATTTTCCCGGTGGGCGACCTGGCCGCGGTGAACGCTTTTAAAAGGCTGAAAGGTTTAGCGCCCGCTACCACACGCGAAGAGTTGGTTGATATAGCCACGCTATGGCAACCTTATCGTACCGTGGCTACCATGCTGCTGTGGCATTATTACTTATCGGCACCTAAAAAGTAGATACAATCGACATAAAAAAGCCCGCAGAACCTTAAATTTGTGGATATGGATACCTACCCGAAAGCATTGCTGTTCGATCTGAACGGCACCATGATCAACGATATGGATTTTCACAGCCGCGCCTGGCACCATTTGTTGAATAACGACCTTGGCGGCAATTTCAGTATGGCCGAAGTGAAGCAAAATATGTATGGCAAAAACCAGGAACTGCTGGTGCGCATGTTCGGCTCGGAGCGCTTCTCGCAGGAGGAGATGGACTCGATATCGGTAAAAAAGGAAGAAAAATACCAGTGCGAATTTTTACCGCATTTAACCTTGCTGCCCGGCTTACATGAACTTTTAGAACGTGCTTACCAGGCCGGCATCCCCATGGCCATTGGCTCGGCGGCTATTATGTTCAATATCGATTTTGTGCTGGATAATTTGAATATCCGCCATTATTTCAAGTCGATAGTAAGCGCTGATGATGTGATATTAAGCAAGCCCCATCCTGAAACCTATTTAAAAAACGCCTACGAGTTAAAAGTTAACCCGGCCGATTGCCTGGTATTTGAGGATGTACCCAAAGGTGCCGAAGCCGCCCGAAATGCCGGGATGAAATGTGTAATATTAACTACCACGCACCAGCAGCATGAGTTTGCGCATATGGATAATGTACTGCATTTCTCGGCTGATTTTAGAGGGGATTTTTTTGAGGGGTTGTTGAGATAACCTTATGCGTCATCGTGAGCGATAGCGAACGATCCCCGGCTTGCAGAGCGGCTTTGCAGGTGCCTCTGCTAATCAGGGATGCTTCGCTCGCGCTCAGCATGACGAAATAGGGAGAACATAAAAAAGGCCCGGCATGCCGGACCTTCTTACTTTGGATCTATAATTTAAGTTTATTACTTAAGCGTAGCTATTCAGCATTACCGGCATAACCAGCATCAGCACATCTTCGTTCTCATCGCCGCCTTGTGGTAACAGTAAGCCGGCGCGATTAGGGGTGCTCATGTGCAGGGCAACTTCTTCGCCGGCCAGGTTTTTTAACATCTCTATTAAAAAACGGGCGTTGAAGCCGATCTCCATATCATCACCTTCGTACTGGCAGTTCAGGCGTTCGTGTGCTTCGTTGCTGAAGTCGATATCTTCTGATGAGATATTCAACTCGCTGCCGTTTATCTTTAATCTTACCTGGTGCGTGGTTTTGTTGGCGTAAATAGCCACACGGCTTAGCGAACCAAGGAAAGCCTGGCGGTCGATAGTTAACCGGTTAGGATTATTTTGCGGGATAACCGCTTCATAATCAGGGTAACGCTCATCTATCAAACGGCACACTAAATTAATGTTACCAAATTTGAAGAACGCGCTGGTGTTGTTGTATTCAACCGATACATTCACATCGTCTGATGGCAAGGCCGATTTCAGCAGGTTCAGCGCCTTTTTAGGCAGGATGAACGATGTAGCGCTTTCGGCTTTAGCATCCTTACGGCGATAGCGCACCAGTTTATGCGCGTCGGTAGCTACAAAGGTGAACGATTGCGGGGTCAACTGGCAGAATACGCCAGTCATGGCCGGGCGCAATTCGTCGTTGCTCACTGCGAAGATGGTTTTGTTGATCGCCTCGGCCAGTACCGATGACGGCAGGTTAACCGACGAAGCGTTCTCTACTACCGGGATCTTCGGGAAATCGTCGCCGTTCTCGCCGCTCAGTTTGTATTTACCATCGCCGGCATTGATCTCGATAGCGAAAGTTTTATCATCAACCGAAAAAGCGATCGGCTGCTCGGGCAACGACTTTAAGGTATCCAGCAAAATGCGCGATGGAATGGCAATACGGCCATTTTCCTTAGCCTCGCTTAAGGTAAGCGATGTGGTCATGCTGGTTTGCAGATCGGTGGCCGATATGGTGAGGTTTCCCTCCTTGATCTCGAACAAAAAGTTTTCCAGAATCGGCAATACGGTACTATTGCTAAGCGCCCCGCTTACCGACTGTAGTTGCTTTAGTAACGTAGATGTCGAAACAATAAATCTCATAAACAGTAATTAGTCAAAATCAAAAATAGAAAAAATTAGTGCGCATACTTGCGCTTCCTAAAATAATGTTGAAAAATAGCAAATATTAACACCAACAGCAAAGGCCCCGCGGTATTTATCAATTGCCAGTATAATTTCTCGTTGCGAATGCGGGCGCGGTTAAGTAAACGTAATTGTATCTCCTTATCACGCAGCGCAATCAGGCGGGCATCTCCGGTCAGGTATTCGGCCAGGTTAAGCAGTAAGTTGCGGTTGCCGTAGTTCTTGTGGGTATAATGATCGTAACCAAGCGGATAGGGCGAGCCATCGGCAGCCACCTGGTTCTTAAAGATATCGCCATCGCTTATCACTACTATTTTGGCCGGCTTGCTTGCCGCCGCTTTATTAATATGCCCGCCAATACTATCGGGCACCGGGCGATTCAGGAATACCGACTTAAAACTGCCTTCCAGCAACACGCCCGTGATTTTAGGCGCGCTTTGAAAAGTTGCCGGATCGGGTTCCTGCTCCAGGGCCTGTAACGACATCATGTATGGCGTATTGATCCTTTTATTAAACGGCGATGAAGTTAACAGTACGGTAGTCTTTACATTTTTAATGCCCAGCGTATCAATAGTACTCGGGAACTCGCTGCGGATAGCCTCCAGGTTTTTCACCACCGGGTGTTTTGACATGGGCAGGAATAACGGGTAAAACAGCCAGTGCAGCATCTGGATCTGCGGCGCCCCACCAATGCCCCCTGTAGTAATGGGGATCTCGGCGCAGTTCATATCGGCTATCAGATCGTAATTGATGCGTACACCATAATTGAATAGCTGGTCATCCAAATTCAGTTTTTTGCCGAACACCATTTGCTGGTTATCCTTTATATGGCGCAGGCTATCCATCTCTGCGGTAACCTGGTCAATGCTCCACAACAGCTTACCGCCGCCCATCAGGTACTGGTCTATCTTAAATTTCTCCAATTCGGTAAAAGGCTCAACCGGTTTGGGGATTACCAGCAAGGCCAGTTTTTTCATACTGTCCAGCGGCAGTTGTTTCAAATCCACACGACCGAAGAGGAAGCCATCGGCCAGGTTCTTATGCGCATCGTACAATTGCAGGTCGGTCAACTCGCCATGGCCTTCGGTAAAACCTATACGTGGCCGACCGTTGGCAACGGCCTTTTTTATGGTAGAGGTAAAAGCATACTCCAGGTTTTGGATGGAGTTATTCAGCACCTCATCCTCATTGGCGCCCTCCCGGGTTTGCAGCAAGGATACCGGCACCTCAATATCGCCCGCCGTAACCATAGCGGCCGGGAAGATGATCTTTTGCATTTGCCCGTTATCGGTTTTTACGCTCAGGTTAGTGGCGTCAATGCCGCGCTCGCTCAAGGCTTTAATAATAGTATCCTGCTGATTTTCGGGTACATTCTTTAGCGGGTCGATGATATCAAACTGTAACTTGCCATGACTATAAGCCTGCAGATCGTTCAGCATATCGCGGGTGGCATATTGCAACCGCTTCATCCCGGCAGGGAAATTATCGCCTTTTAAGAATACGGTTACGCGAACTGGTTTCGGTAGGCTGTCCATCACATTCCGGCTGATCTGCGATATGGTGTAGCGCTTCTCCTTAGTAAAATCAAAACGGGTGAACGAAAATTTTGATAATATCAGCAGCACGATCACTCCGGCCAGGCAGGCACCGGCTGCTTTCATATTCATCGGCTTTTGCCTTTGGCGCATCAGCACAAATAAGGTCAGTGCAATAAATATGGCCGCCAGTATGATGAAGTAGGCCAAATCACGGGTATCCAAAACACCACGGCTTACCGATTGGTAATGTTCGGTGATGCCCAGGTATTGTATCGAATAATCCTGCAGGGATAGCAAGCCGCTCAGCGAATCGAACCCGCTGAAAATAAAGAAGCACAGGAAAACCGCCAGCGCGAAAGCGATGATCTGGTTTTTGGTGATAGCCGAAGCGAACAAGCCAATAGCCGCGAAGCCGCTGCCCAGCAAGAACAGGCCAATGTACGAACCAATGACACCACCGGTATCGATATTACCCTGCGGCGCGCCCAGCGTGCTCACCGTAAAATAATAAACAAGCGTGGGTAACAAAGCGCAAAGCAACAATAACACACTGGCCAGGTATTTTCCTAATACAATTTGCAGATCGGTTAACGGGCGGGTAACCAGTAACTCGAACGTCCCCTCCTTACGTTCTTCGGCCAGCGAGCGCATGGTGATGGCCGGGATAAGGAACATAAATAAAAACGGGGCGATATTAAAAAGGCTGTCAAGGCCGGCATAACCGTAATCCAGTATGCTGGTATCGGGGAAGACCCATAAAAACAGGCCCAGCACCAGCAAAAACAAGCCGATGGTAACGTAAGCCACCAGCGAGCTTAGATAGGAAACGATCTCTTTTTTAAAAATTTGATACACAGCAAAACAGGTATGGCGCCGAAATTACAAACAATATTGGGGATGTGGAAGTATGGGTGGGGATTATTGCCACATTCCAGTTTCATCCATAGGTCAGTGCTTTATGAGAATTCGTCTGCTCATAGCCGCAGGGGCTTAGTTACTTTTGGCTTGGCCCAAAAGTAACCAAAAACCCAAGTCATAAAAAAGCTTCAGCCCGCCCTGCGTGGGCAGCTTTACGCCGGAGGCGGCTGCCCACGGCATTCCCGCCAACGCTGGCCCGCTTTTATGACAGTCCCGCGCTCTTTTTAAAAGGCAAATCCGAGCGGAGCTTTGCTCCGCTCGGATTTGCCTTACTCTTCTTGCTCCCGACAGCGGTTTGCTTCCGGCAAGATCAGGCAAAACGATGGTGGCCTGTGTGCAGGAAAGGGGAAGCGGATTTGCCTGAAGCGGTGGCATAGCGGGTGCGCGAGCAGCGGCAAATTCTTGCGTACCGTGGTTTTGCCTGATGCGGGCAAAGGCCCTGTGCGGCAGAGGAAGCATTAGCGCTGTCTTGATTTTTGGTTACTTTTTATCAAGAAAAAGTAACTAAGCCCCTGCGGCTATGAGCAGACTACCATTAATCCAAGCACAAAACCATCCCAAAAGCACCAACTCCCCCATTTGTAGTACAAATATTAAGGTAAGCACCGCAAAATACCCGCATCATTAATCCCGCTAAAATTTATAAATTGCTTCCTGTTTTAACCTCGGTTAAAACAACAGCACAATCACACATATTAACCAATGGACCAATTAGCACCCAAACAACGCCTGCTATCGCTTGATGTGATGCGCGGCGCTACCGTAGCCGCCATGACCCTGGTAAACAACCCCGGCGACTGGGGACATATCTACGCCCCGCTTGAACACTCGGAATGGAACGGCTGCACCCCTACCGACCTCATTTTCCCTTTCTTTGTGTTTATGGTGGGCGTTTCGACGGTTTTTGCCATGGAAACCAAAAAGGCCGATCCGGCTAATCACGGCAAAATGATATTGGGGGCATTGCGCCGAATGGCGACCCTGATCCTGATCAGTTGGGCTATACAGTTGTTTTATCACCATACCCCATTTGTGCACAGCTTAACGCATTTGCGCTTTCCGGGCGTTTTGCAACGCATCGCGCTGGTGTTTTTTATTGGAAGTGTGCTGTATATTAAATGTACACAACGTACCCGCGACTGGGTGATGGCCGGCGCGTTAATTGGCTATTATATCATTATGTGCTTTATCCCCGTTCCGGATGGCAACCCCGCCAACCTGAACCCCGAAACCAATATGGGCGCCTGGCTGGATCGGTTGATCTTTACTACCGATCACCTTTGGAAATCATCAAAAACGTGGGACCCTGAAGGTTTGCTGGGTACCTTGCCTGCCTTGGGCACCGGCTTGTTCGGTATCCGTGTGGGCAGCTGGCTAAAACGCCCCGACCGCGAGAACAGCGTAAAGGTAACCTGGCTGTTTGTGTATGGCGTAGCCGCCGTGGTGATCTCGCTGATATGGGACCTGTTCTTCCCTATCAACAAAGCTTTGTGGACCAGCAGTTTTGTATTATACTGCGGCGGTCTGGCCACCATCGCGCTGGCCTTTACTTATTGGCTGATAGATGTACAGGGCCACCAAAAATATGCCTGGATATTGGTAGTGTTCGGCATGAACGCCATTGCCGCCTTTGTTTGGGGTGATATTTTGCAGGGCGTGGTCGATTTTATCCCGACCGGTACCGATATGAAGATGAGCACCTGGCTTTACCAGCATGGCGTAGCACCTTTCTTTACGCCATACAACGCATCGCTGGTGCGGGCTATTATTTATGTGTTTTTAACCTGGCTGCCGATGGTGTGGCTGTATAAAAAGAAGATATATATTAAGGTGTAATGAAGAAATAGGAGGTCATGCCGAACTTGTTTCGGCATCCCATTTGCATGGTTTAGATTTGCACACCCAACCTATATGATGGGGTGCTGAAACAAGTTCAGCATGACATGTTTGTTTTTCCGCTGAAGCCTCACCCTGCCCTCTCCAGAGGAGAGGGTTCCAAAGTCTCCCCCTTTGGGGGAGATTTAGAGGGGGCTTTCATCGGCATGTCATAAAAACCATTAGAGGTCGCCGGGATTATATTACTCAGCATGACAATATTTTAATGTGATTAACCCTTTTTAGTTCCGCAGCCATTAAACTTATAATGATATGATGAAGGTTGGATGCCGATTGATACTATTTACCGGAATACTGTTTTTGGGTTTGATAAATGCCAAAGCGCAAACCGGTCCGCCCACAGCCAGTGCTCTGAAAGCAGCCGAAGATATGCTGATCGCATCGGGAGTAAATGCGCAATTTGACAAAAGCATCCCCGGCATTATCGCTCAGTATAGCATACGGGTGCCTGAAGATAAACGCGCTGGTTTTACAAAAGCCATGACACCCTTTTTAACCAAATACTGTAGCTGGGATGCCCTGAAACATGATGTATGCGTAATGTATGCCCGTGAATTTACCGAAGCCGAACTAAAGCAAATGACCACCTTTTACAAAAGCCCAGTAGGATTAAAACTTCTGCAAAAGCAGCCCATCATTAACCAAATGGCCATGAGCATAGGCCAGCAAAGTGTGCTAAACCACGAGGCGGAGTTGAAGAAGCTGGTGGAGGATGCGGTGAAGTAGGTAGGCATCCTGCCATTGCGAGGCACGAAGACAACCGACCAACGGGAGCTCATTAATGCCTTTTAAAATAAACAGAATATTAATAATCTCTACGCATCTAAAGTAATTTGATAGTATGGAAAGACAAATCTTTGAGACGCAAAAACAGGCTTTAATAAAATTAATAGATGAATATCTAACTCAAAAGCACAGCATAGAACATAAAGCTGGCCTTTATCATATACTTGGAATAATTAATCAACACACATACGATAACCGGCTCCATTTAAAAGGAACTATCACTCACACGATTATTGACAGCCTTCAATTGGATTATTTGTTAGGAGAAAAGCTGATACGGTTTGATGAGAATATAAGCTAACTTATACAGATTGTAATTTGAAAGATTAAACGCCTCCTTATCATTTCAAGCGGCACGTCTGAATAAGGCGAATACAAATTTTGCACATGAACAAGCCCTACACCCGCCAGCAACTGATAGATGATTTTTATAATGATCTGCCTGTTAAATACACTCCGCTACCGCAGGTTTAGCGCAGCGTAACCTGTGGGTGTCATTTGTCGAAGTTTATAAACTTCCGCGATGGACAAGACACAAGTTAAGCAACTACTCAACCACCCCTTAAACTTGCGCCAGCTTATCAATTTAACTATCAAAAATGGACGCCATTGAATTATTAAGCAATGTATTAGAAGTTTTTAAGGCGAATCGCAACGCCACGGATACTTTAAAATATCTTTTAGAAAACAATATTCTGCATCCGTCATTTGAGCAACGATATGTTTTAAACAATGACGCTTGGCAATTTACAATAACAGGCAAGAATGAGATAAATACCGGTTTAGTAGAATTTTATTTAGAAGCATCAGATAGATGCCCATACCGGGCAGAAGTGCTTTTTGAAGATAAGTGGTATTTGAGATCATTTATGTTTCTATGTCCGGGTTGTTTCGGCGAAGACAGAACATGCGGGGTATGTGACGGTTCAGGCTGGGGAGTATTATAGCTATCTATAGTTGGTACACAATCAGCGAAATCAAAATAATCATCCTCAAAAATCAGCGGTCCAGACAACCGCGATAGGGATTGCAGGGGAAAGCCCACAGCCGTAGTGGAACAAGCGCGCAGGCCTGGCGAGGACTTGGACCGTAAAGCCCGGGCCGCAGGCATCGCCATCGTTTTCATTTTTAATTCCCGCCAATTTTTCGTATATTGTATCAACACCACGCGTGTACGATCAGCCGATTGTACGATCTTTGCAAAACCCGCTTTTTTGATGAATCCAGATCTCCAAATATAATTTGGCAAAACACCATCGTGGCAAACACCCAAAAACCAACAGTTCTTTGATATTTCGCAATCATAAACCACGCCTATAGGCGCATCAGGAAGGTTTTCCGTGCCCACGCCCATCTATTTTACGGGATAAAACCCGGTGAAAACACCAGCCCGTAATTTGATTTTGAAGAAAGTTTTTTATGGCAAGATTCTACACGTACCGGATGTAACAATGCCACAGGAAATAAATATCCCGGCAGTCCGTTGTAACTACCGCGTTACTTTTGCATCTTAGTAGTAAATCAGTAAAAAACATATATGAACTTTAACAGAAGAGTTTCTGTAGCCGTATTGACCCTGTTGATAGCGGCAAGCGGCGTTTTCGCGCAGGTTAAACGTAAACCGCCACAGCCCGCGCCCGACAGGCCGCTTACCGGTATCGACCAGTTGAAAAGCGATGTGCTGCCGGTTGATAAAAATGTGATCATTGGTAAGCTGCCCAACGGATTAACCTACTACATCCGCCGCAACGTAGAGCCTAAAAACCGCGCCGAACTTTACCTGGTAAACAAAGCCGGTTCGATACTGGAAACCGATGCCCAGCGCGGCCTGGCCCACTTTACCGAGCATATGGCATTTAACGGCACCCGCGATTTCCCCAAGAACGAACTGGTGAACTACCTGCAAAAATCGGGTGTGAAATTCGGTGCCGATCTGAATGCTTATACTTCGTTTGATGAAACCGTTTACCAGCTTCCCCTGCCAACCGACAGTGTAAAGACCTTTGAAAAAGGCTTCGATATTTTGGCCAACTGGGCCGGCATGGTAACCTTCGATACTAAAGAGATCAACAGCGAACGCGGCGTAGTGCTGGAAGAAGAGCGCCTGCGTGGCAAGAATGCGCAGGAACGTATGCAACAGCAGATATTGCCGGTATTGCTAAACAACTCGCGCTACGCGCAGCGCCTGCCAATTGGTAAAGAGGAGATCCTGAAAAACTTCAAACCCGAAACCATCAAAAGCTTCTACCACGATTGGTATCGCCCCGACCTGCAGGCTGTAATAGCCGTGGGCGACTTTGATCCGAAACGTGTGGAGCAACTGATAAAAGACCGCTTCTCGGGATTAAAGAACCCAACCGGCGAAAAGCCGCGTGCTAAATATACCGTACCTGCTACGCCGGGTACCGCTGTTAAGATAGCTACGGATAAGGAATATCCTTATACCATCGCGCAGATCGTGGTAAAACACCCGGAGACAAGCGTTCGCACCGAATCTGATTACATGCGCAGCATCCGCGTCGACCTGTTTAACCAAATGATCAACGCGCGCCTCGGCGA
Source organism: Mucilaginibacter mali (assembly GCF_013283875.1). Lineage (NCBI taxonomy): Bacteria > Pseudomonadati > Bacteroidota > Sphingobacteriia > Sphingobacteriales > Sphingobacteriaceae > Mucilaginibacter > Mucilaginibacter mali. Next base: position 4,425,869 of record NZ_CP054139.1, read on the forward strand.
GTTGCTGCAGAAACCAGAGCCGCCATTCCTGTTCGCCCAGGCCAGCTATGCGGGCTTTTTAGGTAACCAGGATGCATTTACTACCGTGGCTGTAGCAAAATCAGCCGCTCAGCTACAGGGTGCCATTAAAGCTACGCTTGATGAGATAGAGCGCGCCCGCAAATTCGGCTTTACCGAAACCGAACTCGACCGTGCCAAGCAAAATGCCATGACCAGCATCGAGAATGCTTATAAGGAAAGGGACAAAACCAAATCGGCAAGCTTTGTACAGGAATACCAGCAAAACTTTTTGCAGGATGAGGCCATCCCAGGCATCGAGTTTGAGTATAATTTTCAAAAAGACCATATCGGTGATATTAAGCTGAGCGAGATCAACGCGCTGGCCAGCAGCTTCATCAGCAACCAAAACCGTGTGGTTATTGTGCAAGCTCCCGATAAGGAGAAAGCCCAGTTGCCAACCGAACAAACATTGCTTAGCTGGATAAACGCCACCGGCAAAAACATCACCGCTTATGTAGATAACGTGAGCAAAAAGCCGCTCCTTGAAAAAGAGCCAACAGCCGGCAAAATTACCGGCGAAACTAAAGACGCGGCCATCAGTACAACAGCCTTAACCTTAAGCAACGGCGTTAAGGTGATACTTAAACCCACCGATTTTAAAAACGATCAGATCCTGATCAATGCCTGGGCCTTCGGCGGCACTTCGCTGGCTGGTGATCAGGATTATGTATCGGCCAACATCTCATCGGGCATTGTAGGCAGCAGCGGTATTGCCGATATGACCCAGATACAGCTTGATAAGATGCTGAGCGGTAAAAACCTGTCGGTATCGCCATACATCAGCGAAACTACGCAGGGGGTATCGGCCAGCAGTTCGCCCAAAGATCTGGAGACGGCTATGCAGCTGATCTACCTGTACTTTACCCAGCCACGCAAGGATGCCGATATCTGGCAATCGCAAATAGCGCAAACCAGGGCCCTGCTGCCAAACCGCAGTCTGGACCCTGCGCAGGTTTACCAGGATACCGTAGCAGCTGTATTAGGCAACCACAACTATCGCCGCATGCCGCTTACTTTAGAGAAACTGAATATGGCCAGCCTTGACAAAGCCTTCGATTTTTACAAAGCCCGCTTTGCCGATGCCAGTGGTTTCACATTCACTTTTGTTGGCAATTTTGAGGTAGAAAAGATCAAGCCACTGCTGGAAAAATACCTGGGCGGCCTGCCATCAGCCGGACACAAGGAAAACTATAAAAACCTTGGCATCCATGCGCCTGCCGGTCAGTTGACTAAAAACGTATATAAAGGTATTGGCGATAAAAGCAATGTGCAATTAGTCTTCAGCGGTGATTTTGATTATACCGATGATAACAAACTGCAATTGGACGCGCTGGAAGAGATCATGAACATAAAGCTTACCGAGCGCCTTCGCGAAAAGGAAAGCGGTGTGTACTCGCCAGGGGTGCGTGCAGGTTACTCCAAACTGCCGATGAGCCGCTACAGTCTTACGGTTTATTTCACCTGTGCTCCGGCCAATGTAGATAAACTGATAGCCGCTACAATGGACGAAATAACCAAGATAAAGCAAAACGGCGCCGAAGCTACCGACATTGCCAAATACCAGGCCGAAGAAAAGCGCAGCACCGAAGTACAAATGCGCGAGAATGGCTTTTGGGCCGGCACCCTGATCCGTGCATCGCAAAACCAGGAAAACCCTGATAAGGTGTTGGAGCATACTGCCGATTTGAGTAAGATTACCGTACAAAGCACTAAAGATGCCGCCAACAAATATATCAGCGGCGTAAACCTGATCAGGCTGATATCATATCCTGAAAAGAAATAACAAACAGTTCTTTAAATTACTATAAAAAATGAACGCCCGCAGGTAAACCGCGGGCGTTCTTCGTTTTCCATGCTTGCTGGGTGTAGCAGGCATTTGATGGTTGGGATAAGGACTAAGTACCGCAAATAACTGCAATAATCACCTGAAAAAACACCGTGTTTTCACGGTATTTTAAAATAGTTATGCGCGATGGATCTTGCACAGTATTTCTACAGAATTGCCTTTGATATTTAAAACAAAAACACCTGATGAAAAACATCGTCAAGGGGATATTAGCTGCCGCTTTAATAAGCATTACCCCGATGCTTTCGCGCGCGCAAACTTATGTTTTAGATAAAAAAATACCACTCACCGGTGATGGCGGTTACGATTACCTAACCATCGATAAAGCCAACAACCGTCTGTATGTATCGCACGGTACCATGGTAAATGTGGTTGACCTGGCTACCGAAAAGCAAATAGGTGTAATAGACGGAATGAAAGGTGTGCATGGTATTGCCATTGTAAACAAATGGGGCAAAGGCTTTATCAGCGATGGCAGGGCCAATGCCATGGTGGCGTTCGACCTGAATACGTTAAAAACGCTGGCCACCATCCCGTTGGACGCGAAAGGCCCCGACGCTATCATTTACGACCCTTACTCAGACAAGGTTTTCAGTTTTAACGGCGAAAGCAATAACTCGTCGGTAGTTGACCCCAAAACCATGAAGCAGGTTGCTACCGTTGATCTGGGCGGCGCGCCAGAGTTTGCCGTACCCGATGGCAAAGGCAAAATGTACAACAACCTGGAAGATAAAAGCAGCATGAATATTATCGACACCAAAACCATGAAGGTAACTAAAACCTTCAGCCTGGCCCCATGCGGAGGCCCAACCGGTGTCGCGCTCGATTTGAAAAATAACCGCGCCTTTAGCGTTTGCCGCGAAAATAAAGGCATGAGCGTAGTAGATATCACCAGCGGAAAAGTGGTAGCCACAGTACCTATTGGCACAGGTGTAGACGCGGTTGCCTACGATGCGGAAACCAAACTGATCTTCTGCTCAAATGGCGATGGCACAACAACTATTATCAAACAGGCATCAGCCAATGATTATAGCGTTGTACAAACTTTAAACACACAAGTACGCGCCAAAACATTAACGCTGGATGCCGCTACCCATAAAATATACCTTAGCGTAGCCGATATGGAAAAAGGCACACGCAAAGCTATCCCCGGTACTTTTGCAGTATTGGTTTATAAAATGCAGTAAAAAACTTTCCCCTAATTAATAAAAGCGTGAAAGCGGCAGGCGAAAGCCTGTCGCTTTTTGTTTGAGCAAATCTTATTACTGATTACAAAAAACGATCAGTTGTTTCAGGTCTTCTGCTTTTTTAATATCAAGCCCCTTATCCTTTATAAAGGTATTGGCTGCAGCTTCGGTTACGGTAGGGAATACCTTTAGTATTTTCTTCAGATCCGAGGCGTTAGTAAAACTTTTACCCTTCTGCAACCAAAACATATCGTGAGGGTCTAATGTATAATCATCGCTAATGGTTAGTTCGTATTTTGAAGATTGATTAACCGCGCTGCGGAAGCCCTGGCTGGATGTAACCGTATTGTTTGATTGTTGCGCCAGGTCCGAATTTTTAACACGGCTCTTCATTTCGTTAGCGTGTTGCTGGTATAAAGCTACCTTTGTGTTGGTCAGTTTTTCATAAAACACATTATTAACCGGTATAAATTTCCTGCCCTGCAAAACCACGGTATCAATATTACCGGCGTCCAGCACAATTTTTTCGCTGCCCTGCAAAAAAAGCATTTCCTGCGATACGGTATTATAGTTAAGCATACCATCGGTAACTCCACCTCCTTTTTGCTGGACACTGCCCTGCACAAATTGCGGAAAAACATAAGGCGTGCCGCCGGGCTTAGACTGTGCCGATACCGAAGTTACAGCGGCAAATACAAGTAAAAAAAGTGGGGTGAGAAATCTTGACCTGATCATAGTTAATAATAGTTACTGTTTAGACAAATTTTTACTGCAATGGTTTATCCATCATTTACCTGCAATATAAACATTATTGGTTTTATCAACATCCGGCGTATAAGTGCTGCCTAAATTTAATTGTTTAACCGTTTTTCCGGCTTCAAAATTAAGGGTGATGGATGTATTCCCTTTTTCCCAGCAGGATATATCCTTATGGATAGTTTTTGTGCTGCCATCGGCATACGCTATCACCAGATCTACAGGTACTGGCTTTGTGCCGATGCTTTTGATCAGCACCTCGTATTTGTTACCCACGTTACTTACTTTGCCGATGGCCAGGTCGGGGACGCCGCTATCAAACCACCAGCGTTTCCAAAACCAGTTCATATTTCGACCGGCGCCAGCGTTCATACAATTAAAAAAATCGTAAGGCCCCGGGTGCTTGCCATGCCAGTTGGCAATATAATAATGCAGGGCTTTGGTAAACAGTTCATCGCCCAGCATATCTTTCACAAACAAGTAGCCCATGGCCGGCTTCGGGTACGAATCGGTAAAGCCCGATACACCGCTGATCTGCGTGGTCAGTGTAATGATCGGCTGGTCCTCTTCTGTTCCTGCCGAAGCTTCCACTCCCTCAACGCCATACGGATCTACAATTTTCGGATCGATCATGGGCGATATCAGCCACTCGCCAATGGTAGCCCAACCTTCATCCATCCAGCCGTACTTGGTTTCGTTAATCCCCATATAAAAGGGGAACATGGTGTGGAATATCTCGTGGTCGGTAAGTTCGATGGCATCGGCTACATTTTCAACCGGGTTATCGTTCACCATCATGGGGTATTCCATTTGGTCGAGGCCGTCAAAAACAGTTTCGTGCGGATAAGGATAAGGCCATTTCGGAAATTTATAGCTCATGGCCTCCACCGTTTTGCGGGCATAATTAACCACCGCGTAATAATCTTTATGCGCCGGGTTAAATACCGCGTCAACCCGTGTGCGCCGGCCTGTTTTAGGATCAACAACCAAACTTGCCGCCTTCCAGATATAATGATTGCTGGTGGCAAACACAAAATCAGTAACACTATCGGCCTCAAATTTCCAGGTGTGGGTACTGCCTGTGGTGGTAACGTTGCCTGCCTTAACGTCGGCTTCGGTAATGATATTGGTTACGCTGTCTGTTTTACCGGCCTCATCTATCAATCCAACAATTCTTTTAGTTAATACTTCGGCCGGATTTTGCAATGTACCGGTTGCCCAAACCACATAGTCGCCCGGCAGGGTTACCTCGGCGCTGAAGTGGCAAAAATCATTATAAAACTCCTGCGACCCTAAGTAAGGGTATTTATTCCAGCCATCAATATCATCATAAACGGCTATCCGCGGGAAAAAGTAAGCCACAAAAAACGACGACGGATCTACCTGCCCGGTGCGGATATGCGAAGTTTTGTTAAGCGTGTAGCTATAATTAACGCTGCAATGCACGGTGTTGCCGGGTAGTATCACATCTTCTAAACGGATAGGCATGTTAGTACCCATAATACGTACCTTTTTCATATCCATATCCTTGCTGCCAATGCTTAGTTTACTGATATCCACGCCATCGGTCAGGTCTTCAGGCACAATGTTACTATCGCGGGGTACGCCCTTTTTATACAGGTTAGGATACAGTTTAAACATCAGCTGGTTAAGCGTATCCGGGCTGTTGTTTACATAGTCGATATCAACTGTGCCTTTTATCAGTCGCGTTTTAGGGTCGAAGTTTACTTTGATACGATAGCTGGCCGTGTTTTGCCAATATTTTGGCCCGGGTTTGCCATTGTCGGCACGGGTGCCGTTATGATAGGCTTTGCTGATGTTTACCGCACGGGGCAATACCGTTTGTGCGAATGATGGGGCGCCGGCACAACAAAGCAAGGCAATAACAAAGGTCTGTTTTCGAAAATTTAACACCATAAGATCAGTATAGCCAATAAAAGTAATTAGTAAATAGGAATAATAGAATTATTTTTGCGTTTATTACCTGCATGGCCAACGATATTTAACATCGCGCCGAAGAATTGATAATGAGTTTAAAAAAGTATAGTTACCCGGTTATGATTTGCCTGATAGCGCTGGCAGCATGGGGATGCAATAAAAGTGGTGATGCCGCGCCGGTAATTGGCCCCCAATCCCGTTTAAATGTAATTAACGCGGTAACCGACATCCGCGCTATCGATTTCTATTTGAACGGCACCCGGCAAAACACCAATTCGGCCATTTACCTGTATAATTCATCGGGTTACCTGAACGTGCTAACCGGCGAGCAACAATACCAGTTTAAAAGCGATACCGACCGCACCGTACTGGCCGATATTAAGTTAAACCCTGCAAAAAAAGACTCAAGCTATACCCTGGTTGCAGCCGGGCAACAAAGCAATAACAGCTTTTCCACCATATTTTTAGGCGATGTTTTTGTAACCAACAGCAATGCCAAAAACGCGCTGGTAAGGTTTGTGCAGGCATCGCCCGGAACCCCAAGCTATGATATTTTTGTAGGCGATACGCTATCGTTTAAAAACAAAACATTTAAAGATTATACCGGTTTCCAGGGCGTAGGCGCCGGCAAAAAAAAGATAAAAGTGATGCTGGCGGGCACAACCACACCTATACTCACCGACTCGGTAATTGTGCAGGCCGGCAGCTACTATACACTGTTAACCAGGGGATCGCGTACCGGTAGCGGCAAAAATGCCTTTGGCGTAAGTATAACTTTAAGCAGATAAGCAATATGGGTATAAAAAACAACAACAGGGTATTATCGGCACTGGTTATATTGATGGCGGTGGTTATGGTAATCCCTATGCTTTCATCGTGCGGCAAAGAAAACGCGGCTTCGCTAACCGGGTTGAACACACAGCTAAACATTATAAATGTTGGGCCTGATACCTATCCTTTAGACCTGTTTATCGCCCTGCGACAGCAAAACACCAAACATTATACCTATGCTAACCCATCAGGGTATATTTACCTGGCTTCGTTAGCTACCCCGCTACAGATCAGGAACTATAAAAACGAAACAATTTTTTCAAAAGACACCGCACTTAGGGTTAATACCAGGTATTCGATATTTATTACGGGCCTGTTATCTGATAACACCCGCACCACCATTTTTGTAACCGATACCGATTCGGCGCCTGGCTTAGGCCGGGGTAAGCTGCGTTTTATCAATGCATCGGCCCGTACAGTAAATGTTGACATTTACGCCAACGGCACTTTAGCCTTTAAAAATCAGGGATTTAAGGCCGTTACCACCTACCAGGAACTGCCCGCCGGCATCTACGATTTGAAAGTATGCCAGGCCAATACCACCACTGTATTAACCGACCTGCCCAAAACTACCATACAGGATGGACGATTGTACACCCTGTATACAAAGGGAGTTGTGGGACGTACGGATAGTGCGGCTTTTGGCTCGGCGATGATAATTAACAGGTAATTTTAAGCTTAAAGGTAAAAGGCGAAAGGTAAAAGATTGTTGCGGCTTTCTGCCAAACCTTTTACCTTTCGCCTTTTACCTTTCATCTCGAAAAACTATCTTTACCATCAAAATATATTCCCCTTGGAGATCATTAAACACCTCATCGATTTTATCCTGCACATTGATAAGCATTTGGCGGATATCATCAGCCAGTATCATACGCTAACCTACCTGATACTGTTCATAATTATTTTTGCCGAAACCGGCTTTGTGGTTACCCCGTTCCTGCCCGGCGATTCCTTACTGTTCGCGGCTGGTGCATTGATCGCGGCCGGTAACACAGGTTTGAATATTTACCTGCTGGCGTTAATATTAATAGTAGCGGCCTTCGTGGGTAATACGGTTAACTATATGTTGGGCAGTTACCTTGGCCCAAAGGTATTTAAAGAAAATAACAAAGTATTAAAACTGGATTACTACCTGCAAACCAAAGCCTTTTTTGATAAACATGGCGGTAAAGCGGTTATCTTCAGCAGGTTTGTACCTATCATCCGCACCATCGCCCCATTTGTGGCTGGTGTGGGCCGTATGCCATTTTTACGCTATAGCATTTACAACATTGTTGGCGGCGCATCGTGGATCATTATATTCCTGTTTGCGGGTTACTGGTTGGGGACAGTACCTTTCTTTAAAGAGCATTTCTCGCTGGTGGGTATCGCTATCATCCTGGTATCGGTTATACCGGCATTTATAGCGGCGTTTAAAAGCAGGAAGAAGGTGGCGTAAACCCAATCGTCATTCTAAATCTATTCATTACGTCATGCTGCTTTCTATGACGAAAGCAGCATACGTTGTGTTCTACTCCCCAAATAACAACCGCCCCTTTTTACCCCGGTAACTAAACCAAACCGAATAGCTGATCGGTATCAGGAAATAGAAAAAGCCTGACAGGCCATTATAGCCTTGTGGCAACATCAGGGCAATCAATATAACTACAACACCAATCAGCGCGCTGATCAGGTTGATATAAGCGATGGTATTGGTCTCAAAAGCCTCTTTAGAGGTTAACTCCAAATGTTCGGATTGCTTGCGGGCATTTAAATACATCAGGAAGAACAACAGGTAAATAACGCTATAGCCAATACTGTAGATGATCATCAGCGTGCAGGTTTGGTCGGTACCTATCATTTTGATCTTTTCGCCGTTATGCGTATAGGTGCCGCCTGTAAACAGTAGTTGCGATAAAAACTTCATGGGATAAACGTAAATCAACACCACAAAAAGCAGGATCCCGTTTAGCGTAACCGTAACCGGATCATTTAAACCATAACGGCGGAAGAAAACGTTCTGACTATTCCATATCAGAAAAAGCATAGCAAAGCAGGCCGCAAAGCTGAGCCCGCCCTTTAGGGTTTCAAACAACTCGTTAAAAGTACGGGGCACCTCGATAGAAACGATGATGAGCGTAAGCGCGAAAGCGAAAACCGCGTCGCTAAAGGTTTCCAGCCTGTTGGGTTCGTGGCTGCGCCATTCAATGGGTTGCTTTTTGTGCGGGCCTGGCTTTTTACGTACCATATAATCAAATAGTTAATTAGTTAAAACTACTAATTTTCCATGACGATAGGTATGTGGTTTTTGCCAGCCAGATGTTTTTTTTAAGATGCGCCATTGCTGTACCGGTATAATGGCCGAATTTGAAAAGCCCATATCATCGGCAAATACATCCCAAAAGTATACCTTAAATGTTTTAGGATCTACACAAAACCGCCCGGTTGTACGGAACTGATCGAAGCTGCTGACGCCCATTGCTACAGAATAATATTTAAATGTACTATCCGGCTCACGCTCTATCATGAGCATTGGCTTCGAACGATGGTGGCTGCGCATAGAATCCTTTACTTCCCCAATAACGTTTACCTTGGCCAATACCACACTCTCCAGTTTTTCCTTTTGAGCTTTAGATAACAGCGGCTGACCGTATGTAGTTATAGCAAAAAGACACGTAAACAGAAAAACCAAAAAGGCAACACGCTTTATATCCATGGTTATTACCTATTGCATCAGCACCAACTTCCCGTTTTTATAAGTATGCATTTTCTGGTACCCGGGTGTGGATCGGTATTTACGCCATTGCTCTAAAGTTATAATAGAGTTTTTAGGATCCATACTATTGGCCATCATATCCCGGTAAAACACCTTATAGGTTTTAGGCTGAATAAGAAAGTGATGGCTTGGCCAAAATTTATCGCCGCTGCTTATGCCCACCTTTACCCAATAATAGGGCAGGTCTGTAGTAGGGCCCTTAAAAAAGTATACCAGGGGGTGCAGTTCCTTGTTATCCTTCAGGTATTTTTTCACTTCGGGTAAAGCGCTTACTATACCCCTTATCTTGTCTTCGCTATCCTGTTGACCGCCCACGCGGGGCGAATTACCCTTTGTAATGATAGCCGACAATATCAAAATAAAGATTACAGCAAAATGGGCGTATTTCCTGATCATAATTAGCGTTAATGGTTAGTCAAAACTAATAATTTCCCGCTTTTATATAAAGCCATTTCCTGCATCAACTGCTGTTTTTGTTCGGTGGTGAGCGGTTTATCTATCAATTTATTCAGATCAGGCTGACCGGCATCCACCCAGGCCGAATACCAAAAACTACCTGTCGATAATATCGCGGCCTGTATACGGCGGCGCACCATACCGTTCAGCATTTTGTGATAGGCAGCACTATACGCTTCCGAATAATCTTTAACCTTACGCTTGCCGCGCATGGTCATTTCATATTTTTTATCGGGCGGGAAGGCCGCGTTTAGTTTTCGCTCCAGTATAAGCACAGAATCGGTACAGCGGAATGATTCGCGGCAAATTTTAAAAGCTTCGGTCAGCGGGTTATCGATATACTTAGCCGGGCCCGCATACAGGTTATATTTATCGCTGAATAATTCGGGCAGGCGGCTTTCCCAAAGGGCATGCAGGCCGGTTTGATTGGTCAGTTGCCCATCGTAGTTAACAGTGAGATGCAGAGGCACATGCGCGTCGGCAATATAGTGGCCGATGTTAGCCGATGTCTTCAGGATGGCCGATGTATCGTGCGCTTTAAATGCTTTTACCAGCCAGTAATAATGATATTGAATAACCCATGGGACCGTGCCATATTTATCAAGGGTATCAACCGAGTACTTCTTCACCGCATCGTACCAGTTTTGCGGCAGGCGGGTAAATGGCTGCTTGCCGTAATGATCGGCATCAAGGAAATGGCGGGGCGCCTCCAGCGAATCTACATACCGGCGTTTATCGGGATCTACTGCGTGCTCGGTCAGGTAATCGATATTACTTTGATAAAAGCCCGTCATGCCTTTTGGTAACGTAAAAACAGCCAGCCTGTTAATACGGTGATGCGCGAAAAAGCCCCAGGATGAGCAGACCAGCAGCAGCGCTATGCAAATAAAAGTGATAAAAAATCTATTCATTTATAATAACCGAAAGTAGTTGTTTTTTAGTCATTTATAAAGTTAAAGGCTCAACTACAGGCCATGGCTCTTGCAGAAAAAAGCCCAATGACACAAACTAAAGGTTAAAAAATATCGTTAAGGTAAAAATTCATTTGCAAAACCATAGCAAACTATTGTTTAACTTAAATATCTTCTATGAAACAATTCTTCAATTCACTCACAAGCAAAACGTCTAAATTTTTATTGTTGGGTATAGCCGGCGCTATGCTTACAACATCGTGCAAAAAACATGACGATTACGATTTCGGTGCAACAGTTTCAGCAAATGTCAGGCTGGTAAACACCAGTACCGATGCCGGCCCGGCCAAATTATATATGAGCGATGTATTGCGCACCACAAGCGCTGTTAGTTTTGGTAATGCATCAGGCTATAACTTAACTTATACAGGGCAGGTTGATGTTGCCGTACAATCGGCAAGCGGAACTACTTTAGCAACAACTAATACCGGTATTGATGCCTCGGGTAATTACACGTTTTTCCTGGCGGGTACATCCGGTAATTATAGTGTGCTTACATCGCACGATGATACCACCGCTCCGTCATCCGGCAAGGCAAAGGTACGTTTTGTACAGGGTGCATCGGGCCTGGCATCGGCAAGTTTACTGGCAAACGGCGCTGCCATATTTACCGCCCAGGGCTTTAAAGCCGTTAGTGATTATATGGAAGTGAACGCGGGTACAGTTGTTTTTGCTACTACCAATGCCGGTAACGGCACGGTGCTGGCCTCAAGCGCTTCTACCACGTTGCAGGCAGGTAAAACTTATATTGTTTACACCAGTGGGGTTAGCGGCGCCGACGGCACAAACGCGCTCAGTGTAAAAGTGCTTGCCAATAATTAAAGCATAGGCTGCTATAACACAGATTATTGCTTTACATTTTTTTTAATTTTGAATTTGTTATTTAAATAAATCGCCTTATATTTGCAGTCCGAAAAATTAAGAAAGAATATTAGCTAACAATGGCAAATCATAAATCATCATTAAAAAGGATCAGAGCAAACGCTGCGAAGCGCTTACGCAACAGGTACCAGGCTAAAACCACCAGGAACGCGATCAAAAAATTAAGGGGTACTACTGACAAAGCAACTGCTGCGCCTCTTTTATCGAAAGTGATCTCGATGCTTGACCGTTTAGCTAAAAAGAACGTTATTCACAAGAACAAAGCTTCGAATAACAAATCAAAACTGACTAAATTTGTAAATAACCTTAAATAAGGTTTAGTTTACTGCAATCATATTAAAAGGGATGGTGCGTTTGCGCTATCCCTTTTTTGTTGGCGATTTTTCAACCACAGAGAACACGGAGGTTTCACAGAGGACACAGAGTTCTTATGCGATATCTTCAATACTACCTCTGTGTTCTCTGTGTTTCTTTCTCTGTGACCTCTGTGGTTAAATCTTCACTCCCGCTTTTTGTTTCCCGCGAAAATTAATACTTTAACCCTATGGAAGCATACGAGAACAAGATCAGTATTAAAGCCTGGGCCGAGGAAGACCGCCCGCGCGAAAAGCTGAACGCCCAGGGCCGCCGCGCTTTGAGCGATGCCGAACTGATAGCCATACTGATCGGCTCGGGCAGCCGTAACGAAACGGCGGTTGAACTAAGCAAGCGTATACTTCACCATTACGATAACGACCTGAATAAACTGGGCAAGGCCGGTATTGCCGAACTATCTAAATTTAAAGGCATTGGCGAGGCTAAGGCCATCTCCATCATCGCCGCGCTTGAACTGGGCCGCCGCCGGGGCGAGACCGAGACCAAAACACCCGATACCATTACCGGCAGTAAAAGTGCTTACCACGTGCTACGTCGCCATTTGGTCGATTTGTCGCACGAGGAATTCTGGATGCTGCTACTTAGTCGCTCCAACAAGGTAATCGCTAAGGAACTCATCAGCAAGGGCGGCCTCTCAGGCACTATTGCCGACCCGAAGATCATTTTCCATATCGCCCTGCAGCACCAGGCATCCAGCGTGATACTGGCGCATAACCATCCATCAAACAACCGCAAGCCCAGCCAGGAAGACATCAGCCTTACCCGCAAACTGCACCAGGCCGGCCAGATACTGGATATTAATGTGGTGGATCATTTGATCATTACCGATGATGGGTATTATAGCTTTGCGGATGAGGGGACACTTTAATGAATGTGCAAATGCGGGAATTTGCAGATATGCAAATGAGATAGTTTAATGAACTAAATTAGTCGCCTAATAGAATTTATATGAAAGGACCTGAATTTTTAAAATATATCAACCCGGTATTAACTATACTTCAATCAAATGGTGGCGCAGGTGATTCATCAGATGTTATTGAGCAAGTAATAGATAAACTCCAGATTACTGAAGCAGAGATGGAGGAAACCACATCCAACGGACAATCACGGGTAAGAAACCAAATTCAATGGGCTAGATTTTATTTATTCAAAGCTGGTCTGATAGACAACGCTCAACGAGGATTATGGCGACTTACAAACAAAGGGTTGGATAAGAAACTTAACAATGACGATGTTTATAAACTTTTTAAAGGTGTTCAAGATAGCGTAAAAAAAGCGTCCCCGGCAAAGCCACAAAAAGAGGAACCAAAGTTCGAGAATATTTCAACCGAAGATGAAGAGCACTCTTCAAGCTTAATCGCAATAATTCAAAACCTATCTTCCTCAGGCTTTGAAAAACTCTGTAAACGATTGTTAACGGAGATTGGCATAAACGAAATCACGATAACTGGTGGCTCGGGTGATCAGGGAATAGATGGGAAAGGTATCGTCAAACTAAATGATGTCGTAAGTTTAAATATCGTTTTCCAATGCAAACGTTATAAAGAAACGGTTTCGCCACATCATGTTCGTGATTTTAGGGGAGCAATGCAAGGACGAGGTGAAAAAGGGCTAATCACAACTACCGGTAGATTTACTAAAGAAGCGAGAAATGAGGCCAACAGAGATGGGGTTACCCCCATTGAGCTAATTGATGGGGATAGATTAGTCGACCTATTCGAAAAATATCGCTTGGGTCTTAAACCGGTGACTGTGTTTGAGATTGATCAAGAGTTCTTCAAGAGTTTTAATTAACAATCCCTTTACTCTCGGCTGTGACGAGCGCAACCGCGCAACCTTACTTTATATCTTTCGGACTTTCCGTCTTACCGACTTCCGGACTTTCTCAAAAATCCTATCTTTGCAGTTAAATGAAAATATCATATAACTGGCTTAAAGAATTTATTGCTACCGATAAAACCCCGGCCGAAATATCTACTATACTTACCGGCACCGGTTTAGAGGTGGAAAGCCTTGAAAAAGTGCAGGCTATTCCCGGCGGATTGGAAGGCCTGGTGATAGGCTATGTAAAGGAATGTACCGATCATCCCAACTCCGACCACCTGCACCTGACCAAGGTTGATGTGGGCGGCGCGGAAGACCTTTCTATCGTTTGCGGCGCGCATAACGTCGCGGCAGGGCAAAAGGTAGTGGTGGCTACCGTTGGCACTACCGTGCACCCTACCGCCGGCGAACCTTTTAAAATCAATAAGTCGAAGATACGCGGTGAGGTGTCCGAAGGGATGATCTGTGCCGAAGATGAGATAGGTCTGGGCACCGACCATGACGGCATTATGGTACTGGATGCGGATGCTGTAGTTGGCACCCCCGCTAAAGACTATTTTAAACTAAACGACGACTACATGTACGAGATAGGCCTTACGCCTAACCGTGCCGACGCGGCATCGCACCTGGGTACAGCCCGCGATGTAGCGGCCTTTTTAAAGATAGCTGTTACCCGACCGGATGTTTCGGCATTTAAGGTTGATAACCACGATCTGAACATTGCCGTTGAGGTACAAAATACCGCATCGGCGCCAAGATATTCGGGATTGACCATGACCGGCCTTGAAGTGAAGGAATCACCTCAATGGTTAAAAGAGCGCCTGGCCGTTATCGGTGTGCGCAGCATTAACAACGTGGTAGATGTAACCAACTATGTACTGCACGAGTTGGGCCAGCCCCTGCACGCTTTTGATGCCGATGCCATTGCCGGTGACAAAGTGATCGTAAAGAACTGCCCCGAAGGCACACCTTTCACTACGCTTGATGAGGTGGAACGCAAACTGCATGCCGACGACCTGATGATCAGCAATGCCGATGAACCAATGTGCATAGCGGGTGTTTTCGGCGGCACCAAATCGGGCGTTAAGGCATCAACCACCAGCATATTTTTAGAGAGCGCCTACTTCAATTCGGTAGCGGTGCGCAAAACTTCAAAAAGGTTCGGATTAAAAACAGATGCCTCTTTCCGTTTTGAGCGTGGCACCGACCCTGACATGACCGTGTTCGCCTTAAAACGTGCTGCCCTGTTAATTCAGCAGGTGGCAGGCGGCAAGGTATCGTCGGAGATATTCGACAACTACCCAGCACCCGTTGCTCCGTTCGAGGTGGAAGTATCGTATAAAAATATCCACCGCCTGATCGGTAAAGAGATCACGCACGATGAGATCCGCGGCATCATCACCGCTTTGGATATCCGGATAGTTAACGAGACCGAAGAAGGCCTGTCGCTTAAAGTACCTCCATACCGCGTGGATGTTACCCGCGATGTGGATGTGATTGAAGAGATACTGCGCATCTATGGTTATAACAATATCGAGATCCCTACACAGATCCGCGCATCGCTGAACAATGCCTCGCGCCCTGAAAAGGATACCGTGCAAAATGCCATATCCGAATGGTTAACGGCCAATGGTTTTAACGAGATCATGTCTAACTCGCTCACCAAGTCATCTTATTACGATAACCTGGATAACCTGGTGAAGATACTGAACCCGCTAAGCAGCGACCTTGATGTGATGCGCGGTACTATGCTGTACTCGGGCCTGGAAGCGGTGGCTTATAACGCCAACCGCCGTAACGGCAACCTGAAACTGTACGAGTTCGGTAAGACCTACCACGTAGCCGAGGACAAATACAAAGAAGACCAGCACTTCGCCATCTTCATGACCGGCAACAACCAGGCCGAGCAATGGAATCAGCAGGTGAAACCGGTATCGTTCTACAACCTTAAAGCTGTAGTTGATGGTTTGCTGGAACGTATGAACATAAAAGACTTTGTTACCGAAGAACCGACCTGTAGCAAACTGGCTTACGGCTTGCAATATACCCGCGGCAACAAGCGCCTGGTAAAATTTGGCGCGGTAAATGGCGCATCGCTAAAAAAGGCTGACGTTGACCAGTCGGTTTTCCATGCCGATTTTAATTTCGACTACATCCTGCAACTGGTGAAAAAGAATGTGATCACCAACCAGGATATCCCGAAATTCCCATCGGTGCGCCGCGACCTGTCGATGCTGGTAGATAAGGCCATCACCTTTAACCAACTGAAACAAATAGCCCAAAAAACCGAGCGCAAGCTGATAAAAGAGGTGAACGTTTTCGACGTATACGAAGGCGATAAATTACCGGCCGGCAAAAAATCGTACGCATTGAGTTTCATCATCCAGGACGACGAGAAAACCCTGACCGATAAAGCCATCGAAAGCTTAATGCAAAAATTAATTTATAATCTCAGTAACCAGGCAAATGCCGAGATCAGAAATAAATAACTAACTTTATATTAAAAACAGATCAAATTGGTATGCTCACGTTTAAAGAATTTTTAGAAAAGAAAAGCCATGATGAAAATCGTACCGATTGGACTTTGCGTAAGCAAAAATGGGTAAGTTCTGTTGATAGGTTATTTAACGATGTAAGCGACTGGCTTTCTCCATTTTTAAAAGAATCTTTACTGAAGATAGATCGTAAAAATATACATGTTTACGAATCATATATTGGTTCATATGATGTTCCACAATTAGATATTGTTATCGGGAACGATCTTATCTCTCTTGTACCTAAAGGAACACTAATTTTAGGCGCTCATGGCCGGGTAGATATACAGGGTCCAAAAGGAGATGCGATAATTTTGGAAAAAGACTGGAATGTTTGGGAAATCGCGAATAAAACTGACAAAACAAAATTTTACAGTTTTAATAAACTGGCATTTGAAGCTTTAGTACAGCATTTGATCAATGGCTAAACAATCCCTTACTGCCGATGTAAAATCATTAGACGAGGTAGAAAGTTGGTATCAGGATCAAACTGAAGCTAGTTTATTATATAGGCGACAAATTATTTCTCTTATTGTAAATCCTGCGGGCACAATTACAAATAACTTGAAATTTGCCGGGATGAGTATAGACGATGTTAATATTCATTTTAATAATAATGAACAAGAATTAGAGCATTTAACATGTCTGTACCTGATCGCTTCGGTTGAAGGTTTTGTCATGTCTGATTTTAAAAGGAGATATAAATCCCGTGAGAAAACAGATGTAGGCAGTGACTTCAGAAATTTGGTAAAGGCCAAAAGGAATTTAGGTGATAAGAAAATACGGGTTTCATTAGAAAAGGAAATTTTACAGATTTGGAAAGACAGAACTGCATACACCAGTTTCAGTGAGTTCATCGCTTTACTCAAATACCGGCACTGGCTTGCGCATGGGCGAAATTGGGTGCCTAAATTAGGCAGGACCTTTACTTTTGCTAACTCTTATAAGATCGCTGAGGAACTCATTGACAATATTGACAATTATTAATATTAATGACAACAGCCGAACAGTTAAATCAAGTCATAGATAAAACGGAGCGTTTGATTCAAATCTGCAATACTTTGCAGGAGGAGAATGATATGCTGAGGCTGGAAAATCAATCGCTGATGGTGGCGTTTAATGCCAGTAAGGATAAGAGCAAAGAGCTGGAAGAAAAGCTTCGTGTACTGAAGCTGGCGAAGTCGTTTTCGGAAACAAATGAAAAAAGCCTTGACATAAAGCAAAAAATTAACGAATTTGTCCGGGAAATTGATAAGTGCATTGTGTTGTTGAAAAAATAACGCATAAAGTGAACACGCTCAAATGGGAGAAATCTCTATAAAAATAAATATTGCTGACCGGGTTTACCCTTTAAAGGTGAACATGGAAGAGGAAGAAATTATACGCAGGGCAGCTAAATTAATAAACGACCGCATAAAAGAATATACAGAAAATTACGCGGTTAGGGACAAACAAGATCTGCTATCGATGTGTGTGCTGCATTACGCAACATCAACCATCAAGGCCGAAAAACGTGTAACGGTAGAAGATACTGCCGTAACTGAAAAAGTGTACCAGTTAGATAATTTACTGACCGATTTTTTCTCTAAGAAGTAATACATCGTTCTTTATATCAAGCTAAAAGCGTAAAGCTGAAAGCACAAAGCCATAAAAAGCTTTTTGCTTTGGCCTTTAAGCTTTCAGCTTAAACAGAGCAATTAAGATTTAACCGCAGTTAAATTTTTTAGGTTTCACTATTAAAAACTTAACGCTTCAATATCAGCGGACAAGTAATAGGTATGCGCCATTTCCAAGTATCTGGCGGCAACCAAAGTCCAATATCCTGAGAAAAGAAGTTTTTCAATAATGATGCTTAAAATTTAGTTGCGGTTTTTTTATTTATATACTATACATACTATTATTTACCAAACCAAATTATGACCACTATATTATATGTAATTATCGGCCTGCTGATGGGCGTCCCAACGGGGATCGTCATCGGGCGCTTCCTGCTCAGGAAGCTATTTAAAGACCAGGAAGTAGCCGCGCAAACCAAGGTGAAAAAAATACTGAAAGATGCTGAGAACGATGCCGAGATACTGAAAAAGAACCGCATGCTGGAAGCCAAAGAGAAATTTTTGCAGCTGAAAGCCGAGCATGAGCAGGAGATAAACGCGAAGAACAATACCATGAACCAGCGCGAGAATACACTGAAGCAGAAAGAGCAATCGGTTAACCAGCGCATGGAGAACTTTAACCGTAAAGAGAGCGAACTGGATAATGTGCGCAAAAACCTGGAAAAACAAACCGAAGCCGCCGTTAAAAAGCAGGAAGAAGTAGAAGCGCTAAAAAATCAACACGTACAGCAACTGGAAACCATTGCCGGTATATCTGCCGAAGAAGCCAAGAACCAGCTGGTAGATAACCTGCGCGAAGAGGCCCGCACCAAAGCCATGATGCAGATAAAAGACATTGTGGACGAGGCTAAAATGACCGCTACTAAAGAGGCTAAAAAAGTAGTTATCCAAACCATACAGCGTACCGCTACCGAAAGCGCTATCGAGAATACGGTATCGATCTTCAACATCGAAAATGATGAGATAAAAGGCCGTATCATCGGTCGCGAGGGGCGTAATATCCGCGCTTTGGAAGCCGCTACCGGTATCGAGATCATTGTGGATGACACCCCTGAGGCGATCATCCTTTCGGGCTTCGACCCGGTTAGGCGCGAGATTGCCCGCCTGGCTATGCACCGCCTGGTAACCGACGGCCGTATCCACCCGGCACGTATCGAAGAAATTGTTGCCAAAACCAAAAAGCAAATAGAGGAAGAGATTGTTGAGATAGGCGAACGTACTGTTATCGACCTGGGTATCCACGGCTTGCACCCCGAACTGATCAGGATGGTGGGGCGTATGCGTTACCGTTCATCGTACGGGCAAAATCTGCTGCAGCACTCGCGCGAGGTAGCCAACTTCTGCGCCACCATGGCTGCCGAACTGGGCTTGAACGTAAAGATGGCGAAACGCGCAGGCTTATTACACGATATTGGTAAAGTGCCTGATGATAACCCCGAGCTGCCGCACGCTATTTTGGGTATGCAACTGGCTGAAAAATATAAGGAACACCCCGAAGTGTGCAACGCCATTGGCGCCCACCACGATGAGATAGAAATGACCAGCATGATATCGCCTATCATCCAGGCTTGCGATGCGATTTCGGGCGCACGCCCGGGTGCACGCCGCGAGGTGGTAGAAAGCTATATCAAACGTTTGAAAGAACTGGAAGAACTGGCGATGAGCTACCCCGGTGTAGAAAAAACCTTCGCTATACAGGCTGGCCGCGAGCTGCGTGTAGTAGTAGAGAGCGAGAAGATAAGCGATGCCCAGTCTGAAGTACTGGCGGCTGATATCTCTAACCGCATCCAAACCGAAATGACTTACCCGGGCCAGATCAAAGTAACTGTGATCAGGGAAACCCGTTCGGTGGCTTACGCTAAGTAACACCCCTCCCATACCCTCCCCGACGGGGAGGGCTTAAAAGCCGGAATGTGTAAGCATCCCGGCTTTTTTATTCCGTAACGTCATTGCGAGGTACGAAGCAATCTCTACACACAACTTTCAGGTTTACAATGCCACTCTGCTTACGTTGAGATTGCTTCGTACCTCGCAATGACGTGATGGAGAATATGGTGGTTTCCGAAATATTTTCACGAAATTCGCCACCATGCTGCAAATCCAACAGAACGTATCCTTAAAAAACTTCAACTCTTTCGCTATCGAAGCATCGGCCCGCTATTTTGCCGAGATCAGTCACGAGGACGAGTTGGTGGAACTGTTTATGGATCCGCAATGGATGGCTATGCCGCGGCTAATAATGGGTGGCGGCAGCAATATGCTGTTGCTGAACAATTACGATGGCTTGGTGATCCGCATGAATATCCGCGGCATCGAACACCGCATTAGCCACAACGATGTTTTTGTAGAAGCCGGCGCCGGCGAGGTATGGAACGATTTGGTGAATTATGCCGTAACCCACGGTTATGCCGGGCTGGAAAACCTGAGCCTGATACCCGGTTCGGTAGGCGCGTCCCCAATCCAAAACATTGGCGCTTATGGTGTAGAGTTAAAAGATGTGTTTGAAAGCTGCCGTGCTTTTGAGCTAAGCACGGGCAAATTTAAAACATTCAACAAGGCCGATTGCGGCTTCGGTTATCGCGAAAGCGTTTTTAAAAGCGAATTGAAAGGACAGTATATTATTGTATCGGTAAAATTCCATTTGTCGCTTATCCCTAACGTTAACCTGCGTTACGGCGCTATCGAACAGGAACTGATTAACCGTGGCATTACCCAACCTACTATTAAAGATGTATCATCGGTAGTGTCGCACATCCGTGTATCTAAATTGCCTGATCCATCCACTATAGGCAACGCGGGCAGCTTCTTCAAAAACCCGGTGATAGCTGCTGATGTGTTTGCCGGCATCCAACAAAAATTCCCTGATGTGGTTAATTATCCCGCAGGCGATGGAATGGTAAAACTGGCCGCTGGCTGGCTGATAGAACAATGCGGCTGGAAGGGCAAAACAATTGGCCATACCGGTACATGGAAGAACCAGGCATTGGTTTTAGTGAACCATGGCGGCGCCACGGGTACAGAAATTTATGCACTGTCGTCGCAAATCATAGACAGTGTGTACACTAAATTTGGCGTTTCGCTGGAACGCGAAGTAAATATTATTAATTAAATTTTTTTATTTATAAGTCAACAACAACGGCTTATCCGCTTTGTTTTAATAGCGGCTGCACTCTTTTTCCACATCATTTCATCTGCATTTCATGTTCAAATAGCCTGTTTATTAGCCATTTAGAAACAACATGTAAAATTCTCCCCTGCATATTTTTGCGCATATAACGGCTGTATAAAAAGTCTTACACCCGGCCCTGATTACCATACGCTGACAAAACGGTATCATGTTTGCCTTAATGTTAACATCAAAACATCTAACTGGTATGACAAAGATCGAATTTAACACCTTGGTATTACGTCAGGCAAGTTCCCTACGTTCTTACGCCTTACATTTTACGCACGACGCGGATGACGCTAACGACCTTGTACAGGATACAATGTTAAAGGCGATAACTTACTATAACAAGTTTAAAGAAGGCACCAATCTTAAAGGCTGGTTGTACACCATTATGAAAAATACGTTCATAAACAACTACCGCCGCTTTGTAAAGATGAGCACCTTTGTAACCAAATCTGAAGAGATCTCATCGGCCAACCTGGTATTCAGCTCTACTAAAAACCAGGGCGAATCGAAATTTGTAATGGACGATATCAAACGCTCTTTAGATAAACTTCCCGAAGATTACTACGTGCCATTTACCATGTACTTCGAGGGCCATAAATACCACGAGATAGCCGACCATCTGTCTATCCCTATTGGCACCGTAAAAACACGCATCCACGTGGCCCGCAAAATTTTAAAGAAAAGCCTTAAAGCATACGATAACGGCATCAAAAAGCCGGTATATGCCGAAATGGATTAATTGACAATAATTAGCTCAATTATATAAAAACCGCCCGTGTGATAAGCATGGGCGGTTTTGTTTTATGGCAATTTAACCACAAAGGGCACAAAGAATTATAAAATAGAGATCAGCACAAAGGGCACAAAGTTTGCCTTTTATTTTAAGTTATAAAAGCTTTGTGGCCTTTGTGTTATCCCCCCTTCGTGACCTTTGTGGTTAAATTGCCAGCTTGTATAACTACAACTCCTGTATCGAAATATCCGCAAAACGCAAAGTTTCATCCCTGATGTATTCCGGGCTTTTCAAACTACGGTATATACCCCATTTAGGGCGGCAAAAGGAAGTGTTGTCCCGCCACAGGTCTATATCGGCATTGCTGTATTTCAGCAACTCCTTCCCATCACTTATTCTTTTTATACTGATGCTGTATGTTCCTTTTGTGGCGTAATGCAATTGCTCGGTTACCTCTACCCAGGTACCTCTAAACGGGGCCAGGTCAACCTCAGTTAGTTTCCCCTGCGATGTTGATTTAGATGAACCGGTATGGATCACCTCCATCTTATCCGGCTTACCGAAGCGTGGTGTAAGCGTAATGATCGGTGCGCCGGCATCACCATCTCCGGCTTTTATCTGATGAATGTGGGTAAAGGTAGGCTGCGCCTTAAAATTGCTGTCGATCCTGAACTTCCATTTATAAACTACGGTTTCGTTCAGTTCGCCTTTTAGCTTCGAAGCAGATGGGCCGTAGGTTTTAATTTCCAGCCGCTGCCGGTCGAAACTTTTGCAGCGGTCATTGTCCTCTTTAGCATGGATATTAAACACAAAAACATACTCGTTCAGTTGCTTATCAAACTCCTGCCCAATGTGTTTTACCGGGTGCGCGCAATCAGGCACTTCACAGGCATCGCCGCCAAGTGTTTTCGAGATCAGTGCGTAGGCATCGCTTTTGCCATCGGCTTTTAATAATGTTTGCGCATTAACGGTAATCGCGGCGCATAGTAGCAGGGGTATAATTACTATCTTTTTCATTTTATTTATTTACAAGGAAATATACAATTCGGCAGGCTGTGCCCTTAGATTTTTCATTGTGCTGATCGCTCACTTCCAACTTCAACACATGGTTGCCCGAGCTTAAGCCATCGCCTAAAATCAAATACCAGGGCAGGTGCAGGCTTTTGCTCCATTGGGTATACAGCTCCAGTTCAGGCTGAAGTTTCCCATCGATGCTGTATTTGATACGCCCTGCATCCGGGCCTGATATTATGCTGATGCCAACGGTACGGCCTGTAAAAGGTAGTTCTAATGATGAACCTGCCTGCGTAGCCGTTAACATGGGTACATTCACAAAACCATCGCGGGTATGGGTGCTATCTGTGGGTTTCCAGTTCTCGTTTAAGGTGAAGCCATTTAGTTTAATGGCTTGATGAATATCCAGGTAGGTGCCGTTAACATAATTAAAATCATCCGTGGCTTTAGGCAAGGGTGCGGCTACAAGTTTTGCCGGAGCGGATTTACTTAACTCATCCTGCAATAATTGCCTCATACTGCGCAGGTATATCCCCTGACCAAATGGCGATGGGTGCAGGTTTTTAAAATCATCCTTCCAGTTAAATTCACCAGCTGCGATGCGGTCGTTTACTTCCTTTGCCAGGTTAATAAATGGCAGGTGATATTTTTCGGCGAGGTCCTGGTGCACCTGTACTTCTGGTGGAATTTTACCGGCTTTGTAGTCATCTATCTTATCGGGATCAACAAAAGCCATCAGCACAATATTGGTGTTAGGGTTAGCCGTTAACGTATGCCTTACAATGCCCTCCAAAGCCCGCCGTTGGGTTTGCTCGTTAGTGCCGTTCACCCGGTCGTTCACGGCCGATTCGATAAACAGCAGGTCGATACGGCCTTTGCTCAGCACATCTTTATCCAGCCTGAAAGCATGCGGCAAACTACCCAATGATGGTATCCCCGCATTGATAAAGTTAAAATGCGTATCGGGGTATGTACTGCTAAGATATTTGCAAACCATATCGCGCCAACCCACCATGTTGGTTATCGATCCGCCGAAGAAAGCCACGGTGGCGTTCTTTTCGGTTTTGATGCGATAGTTGATATTAACGAGGTTGCCAAAATGAGAGATGTAAGCTTCGCTTTTCAGACTGTCGGTGAACTTGGCATAGGATGTGGCTGCAAAGCCTATCAGTATTAAAAGCGCTATTATTTTCTTCATTTTCTAAACAGCTTGTCATTTCGAACTAACCCGGGACGACCGTGAGCAGGAGCGAGGAGAAATCTTATACGATACACCTATCGCGCGTATAAGATTTCTCTTTCGCCCCACCCCGCATTTCACCCGCATGCGCTATCGAAATGACAAGATGGCGGCGGTTCGTTTATGATTACTTTGCCTTCCGCAAACTCACCATCACTACACCATGCTGCGCCACATCGGTTTTAAACTCTCCATCAAAAGTGCCCAGATCTTTTTGTCGCCACAGATCGCGAACAATATATTTACCGCTGATACCCAAATCTTTCCAGCTTAGTACCATGCTTTGCTTACCAATATCGCCGGTGTTGAACAGCCCAACAGCTTTCGAGCCATCACTCAGGTCTTTGGCCATAATGCCATTCTCGCCATCGCGATGTATCACGGTAGCTTGCTTACCCAGCGGATCCTGGTTAACGGCTATCACTTCATCATTAGTTAGCAGACTGATGGTAAAAGCATCCAGCTTAGTCAGATCGTTACCTAATAACAGTGGTACCGACATGAGGCACCATGCGCTCATGTGAGTGTATTGCTCGTCGGCGGTTAGTAAGGTTGGGTGATATTCCTTGCCCCAGCCTACAACACCCATCACCATCATATCGGGGTCGTTCCAGTGGCCCGGGCGGGCATAAGGTGCCCATTTATCCTGCGCCAGTACGCGTGGCTTCAGGCTTTTCCAGTTATCGCGGATATCGCCGCCGGTGCGCCAGGCGTTCGATACGGTAGACAGATCGGCGATTGACGCGAACGGCGTGCTGTTTGATAAGCTAAAAATGATATCGCGGCTACCATTGCGCAGTGCGTCGAACATTTTTTTGGTTTCGGGCATTTCGTTAGGGTTCCAGTCGTATTTAAGGTAATCCATGCCCCATTTGTCAAACTGCTTTACGTCCTGCTCCACAAAACTGTATTCGCCAATGGCGAAAGGCTTTATCTTTTTATTCCTTGGCGGGATAGTGCCTGTTACTTTGGCAAAGGTGCCCTCAGGATTATCGGCAGAGCCACCTATATGGTGCCCGTACGATTCTATCCACGGGGTTGAGTAAATACCGATATGCAAACCCATCTTGTGCACCTCATCGGCCAGCGCCTGCATGTTAGGGAATGTGGTAGAATCGGGCAATATCGCATGGAACTCGCCGCCGCGCTTACCCTGCCACACGTCATCGATATTCATATAACTCCAGCCGTGATTGATCAGGCCCGAACTTACCATGGCCTTGGCGTTAGCCAGCACCAGCGCCTGGGTGAGTTTGGTAGCGTAGATGTTCCAGCTGTTCCAGCCCATGGTTGGGGTAAGGGCAATTTCTTCGCCTACTACCAGTTTCAAGTCGCGGTTGGCTGTGCCCAATGCGTTCTTTGCCGTCAGGGCGATGATATAAGTACCTGCTTTACTCACCGAGCCGCTCAGCTGCCCGGTTGCAGCATCCAGTTTTAAACCTGCGGGTAAACCTTTAGCCGAAAAAGCCATCGGCCTTGTACCGGTAGCAGCCACCGTAAACACTACCGGGTGACCGGGCCTTACGCCGAATACCCTTGCCCCGTTAATTTGCGGTGTGGGTTTTTCCTTTGGGGTTAGGATGTATTTGGCAAGCGTATCCTGTGCCATCACCGTATTTCCCCCGGCAATCATCGCGCAGAGCACAAATCCTTGTATAATGTATTTGAGTTTCATTTCAGGTTAATGCTGATTAGTCTATCGATCCGGTTTTCATTTTACCATTGGCATCAGCCATTTGGCTATCTACCTTGCCTTTAAAGGTTACTTTAATTACCGAAGCGATAGCATCAGGAGCTTTAGCAGGTACGTTAATGGTTAAGGCATCAGCCGATGTTGTGGTTTTTAAAGCCGCGCCCCCATCCAGCATTTTAGCCGATATCACCTGGTTCTTCAGGCCGGGGATACTCAGTTTGCCATCTTTCGGCCAGTTAAATACCGAGAAGTACAGCGTGGTATTACCGCCGTCTTCCTTACGGGTGCAGCGGCCCCAATCCAACGGTTTCAGCGGACTGGATTTAGTAGCGTAAATAGCCTCGCTGTTTACCTTCATCCAGGCACCCATGGCCTTCAAACTTTCCACGCTTTCCTTTGGAAAATCGCCCATACCGTCCGGGCCAACATTTAACAGGTAATTGCCTCCCTTCGATGCGATATCGCACAGGTTATGGATCAGCGTTTCGGGCGTTTTCCATTTATGATCGTAACTTTTGTAGCCCCAGGTGCCGTTCATGGTCATGCAGGTTTCCCAATCCATGCCATCCAGTTCGGCCTGGGTAGGGATCTTTTGCTCGGGCGTTTTGGTATCGCCGGGGAAGTTAGGGCGTTTCAGCCTGTCGTTGGTAATAATGTTCGGTTGCAATTTCAGTACATCGTTCAGTTTGTTGGCATACTCGTCGGTCATGCCGGTTGGAGTATCCCACCATAAAACCGCTACTTCGCCGTAGTTGGTTAACAATTCTTTAACCTGTGGAACAGCCACCTGATCAATGTATTCGCCCATGGTTTTGGTAGTTTGATACGGGTCCCAATGGCCGTTATGCGCCGCGGTATAAGCGTCGATCTTAGCCGAATCGGGATTGGCCCAACCCTCGGATGTTACTTTTCGGGCAACCGCGCCGCCTGGGTTGTTCCAGTCCTGCGCCTGCGAGTAGTAGAAGCCCAGCTTGATGCCGTATTTTTTACAGGCAGCAGCTAATGGCTTCAGCACATCTTTACCATACGGTGTAGCATCGGCAATATTCCATTTGCTGGCATTGCTTTTAAACATGGCAAAGCCATCGTGGTGCTTGGCGGTAATAACAATGTACTTCATCCCCGCATCCTTTGCCATGCGCACCCATTCATCAGGGTTATAATTTACCGGGTTGAATTTTTTAGCTTCGGCCTGGTATTCGGCAACGGGTATTTTACCGCGGTTCATGATCCATTCGCCGCCGCGGCCCACTTCATGGCCATGGTACATGCCTGCCCACTGCGCGTAATCGCCCCAATGGATAAACATGCCGAAGCGTGCTTCGCGCCACCATTTCATCCGCTCATCGCGGGTAAGCGTTTTTTGTGCTGAAACTGTTTGCGCCAGGCAAGCCAGCGCTATAAATGCCATCAATAGCTTTTTCATATCTTAAATATTTGCTTGCAAATGCAACCCATTTGCCGGTTAATAATTGTGAATGTAAATAGGTAAATATTTAGCTGGTATTAATGCAACCGGTTGACTATTTATTAAGTTATTTTGGCCGTCAATACAGGCTATGATTACTTTTAATGTTTATCAGGCTTAATAGCGTAAATAATCTGCCCAACAGGTTCTATTTCTTCAGAAAGCTCCCTCAATATCCAATCAAAAACTGTACGTACCTGTACGGCAAGTGTACGCTACCGTACGGTATCCAATAGCCTGTAAAATTTATTTCGCTGATTATCAAACATATAAATAAGTGGTTTCAATTTTGGCATAGGGTATTCAAATCAGTATAAGAATATCATGACTACCGAAGATAAATTGAAAAAGATATGGGAAGGCTGCCTGAAGAACGAGCGCAAACAGGAAGAGTTGTTTTATAAAACCCTTGCCCCGCGCATGATGGCCGTTTGCATGCGCTATGCTCACGACCGCGACGAGGCTCAGGACATTTTACAGGAAGGCTTTATCAAAGCCTTTAAAAACCGGGGCAATTACCGTAGCGAGGGCAGCCTGGAGGGATGGTTGCGCCGCATTATGGTACATGCCGCTATTTCGCGCTACCGCAAGGCCAAGCCCATTGTTTTGTGCGAAGATATGAGCGCCGAAACATTAGGCAGTGTTTATTACCATGAAGATATGGAGGCTAAGGACCTGATGCGTATCATCCGCCAGTTACCGGATACCTACCGCGAGGTGTTTAATATGTATGCTATAGAGGGCTACTCGCACCAGGAAATTGGCAGCGCCCTGGGCATGACCGAACTATTATCGCGTACAACCCTGCACCGTGCCCGCACCGTATTAAAAACTAAGCTAAGTCGGTTAAAAACAGCGTCCGATTACCGCATGGCAGTATAAATTACCGGGGCCAGTTATACAATTGCCCCGGTGTAAGGCAAACTTGCATCCGCAGATCGTGCCTGTTTACATCATCGATATTTTTCACCGGCTTAAATAACGAGAGGCCGGTGAGTTGCACATCGGGCCTGCAAAGTTCTACAAACCTGTCGTAAAATCCTTTGCCGTAGCCAACGCGGTAGCCCCTGGTGTCAAAAATCAGCATGGGCAGCAATACCATATCTATTTCCGCGGCGGCTATTTCGTTTCCCGCCACAGGTTCGGTAATGCCGTATTTGTTAACCTCCAGTACAAGATCATCATCATCGGCATAACTGAACATCTGCAAAGTGCGGAAATCGGTTTTGGGGAAAACGATCTTTATATCCCGATGATTTTCCTTCAACCAATCCCTTATGAGATAGGTATCCGGTTCCCGATTTTGTACCATCGGCAAAAACAAGTGCGCACAGCGTATGGTCGACAGATCAAGCTGTTGAAATTGCGCAAGCAGCTTCAGGTTCAAACACTGGTACTCGTCGTCAGTAAGTTGCCTGCGTTTAGCGAGATATCCCTGCCGCAATTGCTGTTTATTCACGATGGACTAAGGTGAATCTACCAGCCAAAATCAACCGTCTTCACCAGGTCGGGGTGCAGGCTCAGGTAAACCGGACAGGTTAGGGCCGCGTGTTCCAATATCTTCTGTTCCTTTTCGGTATAAGTTTTCGGGAAGGTGAAGCTGATCTGGATCTCGGCAACACGGCGGGGGTTAGCGGCCATAATTTTGGTAATGGACGCCTTAGTGCCATCGATATCGATACCATGTGTACGGCTGGAAATACCCATAATGGTCATCATGCAGCTGCCCAGCGATGCCGACATCAGGTCGGTTGGCGAAAATGCGTCGCCCTTGCCCTGGTTATCCAGCGGCGCGTCGGTAATAATATGTGTGCCCGATTGTACGTGTACCGGCTCGGTACGCAGATCGCCCAGGTAGGTGGTTTCTATAGTAGCCATGTGTAATGTATTTTGATGTGTTCAAATCTAATAAAACATGGTGGCGAATTAACCACAAAGAACACAAAGAATTTGCGTTGTGATCAGCACAAAGAACAGAAAGTTCGTTTTCCTTATTACCAAAATGAATGGCTTTGTGAACTTTGTGGCTGATCTTCAGTTAAAAAGATCTTTGTGTTCTTTGTGGTTAAATCTTCCCGATTTTTTGTGGTTAAATTCTAACTTCGCATCTCTATAATACGAATACATGTCAGCACACCACCATAAAATAGCTTCCGAACTTTCTGTTACCGATAAACAGGTTACCGCCACCATCGCCTTGCTTGATGAGGGCGCTACCGTACCATTCATCAGCCGTTACCGTAAGGAATTGACGGGCAGTTTGGATGAGGTGCAGGTGGCCGCCATCCGCGACCGCGTGCAGCAACTGCGTGATTTGGATAAACGCCGCGAGGCCATCCTGAAATCGCTTACCGACATGGGTAAACTTACGCCCGAACTGGAAGAACAGATCAATGCCGCCGAAACCATGGTGCTGCTGGAAGACATTTACCTACCCTATCGCCCTAAACGCCAAACCCGCGCCACCAAGGCCCGCGAGAAAGGCCTGCAGCCTTTGGCCGATGTGATACTGACCCAAAACAAAATAGACCTTGAAGCCGAAGCCGATAAATACATAGATGCCGAAAAAGGTGTTAACAGCATGGAGGAAGCTTTGGCCGGCGCAAGGGATATCATTGCCGAAACGATTAGCGAGAATGCCGAAGTACGCACCAAAGTGCGCGCGCTGTTTGTAGAAAAGGGCACTTTTGAATCGAAGGTAGTACCAGGCAAGGAAGAGGCCGGTATCAAGTATAAAGATTACTTTGAGTGGTGCGAACCGGTAAAGACCGCTCCATCGCACCGGGTACTGGCCATGCGCCGTGGCGAGAAGGAAGAGATTTTATACCTCGACCTGCAACCGCCCGAAGATGAAGCCATAGCGGTATTAGACCGTGAATTTGTTACCGGCAACAACGCCTCGTCCGATCAGGTGCGTTTGGCTATTGCCGATGGTTACAAGCGCCTGCTAAAACCATCGATGGAGACCGAAGTGCGCCTGATGACCAAAAAGGCCGCCGATGAGGAGGCCATCCGCGTATTTGCCGAGAATGCCCGCCAACTATTACTGGCTGCACCACTTGGCCAAAAACGTGTAATGGCTATCGACCCCGGCTTCCGTACGGGCTGTAAAGTGGTTTGTTTGGATGAGCAGGGTAAACTGGAAGAGTACACCGCCATTTTCCCGCATACGGGTGCCGGTCAGGCTAAAGAGGCCGAAAAGACCGTGCCTTATTTGGTAGATAAATATAAAATTGAGGCCATAGCTATCGGCAATGGTACTGCCGGCCGCGAGACTGAGGCCTTTGTGCGCAACCTGCAGATCCCAGGCGTTACTATTGTAATGGTGAACGAAAGCGGCGCTTCTATCTACTCCGCATCGGAAGTGGCGCGCGAGGAGTTCCCGGATAAGGATGTAACTGTCAGGGGCGCTGTGTCTATCGGTCGCCGGTTGATGGATCCGCTGGCCGAATTGGTGAAGATCGACCCAAAATCTATTGGCGTTGGCCAGTACCAGCACGATGTAGATCAAACCAAATTGCAAACATCGCTGGATGATACCGTGATCAGTTGCGTGAACGCTGTGGGCGTAGAACTGAATACCGCCAGTAAGGAGATATTGGCCTACGTATCGGGCCTTGGCCCGCAGTTGGCGCAAAATATTGTGGCCTACCGCAATGAGAACGGCGCCTTTAAACGCCGCGAGCAATTGAAAAAAGTACCGCGTTTGGGCGACAAGGCATTTGAACAGGCGGCAGGGTTTCTGCGTATTCGTAATACCGATGATCCGCTGGAGGCGAGCGCCGTACACCCGGAGCGTTACGCGCTGGTACAGCAAATGGCAAAAGACAAAGGCTGCACCGTTGCCAGCCTGATGAGCGATGCCGCCCTGCGCAAAAGCATCCCGCTGCAAAAATATATTACCGATACCGTAGGCTTACCTACCCTTAATGATATTATGGCCGAGCTGGCCAAACCCGGCCGCGATCCGCGCGAGCAGTTCGAGATGTTCAGCTTTACCGAGGGGGTGAATGATATTAAAGACCTGAAGGCGGGCATGAAGCTGCCAGGCATTGTAACCAACATCACCGCCTTTGGGGCCTTTGTTGATATCGGCGTTCACCAGGATGGTTTGGTTCACCTGAGCCAGATCACCAACCGCTTTATCAAAGACCCGAACGAGGTGCTAAAGGTATCGCAACGCGTAGAGGTAACTGTTACCGGTGTTGACGAAGCCCGCAAGCGTATCTCGTTATCGATGAAGGAAAACGAACCAAAACCCGAGCGCAAGCCTAACGACCGCCGGCCGGATGATCGACGCCCTGCTCAACAACAGCATAACAAAGCAAACAATCAGCAACGCCCAAAACCAGCCGAAGAGACGGATATGGCGATAAAACTGGCAGCGCTGAGGAGTAAGTTTAAGTAGGGCCTTTGATGCGCAAAAAGGTTAACATAATGTAACATAATTCGATGTTACATTATGTATTAAATAATTGAAAATCAACTAATTAAAAATAAAAAGAACAATATTTGGCGCAAATTATGTTAACCTTTTTTTGAAAAACGCAAACACAATCATAACTAACTGAAAATAAAGACACTACATATAAACCACCGCATTATCTACAGTTTCGCCACCCACCACTTATAAAAATCCGGGAACTCCAGCATCCATTGGTGCTCATTGTGTTTTTCGCCTTTTAACACCACCGGCGGCGGCATATGGGCACGTTTAACGCCTTTCTTCATCAGCAAGGTATCCATTTGGGCCACATCATGGGCTTCATTGCCCTCCTGGTCGCCGCAAAACTGGTAGAACCTTGATTTGGCAGAAACACCCGTACTATCCACAAAATGATTGATCTGCGGATTGATCCACAACGCGGGCGAGAAGATCCCGGCCGTACCAAATACTTTAGGGTATTTAATAGTAGCGTACAGAGCGATCAACCCTCCCATTGAACTGCCCGCGATGGCGGTATTCGCGGCATCAGTTTTGGTGCGGTAATGCGCATCTATATAAGGCTTCAGCGTATTCACCATAAATTCAGTATAGGCAGGGCCATCGGCCGCGCCATAATTGCTTTTGTACGGGCTGTATTCGGCAATGCGCAATTGCGCGCCGTGGTTTATGCCTACAATAATACATTGCTTACTATCGGGCAGCGTTTTCAATACCGAATCCACACACCAGCTATTTTTGCGGCTGCCATCTTTATTGTAGATATTTTGCGCGTCCTGCATGTATATTACCGGGTACTTTTTACCGGTTTTGTAATAATCGGCAGGCAGGTAAATCTGGATATCGCGCTGGCGCTGTAGCTGGGAGATGCTTAGGTTGGTGGTGATATAGTGTGGCTGATCGGTTTCTTTTGGGGTGGTTTGCGCTTGTGCGGTTTGGATAAACAGGGCACAGGCGATTATTAATAGCAGAGTTTGTTTCATAATTGTTTATATGGTTCGGGAAATATAGGGAATGTTGATGAGAATAGTACCGCTACGTTATTACGAGGTACGAAGCAATGGCTAAGATGCCGCACACTCTCCAAATGGTAGTAGCCATTAAATAAAAAGCGTGTGGCATGTGCGATTCCCTCCCATGGGGAAATGTTATTACGTTAAGGATGATCAGCCGAATAAAGCCCCCTCTAAATCTCCCCCGATAGGGGAGACTTAGGCTGCACAAGCGTAAAATTCTTAAAGTCCTCCCCTTTGGGGAGGATTTAGGTGGGGCTTAAAAGCTTAACTTAATGACATTGCACATGGGGAGGGTGTAGGGAGGGGTTTATACAATATCCATCATGGCTAAACCCCTCCCCGCCACTACGCAGGCAACCGCACCCCTCCCATGGGAGGGAACAGTCACCGCTATCCGAAGTCTCCGACTTCGGATAACCTGCAATACTTTCTGTATAGCATAGAGATTACTTCGAACCTGGCAATGGATTAGTGTTATAAACGGAGAAAGGCGCTTTTAGCGCCTTTCTCCGTTTATCTATGTTGCTGATATATTTAAAACAATCCCTCAATAATCGCATCCGCTGTCAATCCCTCCGCCTCGGCGTGATAGCTGCGTACAATACGGTGGCGCAGGATGGGTTTGGCTACGGCCTTTACATCCTCAATATCGGGCGAGTATTTGCCGCTGATGACCGCGTGGCATTTGGCGCCCAGTACCAGGAATTGCGAGGCGCGCGGACCTGCACCCCAGTTCAGCATCTTTTTTACCTGCGCGGTGGCCATATCGCCTTGCGGGCGGGTTTTGGCTACCAGTTTAACAGCATATTCGAGTACGTTATCGGCAACGGGGATATTGCGTACTAATTGCTGGAAATAAATGATCTGTTCGGCGTTCAGTATTTTATTTACCTCCTGCTTCAGGGTGCTGGTGGTGTTTTTTACTACCTGCAATTCCTCGGCAAAGGTGGGGTAATCAAGCGATACATTGAACATAAAGCGATCCAGCTGCGCTTCGGGCAGCGGGTAGGTACCTTCCTGTTCAATAGGGTTTTGGGTAGCCAGTACAAAAAATGGCTGCGCCAGTTTATGGGTAACACCGGCGGCGGTAACCGCTTTTTCCTGCATGGCCTCTAATAAGGCGGCCTGTGTTTTTGGCGGCGTACGGTTGATCTCGTCGGCCAGGATAATGTTAGAGAATATTGGCCCGCGGATAAATTTAAAGTTGCGGTCTTCGCCTAAGATCTCTGAGCCGATAATGTCCGATGGCATCAGGTCGGGCGTAAACTGTATGCGGTTAAAATCCAGGTCCAGCACCTGCGATATGGTTTGCACCAACAAGGTTTTAGCCAGGCCGGGCACACCAACCAGCAAGCAATGCCCGTTACTGAAGATAGATATCAGCACCGATTTCACCACATCATCCTGGCCGATTATTACTTTACCAATCTCTGTCCTGATTTGTTGAAAAGCATTTTTTAAAGCATCGGCGGCTTCTACGTCTGAGCGGTGCTGCATATGGTATATCTATATTTTAAGGTTTTGCTTGTGCTGTTGCGTTTGCATTTACCCAACTGCTTAAAGCCGGGCAAGTCTGATATTCGGCATCTATACGGATAAAGGTTTCCTTACGTTTCTTTTCAAACCACTGGCTTACCGTACGGTTGATCTTATCTTCGTTAGCCACCTCTTTCAAACGCGGGAAATCCTGCGCCAGGTTGGCCTTATGCGCGTCGGTAACCGATTTAAGGTACAATACCCGGTAGCTTTTTTTACCATCCTGGCCGGTGTATAATACCGGTTTTGATATTTCGCCCACTTTCATGGTATCAACCACCGACGCGATCTGCGGATCCAGTTTATCGGTTGGGATGTAAGTGGTACGCGTTTGCACGTTTTCCAGGTTTATCATCATACCACCGTTAAACTTGGTCTCTTTATCGTCCGAGTAAAATGAGGCGGCGCTTGAAAAATCGATCTTTTTGTTGCCGGTAAGCAGGGTGTATATACTATCGGCTTTGGCTTTGTCGCGTTTAAGGGCATCTTCTGTAACCCCCGGCATAATGAGGATGTGGCGGGCGTGAACCTGTTCGCCGCGACGCTCGATCACCTGCAAAACGTGAAAACCAAAATCGGTTTCAAACACCGGCGATATCTCCCCTGCCTTTAATTTAAAAGCCATGGCGGTAAACTCCTTTACCATCTGCCCGCGGTCGAAAAAGCCCAGGTCGCCACCCTCTAAAGCCGACTGCACGTCCTGCGAATATGAGCGGGCCAGCAAACCAAAATCGGTACCGGCTTTGGCGCGGTTACGCAGGTCTTCGGCTTTGCGGCGATATTCTTCCTTTTCCTCTTTGCTTAGTACCGGGTTAAGCACAATTACGCCCACCTCAACCTCTTTGTTATAGGTTGGGATACTATCTTTAGGTATGGCGTCGAAATATTTTTTCACGTCCTGCGGGGTAACGTTTACCTTTTCGGTTATTTTTTGCTGCATGCGGCTAGCCACCAGCGATTCACGGATATCAGCCCTGATCTCATCCTTATACTGGATGGTAGAGCGGCCCAAAAACTGCTCAAGCTTGTCGCGGCCACCAGCACGTTGCTCCATGTAACGCATTTTACGGTCAACTTCGTTATCAACTTCTTCCTCCTTTACGGTAACGCTGTCGATAACCGCCTGCTGTGCCAGTAGCTTTTGGGTGATCTGCTGCTGCAGCAAGTTGCATTTAAGGGTCGGGGTAACCTGTATACCATTTAATTGGTATTGCGCGTAAAGCGATTCGATATCCGACTGTAAAATAATACTGCTGCCAACTACACCAACCACCTTATCCAGCACACGCTGTTGCGCGCCTGCAAACAATGTTGAAAATATTAAAAATAAAACGGCAATGCCAAACTTTCTCATGTATCTTTTTTATTATAAAACGCTTAAGCCCCGGCTTAAATTAAAAACCCCGAATTTCGGAAAATTATTTGACTATGAAGCTATAACAGAATTAAAACCTCATTATTATACTTAATAGTGCGAATATGCTGATAAAGCATCAAACCGTTTAGCTATTTTTGGTTAAAATTTGTTAAATATATGATAGCCGAAAACGCGCTTGCCTTATCGTACATTTTGCCTGCCGATGTATACCTGCTGGCTAACGAACGCGCGCTTGTTGCCGAATTATTGCCCGTGGAAACACCCGAAGCGGCGCCTGTTCCGGAGGTTAAGGAACCGGCCGTTACTTATACCGAACCTGCACACGAACCCATCAAACAGGAAGTTCCGGTTATTCCGGCAATCAATAGCCCGGTAGCTGCATCTGCTACCCCATCTGTTACTATTCCGGCTATCAGCACACCTGCCCCGGCGGCCGGGTGGCCTTATAATTATATCGGCTCCTATCAAAAAAACTTTTTGATACTGGTGAACTACCCCGGTACCGATATTATGGATACGGCCCATTTAAACGCACTCGAAAAAACCATCAGGCTAAAGGGCATGAGTTTGGATGATGCCGCCATTGTAAATATCAACCAATATCCCGGGCACGATATCCGGGCCATCGGCGGGCATTTTAAACCACAAAAATTGTTGTTTTTAGGCAAGGCTGCCGTACCAGGTGGCTTTAATCCACCGCCATTTAATCAACTGGCTAAAGTGGGTAAAAGCGATGCCCTGTACACCTACAGTTTTAACGAGATGATGGGCAATAAGGACTTGACCAAGGCTTTTTGGGAACAAATGAAAATGCTTTAAACCATGCCGCACCAGTTAGTATTTGCCACCAATAACCGCCACAAGGTTGATGAGGTATCGGCCAAAATTGGCGATAGCTTTAAACTGCTTACGCTTGATGATATTGGCTGCACTGCCGATATCGAGGAAACCGGGCTTACCTTTCGTGAGAACGCGTCGATAAAAAGCCGTTTTATTTTTGATAATTACCACCTGGATTGCTTTGGCGATGACAGCGGACTGGAGATTGACGCGCTTGGTGGCGAGCCGGGTGTTTTTTCGGCACGATACGCGGGCGCACATGGCGATCACCCGGCAAATATTGCTAAGGTGCTGCAAAAAATGGAAAAGCACACCTTGCGTACGGCCCGTTTCCGTACTGTGATATCGTTAATATGGGAGGGGGAAGAGCATTTTTTTGAGGGCACGGTTGAGGGTACCATCCGCCACGGGGCAAGTGGCACCGGCGGCTTTGGCTACGACCCGATATTTGAACCCGCCGGCCACCATATCACCTTTGCCGAGATGAGCATGGAACAGAAGAATAGTATGAGTCACCGCGCCCGGGCAATGGATGGGATGATCGCTTTTTTGAAGGAGACCTCTCCCAACCCTCTCCAAAGGAGAAGGCTTTAAAAACCTGAATGCTTATGAAAAAAATATTGGCTATCGTATTAGCCCTAAGTGTATTTACTGTTGTCCGAAACTATGCGCAGGTTAAACCCGTAGCGAAAATACCAGCACACATGGCAGGCAGCTTTACCGATGATTATGGTATACGGTATATTATTAGCGATACGCTATGGCTGCAATTACCACGTACCCGTTTTCACATTAT
Source organism: Mucilaginibacter mali (assembly GCF_013283875.1). Taxonomy (NCBI): domain Bacteria; kingdom Pseudomonadati; phylum Bacteroidota; class Sphingobacteriia; order Sphingobacteriales; family Sphingobacteriaceae; genus Mucilaginibacter; species Mucilaginibacter mali. Next base: position 4,463,233 of record NZ_CP054139.1, read on the forward strand.
CCGCTGGAATTTGGCACAGCAATACCTGATAGCCCGTAATGATGCGCATAACCCCGGCGAGGGCGGCCTGTACACCCGTATAGATTTTATGCGATTTACCGGAATGGAACCCTGGAACTGGGGCTACTGCCTTACCGCTTACAACGCCAAAAGCGATGCCGAAGCCGAAGCAACTGCCGCCGCCGACCGCGAGCATCCGAAGAAAGGTTGTAACGGGTTTCCGTTTTCGAGGATGATGGTGGTAAAATAAGAACGTCATGCTGAGCGATATAATCCCGGCGGCCTCTAATGGTTGTTATGACATGCCGATGAAAGCCCCCTCTAAATCTCCCCCAAAGAGGGAGACTTTGGAACCCTCTCCTCTGGAGAGGGCAGGGTGAGGCTTCAGCGGAAAAACAAAACGTCATGCTGAGCGATAGCGAAGCATCCCCGATAAGCAGGTCGTAACTGCATAGTTTGGGATGCTTCGCTATCGCTCAGCATGACGAATTTTTGTAATATTACAACCTAAACTGCATGCTTATCCTTGTCGCAAAATTGCTTGGTGGCGCGCCCAGTTCGTCCACGTGATCGCGGTGGGTAACGCGGTACAGGAAATCTACACGTAAAAACTTCAGGATATTTTCTACACCATAACCGGCCTCAACGTATGGGATACCATCCAGGCTGCGGGTTGGCCTGCGCAGGGTTGATGGACGGCCGCCATTATCGTTACGCAGGCTGCCATCAAGCACATTAAAATCGGCTACGGTGCGCACATTTAATTCCTTTATTAAAGGGATACTGTTGGTTATCAAGCCCTCCAGGTGTTGGGTGTAAGTTAATGATGCATAGCGATCGCTGGTGAACTCCAGAAAGCGCATGGTATTAAAGTTAAAACGGTGGTTTTCCAGCAGCGGCGAAGGCAGGCTGGACGGGATATAACCGCCGGTAACCGAGTATTCGCCCTTACCGAAAATACCCATATGTATTTTTTGGGTGATATTAGCCGCATACTTATTGTACTCAAAATCGCCGCCGAAGGCTTTTACACCATGGGTATACCTAAAGGTAATTACCGGGTTATCGGCACCGTTACCTAAAGTGATACGCTTGTTGATTTTGGACGATTGCAGCAGCCTGCGGCCCGGCGTCCATTGCAGTTCGCCAATTACTTCAGATACCTGGTAGTTTTGATAGCGCTGGTTGTTAGCCGGGCTAAAATATTCGAAATTATACAGCGGATCGAACGAGCGACGGTCGGCTGTGATGGTGGCGCGCCAGTTAGGGGCTACATCGGTTTGCACATAAGTACGCAGGTCGTTCTGCTCGAACGGGCCGCGGCGGGTGATCTTGCCGTTGCGGATAGAGGCACGGAATACGGTATTGGCCTTAGCAAAATTCTCGAACTGGTAACCGGTCTGGTTCAGGTCGTGCGTGTACGATACTCCAAACTGTGACCAGGGCTTGCGCGAAAAGATATAATCGACCGAACCATTATAATTCCAGCGATGATCGGTAAAGCCGTAGCTTGCATAGCCGCCCAGTACCAGTTTATCGCTAAAGTATTTATTGGTCATGCCGCCAAAGCGCAGTACGCTGCCCTGCACATCGTTATAGCTGTAAGTATAAGGGTATGGGCCAAGGCTTACCTTGCCCACCTTGTAATAACCGTTGATCAGCATGCCGGCAATATCGGCATAGGTTTTAACAATAGGCAGGTTTTTCACGGTGTCTATCATCTGGTAAACCTTCACATCGGCCGGGGTTAAAGCTTCGGGACGGTTTTTTGCCCAGTAACTGTCATCTTTGCGGGTAATGCTGTCGCTCATGGTAAGCGGCTCCTTAAAGTGGTCTTTAGGGAATGTTTGATCGATGCGGATATTCTTGTTAGCTACATAAAAATTACCAATAAAACCCGACCAGCTTTTGTTGATGTTAGAGATGTGCAATACAATACGCGTTTTCTCGGGTATCCAGGCTGTGGTACCGGCGGGCTGCACCATTTCTTCCTGGATCCTTATCTTATTCAAAAAGTCCAGGTTGGCATCGGGGGCTACCGATACGTCTATGCGGTATAAAGCATAGCTATCCTTGGTGATCCATATTACGCCCACAAATGCCAGGTCGTGATCGCGCTTGGGTTTAAACTCAATGCGATAAAGTTCGCGGCCGTCTAACTTATCGTTAGCTTCGGTTAGTTCGTAATTGTAAAATGTCTTCCAGCTATCGGTTATGGGCGATATAAAATCCTTACCGGCCAGGCGCACATAGTTTTTATAAAAGTTATATTGTTGGAAGCTGGTGCCGATGATCTGCGATATCAGCGTTTCGTCCTCTATCCCAACCCCGCTCACCTTGGTGCGCAATACATGCTCGGTTTTTTGCTCAGGGCTTTTTTGGAAGGAAAAGTCGGATACGGTTTCGGACATGAACACCGGCAGGATTGGTTTACCCTCGTCGCCGGCCATTTTTTGCAGGCTGTCCATCAACGGTAATATCTGCTTCATTACCTTGCGCTTCTTCATCTTCTCGCTGATGTTGGTAACGGCCAGTTCCAGGCGGTTATAGCTTTGGTACTGGTAGCTTTTCAGCTTATCAAGGTTGTTATCGTCCTTGTGCTTTACCACGTTATCTAAAATTGCCCAGGCCGGGTTTACGTAGCTTTTGGGGGTTACGGTAACCATGCTCAGCATCTGGTTATCGGCCTTCATCTGGAAATCAATAACGCCTGTATGTGTTTTTGGCAAAGGCTTTTTAGCCTGTACATAACCCACGTAGGTGGCGTAAATGCTATCGCCCGATGCCATTGGGGCAACCAGGTGGTAAAGGCCCGAAAAATCGGTAGTGGTGGCTTTGTTGGTATGATTGGGGAGTTTTACAAAAACCGTTACATAAGGCAGCGGTTCGCCGGTTTCGGCATCGGTGATCTTTCCTGAAAAATTTTTAAGTTCCTGGGCATTTGCCGTTCTGCATAGCATAAAAACAAGCGCCATGCAAAAAGCGGGGAAGTTCTTCCTCAAAACGTGCAGCACAAAATCAGTCTTGTTCCACATTATCTTATAGTTTACAGGGATTAGCGTTTAAAAACTTCCAAAACAAGGTTCAATATACGCTTTTTTAGCGATTTGCCATCGTTCTGTCAAATTCGTGTTACTTATAAGGCAAGTATTGTACCCGTTTTTAAGTGGTAAGTATTAAGTAAAATTTATAAGTTAATTTAAGATTTGTGGGTTAGACTTTTCGGCTAAAGACTTTGTACTTTAGGCTTATGAAGAAAACATACCTCATCAGCGGCGCCGGCAGCGGCATTGGCCAGGCCATCGCCATTAAACTGGCAGCGGACGGCCACAACTGCATTTTGCTGGGCCGTAACGAAAAAAACCTGCACCAAACATTTACCATGCTGCCCAACGGACAACGCATGGTACTTGCCGCCGATATAAGCGACAAGGAAAGCCTTGCCGACGCCGCATCGCAACTGGAAGATACGCCAATTAACGGATTGATAGCCAATGCCGGCATAGGCGGCGAAAACCAATGGGGCGACGCCGACCGCTGGGCCGATATTATCAACACCAACCTTACCGGCACCTACAATTTTGTAAATACCTTTTTGCCTAATTTACGCCTGGCCGATGCGGATAAGCATATTATAATTACCTCATCGGTATTGGCACGGCTGGGGGTGGCTAACTATTCGGCGTATTGCGCATCTAAAGCTGGTTTGCTGGGGTTAATGCGATCGTGGGCTATCCAATTTGCGCCTGAGCAGATACTGGCGAATGCCATTTGCCCGGGATGGGTTGATACCGACATGGCGCAATCGGGCCTGCAGGGTATTGCCGATGGTATAGGAATAAGTAAAGATGAATTTTACGATATCGCCATGCAAAGTGTCCCCCTGCGCCGCATGAGTAAACCCGGTGAAATTGCAGGATTAGTAGCGTATTTGTTAAGTCAGCGATCGATGACCGGACAAACTGTTGATATGAATTGCGGGGCGATAATGAATAGTTAATATACGCTTTATTAAATATAAAGCTAAGCACAATTCGCAAACTTATATAGCTTAACATCAGTACACACATCATCCGTTTAACTAACCCCTTGATTGTTTGCGGATAAGTCCCTAAGTTTGCGCCTCAATAAATAAATATGGCTAAGGCATCAGATATTAAAAACGGAAACATCCTGCGCTTTAACGGCGAGTTGGTGCAGGTGGAAGAATTTATACACCGTACCCCGGGCAACTTGCGTGCGTTTTACCAGGCGCGTATGCGTAACGTTAAAACCGGTAAGCTGGTTGAATACCGCTTCCGTGTTGACGAAGAGGTAAACATTGCCCGTGTTGAAACCAACGATTACCAATATCTGTACGACGAGGGCGACACGCTGGTAATTATGGATAACACCACTTACGAGCAGCATAACGTACCTAAGTTCTTATTCGGGAGCGGCATTAAATTCCTGAAAGAAGGGATGAACGTAATTGTTGCCTTTGAAAGCGAAGAGCCGATCATGGCATCGCTGCCAAACAGCGCCGAGCTGGAGATCACTTACACCGAGCCTGCTGTTAAAGGCGATACCTCAAGCGGCGCCATGAAAAAGGCAACCGTTGAAACCGGTGCCGAGATCAACGTTCCCTTGTTTATTAACCAGGGCGATAGGGTACGTGTGGATACCGCTACAGGTGCTTATATAGAGCGTGCTAAATAATAATTGCAAAACCGATCATAACAAAAACGGCTTCTCTTTTCAGAGAAGCCGTTTTTGTTAACCTCTAACCTCTACCTTTTTGCCTTTTAACCTTTCGCCTCAATAACCTATCTTAGGGCATCAAAGCTAATGGATAAGATCAGGCAAATATTGGGCAGTCCGGCCGCGGTTTACGGCTGGAGCATCGGTTTTTTTGTAGCCGTATTTTTTGCCCTGCCTTTTTTAAAGTATGTTATTGATGAAGCGCTGGTCATAAAACTTTCCCTATTATCGGTAAAATACTTCACCGCGCTTTTGCTCGTAGTCAGCCTGCTTACCTCTATTGTTTTCTTCGATTGGTTTAGTCGCTACTGGTATATTAACCTGCTGGTGTTCGCAGTCGCTGCCCTGGTATTGGTAAGGCTTTACATGCTGCCTTATAACATATATTATTAATGCCCGATCCATTTAAGTTTGATATGGAAAGTAAAATAAACCTGAACGATATAACTAAGGCCCGAAACAATTTCAAATTAGTGTTTTGAAATCGTTTCGGGCCGTGTAAATTATTGCGGGGATAAATTACATCCCCTTCTTTATAGCGCTTAGCGCCACATCTTCTATGCGGCCACGTATCTGCAAACTGCTTAGCTTATCAGTAACCTTGGGGTTTACCCGGTTTGAGAGGAAGATGTATACCATATTATTTTTAGGGTCGACCCAAAAACAGGTGCCGGTATAGCCGGTATGGCCAAAGGTTTCTGGACCGGCAAGTTCGCTGGGATAGTGTTTGCTCACTTCAGGGTCCCAGCGGTCGAAACCCAGGCCGCGGCGGCTCACGTCTGATTGTTTGGCGGTGAACAGGTCTACCGTTTCGGGTTTAATGTATTGTGTACCCCCATAAGTACCACGGTTCAGTATCATTTGGTAAAGAATGGCGAGGTCGTTAGCACTGGCGAACAGACCGGCGTGGCCCGATACGCCACCCATCATGCCCGCGCCCTGGTCGTGCACGTAGCCTATTAATAAGGTATGGCGGAAGGTTTCATCGTTCTCGGTAGGTACAATACGCTCCTTAGGGAAGCGTTGCAGCGGCAGGAAGCCGGCGGTTTGCATCCCCAGCGGGTTATAATAATTTTGCTGTACGTAAACATTAAGCGGGGTAGCGGTAATGGTTTCTACCACTTCCTTCATCATATACATGCTTACATCGCTATACACATATTTGCCCCGTGTTTTCATTGGTGATGTTAACATGCGCGGCCAAACTACGTTTTTAAAGTAATCTTTACGCAGGAACATGTTATCGACGATCTTGGTTGGGAACACTGCCGATGAATCACGGCTTACATCGGTTGAATTTAGTTTTTCCCAGGTAGCCACGTCGGGTATTAAACCGGCCTGGTGGGTAAGCAGTTCGCGCATGCGGATGTCGTTCTTATCGCTGGTACGGGCGGTAGCGATATAGCTGCCCAGGGTAGAATCTAAACCTAACTTTCCCTGATCGTACAGCTGCATCACCTCCATGGTAGTGGCCGATACCTTGGTTACCGATGCCAGGTCGAAGATATCGTTCAGCTTATCGGGCTGTGCCTTATCGTAGGTATGATAGCCGTAGGCTTTATTGAAGATCACTTTACCATCTTTGGCTATCAGCACCACACAGCCGGGTGTTGCGTGTTCGCGCATGGCTTCGGCGGCTACCTTGTCAATGCCGTTCAGGTTTTCGGTATTGATGTTTGCCGATTCGGGAACATTGTAACCCAAGCGGGTTTTACTGGTAATGGAACCGCTGTTGGCCGAAAACTGTGCCGAATAGGTTTTAGGCAGTTTTTGGGTGATGGCCACACCGCCAAACACCGCCTGCGCGCAAAAAGATGCCGATATCGGCGTTACTTTCTCCGACCAAATAATAGGTGCTGTAACATAGCCCAGTTTAGCCAGGTTTGTTCCGTTGCCAAATAATACGATCACCAGGCTTTTTAATTTTTGCGTATTGGTGATAAAACTCACCACCTGTGGGTTGTTCAGGTCGCTTTCACTTAATGATAAGATGATGGTATTGTACATCTTGATATCATCCGACAGGTTGGCCGAATTGCGGGCGCCGGTATACTCGCTGCCGTTAAAGCTGTCAACTTTAGTATACTTGTTCAGTAAGCTATCGAAGGGTGAAGCGAAGGGATACAGGAAGTGTACGCTGGCTACCTTGGCCTTATCCAGATCTTTCAGCGGCAGCAGAAATTGCTTATCGTTTAGCAGCGAAGTACTGGAGGCTACCTGCTGCTCATCTTTAACATATTTTAGGTTTTGCTGATGTGGTGATTGGGCGCACGCGCAATTAAACATTACAATTACCGAACCCACGATGGGGATAATAACACCCCATTTATTTTTTCTCATACACTTGCTCTCCGTTTATATAAGTATTCAGCACTTTCACCTTTGGTATATCAGCGCCTTTTATTTTCATAATATCCTGGTCCAGTATCACAAAGTCGGCGTATTTGCCGGGTTCGATACTGCCTTTTTCGGCTTCCTCAAAGTTTGATTTGGCCGCCCAGATGGTCATGCCCTTCAATGTTTCCTGGCGCGAAAGCGCGTTGTTCATCTGGAAACCATTAGCCGGACTACCTTGCAGATCCTTGCGAACCACTGCTGCATAAAACGTATACAGCGGGTTAATGTTTTCCACCGGGAAATCGGTACCAAGTGGTATCCAGCCGTTGGTGTTCAGCAGGGTTTTATAGGCGTAAGCGGTTTTAAGGCGCTCGTGGCCTAATCGTTGCACAGCCCAACTCATATCCGATGTGGCATGGGTAGGTTGTACCGATGGGATCACGTTATAATCAGCAAAGTAATGCACATCCTCGTTAGCTACGATCTGCGAGTGCTCAATACGCCAGCGGCGATCATTATGGCCTTTCAGCACATTGGCATATATTTTAAGGATGGCGCGGTTGGCCGAATCGCCGATGGCATGGGTACACATCTGGAAACCCTTATCGGCAATTTTCTGTGCTACCTCGGCAAAGTGTTGCTGACTGCTCAGCAAAAATCCCCGCCATTTTTTCTGGTCGCTGTAATCCTGCAACAAACAAGCCCCGCGCGAGCCTAAGGCGCCATCGGCATAAACTTTAAAGGCGCGTACATCCAACCCCGGGGTTTTAAATACGCCGCGTTTAAACAGGTAATCGTAATTTTCGGGCCTGTCCGATAACATTACATAGATGCGCATCTTCAGTAAGCCTTTATGTTGTAGCTGGGCAATGGTGTTTACCATGGGGTAGTCCAGCCCGCAATCATCAACCGTGGTTAAGCCTACTGCAAAGCAATTGGCTTGTGCCGCAATAAAGGCGTCCTGGGTAAATTGCTCGGTTGGTTCCGGTATTTTGCGTTTTACAATGCCAACCGCGTTGTCAACCAAAATACCGGTTAGCTTACCTTTAATAGTTTCAATTTCGCCACCGGTAATGGTTTGGCCGGGCTTGATGCCCGAAATATTTAAAGCAGCCTGGTTAACAATAGCGGCATGGCCATCAATCCGGGTCAGTATTACGGGGCGTACGGGGAACAGTGAATCCAGCTTGGCCTTATCAGGGAACTTCTTCACCTTCCAATCGTTCTGGTCCCAGCCGCGACCGATGATCCAGCCATCCGGGTTGTGACGGGCGTATTCTTTAACGGTATCTACAATGGCGTTCCAGCTGGTGGTGCCTACCAGGTCGGCGGCTTTCAGGTTCAGTCCATAATTATAAAAATGCGTATGTGCGTCTATAAAACCAGGGTATACCGCCTTGCCTTTAGCATCGATAGTATTTTTGGCGTAGTAGATCTTTTCCAAACTATCAGCCTTGCCTACCGCCAAAATTTTACCACCTTTCACCACAAAGGCATCGGCCATGGCAAATTTGGCGTTAACGGTATAAACAACGCCGTTTTTTACCAGCAAGTCGGCATTATACTCTTTTTGCTGGCAGGACGTTATGGCGGCAATCAGCAATAGTGGCAGCAGTTTTCTCATATATAAACAGATGTAGCGCAAAGATGCGTGTTAATTATTTGTAAATGCTATATACAATTAAGTAAACGTAAAGTTATTTGTTCGGTTATAATGACGGGCGTTTTTTTGATTTATTTCTGCAATGTTACGAACAAGTGTTAATATGTACCCGTTTAGGTTTTGATATGACAAGTACAACAAGTGGCACAAGTTATGATGTACCGGTTTACGAACTATCAACCAGCCGTAATTTATGGTTCAAATAATTTAATTTAGCATCGAAATAGAAGGGAATTTTATACATGAGTGATATTATACAGCTTTTACCGGATGCCGTTGCTAACCAGATAGCAGCCGGTGAAGTTGTGCAGCGCCCCGCGTCGGCAGTGAAGGAATTGATAGAGAACGCCATAGATGCCGGGGCCGATAAGATACAATTGATACTAAAGGATGCAGGCAAGGCCCTTATACAGGTGATAGACAATGGCTGCGGCATGAGCATTACCGATGCCCGCATGTGTTTTGAACGCCATGCCACCTCAAAAATACGCAAGGCCGACGATCTGTTCGCTATCCGTACCATGGGTTTTAGGGGCGAGGCTATGGCCAGTATCGCCGCCATCGCGCAGGTAGAGTTGAAGACCCGCCGTCATGACGACGAGTTGGGTACCATGATATTGATAGAGGGGTCGGAGGTAATTAAGCAGGAGCCATGCTCGTGCAACGCAGGCACTTCCATCAGTATTAAAAACCTGTTTTATAATACGCCTGCCCGCCGCAACTTTCTGAAAAGCAACCCGGTGGAAACGAGGCACATTATCGACGAGTTTCAACGTGTGGCGTTGGCGCATCCTAATGTGTTTTTCAGTATGCACCACGATGGGCAGGAGGTTTACCACCTGCCGGCCTCGCCGCTGAAGCAGCGCATTATCCACCTGTTGGGTAATAACTATAACCAACGCCTGGTACCGGTAGAAGAGGATACCACTATTATTAAACTGCATGGTTATGTAGGCAAGCCAGAGTTTGCCCGCAAAACCCGGGGTGAGCAGTTCTTTTTTGTGAACAACCGCTTTATTAAGGATGCCTATCTTAACCACGCGGTAGTAACGGCGTTTGAAGAACTACTGCCCGAGGAAAGCTACCCGCTGTACGTGCTGTTTATCGATATCGACCCATCGCGCATTGATATCAACGTGCATCCCACCAAAACCGAAATTAAATACCAGGACGATAAGGCCATTTATGCCATTATCCGCTCGGCGGTGAAGCGGGCTTTGGGTAAGTACAACATTACGCCGAGTTTGGATTTTGATATCGACAACAATATCCAGCACATGATAACCCCCATGCCGTTGGAGGATATCGTAGCGCCAAGCATCAGTTTTAACCCTGATTTTAACCCTTTTGTAAAAGAAAGTAAGGGCAGCATTACACCGGCGCCAAGTTATAGCGGTGGTAGCGGCAGCTATCAAAAAGCCAGCATCCCGGCTAACTGGGATACGCTTTACGAGATCAGCAAGCGCGAAGCGCATGTGCAGCACGCGCTGGAGATAGATACCGAACAACAAATTACAGTTGAAGATCAGCCGGTAAGCAAATCGAGCGAACGGAATTTGTTCCAGGTGCATAACCGGTTTATCCTGTCGCAAATTAAATCGGGCTTTATGCTCATTAGCCAGCAGGCCGCGCATGAACGTATTTTATACGAGCGCTTTTTGCATCAGTTGGAAAACCACTCGGGTGTGAGCCAGCAAAGCCTGTTCCCGCAAACGGTAACACTGAACAGCAGCGATTTTGAACTGCTGAAGGAATTGATGAACGATATCCGCGCGCTGGGTTTTGATATCCGCGAGTTTGGCCCGAATACGGTGGTGGTAGATGGTATCCCTGCCGATTTGAACAATACCAGCGAACATGCATTGCTGGAACATTTGCTGGAGGGCTTTAAAAACAACCTGGCCATTTTAAAGTTAGATAAGCGCGATAACCTGGCCCGCGCCCTGGCCCGCAACGCAGCCATAAAAACGGGTACCTGTTTATCTTTAGAAGAAATGAATGTGCTGATCGATCAGCTTTTTGCCTGCCAAATGCCTAACTTGGCACTGAACGGCAAACCGGTCATCAGTACCTTTAATATGAATGAATTGTTAGAACGATTTGAAAAATGATAGATTGTCATCCTTCGCTATCGCTCAGGATGACGATTAACTCTTAAAAATAATATTTACAGCTTCAAAGAAGCATTTTAAACTATGTTACAAAATCCCTTTGCTAATTTAACACCCGTAGTTAAAAACCTGCTGTTATTAAATGTGGTGTTTTATATTGCCGCTTATGTTTTTGGTCATGCCGGTATATTTGATATGGATGGCGCGCTGGCGGCCTATTATCCCGGTTCGCCAAAATTCAGAATGTGGCAGATCATTACTTATATGTTTATGCATGCCCCCCCGGGCAACGGGATTGGGTTGGCGCATATCTTCTTTAACATGTTTGCCTTGGTCTCATTCGGCCCAATAATAGAGCAAACCATTGGCGATAAAAGGTTCTTCCTCTATTACTTTATCTGCGGGTTAGGCGCGCTGGCATGCCAAATAGCGGTGCAAGCATTTGAAATATATTCGGTTACCGGGCATCTATTCGTCCCTGGGGTTACTTTAGAAAATATGGCAACTTATGCTCCTTACCTGGGTTACTCCGAGGCTGGCATTATGAAATTGGCAGGAGTATATAACGTTGGCCTTGTTGGGGCATCAGGAGCAATTTTTGGCGTGCTGGTAGCTTTTGGAATGCTTTATCCTGATCTGGAACTGATGGTGATCCCTATCCCGGTACCGGTAAAGGCGAAATACCTTATCCCTGTTTATATCGTTATCGAATTATATTTAGGCTTTAAACAATTTGCCGGCGACTCGGTAGCGCATACGGCCCACTTAGGCGGCGCGCTGATTGGTTTTATCCTGATAAAAACATGGGGCTACAGCCGCCGCGACCGTTATTATTAATTTGGATGATTATCTTTGAGGTATCAGCTATCCTATGAATAACCTGTGGAACGAGATCCGTTTTAAGATGCTGCATTCGGGCAGTAAGATCGGTTTGCTGATAGGCATAAACGTGCTTGTTTTTTTGCTGATCAATATCCCCGGCACCATCGAGCAACTGTTCTTTAAAACCACCAACATCATCGATCTGTCGTTCAAATACCTGAAGCTTCCGGCCAGTCTGCCCGAATTGGCTAAACATTTCTGGACCCCCATTACCTACATGTTTATGCACGCGGGCGTGCTGCATATCCTGTATAATATGGTATGGCTGTATTGGATGGGGCAGATATTTGAAGAATACCTGGGCAACAAGCGCATTTTAGTATTGTATTTTTTAGGCGGGCTGGTAGGCGCCGCGTTTTTTGTAGCGGGGATGAACCTGATCCCTTTATTCCGTGAGCAGGGCATGACCGGTATTTCGGTAGTAGGCGCATCGGCCGGTGTAATGGCTGTTGTTGTGGCTACCGCTACGCTATTGCCCGATTACCAGCTATACCTGATGTTTATAGGCCCGGTACGCCTGAAGTGGCTGGCGATAGCTTTTGTGATCATGGATTTTTTAGGCACGGCTGGCCCTAATTCGGGCGGAGAAATGGCCCACCTGGGTGGCGCGCTGATAGGCTTTTTATATATTAAACAATTACAAAGAGGTAACGATTGGAACAAACCTTTAAACAAACTGTTCAACCCCAAACCCAAACTTACCGTAGTTAAAGGCGGTGCCGGTAAAACTATCCAGCCCAGCCAGGCCGAAATTGACCGGATATTGGATAAAATTTCCGTAAGCGGAAAGGATAGCTTAAGCAAGCAGGAAAAAGAAACCCTATTACGTGCCAGTAAAAATGACAATTAAGAAGAAAGAGCTCACTTTTTTTGATCGGCTGGTGCTGTGGTTTAATTTTGCTATGGTGATTGCCATGCTTATTTGTTACCTGGCGCCTATTACCGACCCTCGTAAATTTTGGCCCGTCGCGTTTTTTGGACTGGCTTATCCCCCGTTGTTATTGGCTAACGCATTATTGATAGTTTATTGGCTATTCCGAAAAAAAGCATGGGCATTCTTGTCATTGGTATGCATTCTTGCCGGGTGGAATATGCTGAATAATAATATCGGGTTTCGGCTGCCGACCACAAAAGTACACTCTGATAGTACGACCTTTCGTTTAATGAATTACAATGTGCACAATTTCAGGAGAGACATAACTAAAGAGGATATACCTACCCGACGCGAGATCATGCAGATCATAACGCATGAACAACCTGATATCATTGGATTTGAAGAATTTCTTTCCAGGAAACGAACCTGGTTCACTATGGTCGATTCGGTACAGAAGGCGTTAAATACTAACCAGTATTATTTTCAGCCCTTTTTATACACCACAATGGGAATGGCCATTTTTTCTAAATACCCCATTGTTAATAAAGGTATAATATGGATAAACGGCCCCGGAAACCTTAATCAATGCCTCTATATTGATGTAAAAAAGAACAACCGGATATTCAGGGTATACACCATTCATTTGCAATCTATACGCTTTAACCAGGACGATCGTAAGTATATTGATGGGGTAAAAGAAGGGAAGACCGTCATGCAAGGTTCGCAACGCATAGGTAGCAAACTGAAACAAGCTTTTTTAAAACGAAGCGACCAGGTCGATATGATTAAACAGCACATGGCAGCCTGTCCATACCCATATATTATAATGGGCGATTTTAATGACACACCATCGTCATATGCAGTTAATCAAATGTCGAAAGGTTTAAAGAATGCTTTTCGCGAAAAAGGCTCGGGCCTGGGGCGTACTTACAACGGCGATGTGCCTAACTACCAAATCGATTATATTTTGGTGTCTAAACAGTTTAATGTGCTTACCTATGGGGTCATCCGAAAAAAGCTTTCCGATCATTACCCGGTTTACAGCGATCTGCAATTAAAATAAACATAGCGTCATGAAAATAGCCTTAGCTTCGCCACCCTTTCCAAAATCAATAAACGATGGTTTGCAATGGGTGCAAAAGCTGGCAAGTGAAGCAGCCGATGCTGGCGCAAAAATAATTTGCTTCCCCGAATCGTACCTGCCCGGATATCCGGCCATTGAATATATCGTTGAAAAGCACAGCGAAGAGCAACTGCAGGATGCCCTAAATAAGGTGTGCGGTATAGCTGCCGAAAATAGCATTGCTATCGTTATCCCCATGGATTGGTATCATGGTGGAAAGTTTTTAAATGTGGCCCAGGTAGTATCGGCAAAAGGTGAAGTGTTGGGCTATCAAAGCAAAAATCAGTTAGACCCAACCGAGGACAATATTTGGGAGCCGGGAACTGATCGCCATTTGTTTGAAGTTGACGGATTGAAATTCGGCATTACCATTTGCCACGAGGGATTCCGCTATCCTGAGTCGGTACGCTGGGCTGCCCGTAACGGCGCGCATATGGTATTCCATCCACACCTGGCCGGCAGCGATGTGCAGGGTAATATCCCAACCGCATGGGGCAGTATAGACAACCCATATTACGAAAAAGCCATGATCATGCGGGCAGCCGAGAATACTATTTACTTTGCCAGCCTGAATTACGCCATGAAATACCCGGAATCTGCCACCTCATTAATTGGGCCTGATGGTAAATGCATCGCCCATCAGCCATATACCGAAATTGGGGTTTTAGTAGTTGATATCGAGCTGGATAAAGCGACAGGTTTACTGGCCAGGCGATTTAAGCCGGGACTGTATGCATGATGGCGATTTAACCACAAAGAGCGCAAAGGTTTTCACAAAGTACACAAAAGGTTTTAAGCCAAAGTTTTTGCAAAGCCTGGTGTTCTTTGTGGCTTATTCATACGGCCAATCTTAGTGTTCTTTGTGGTTAAATTGCCACCACGCAAAATCTACAATCAGCAAACAATAGAATTTAAAATTGGCACACCTTTGGCTGCTACTTTATTATGGCAAATAAAAAAACATTGATCTTAGGCGCTACGCCCGATAGTAGCCGTTACGCTTACCTGGCCGCTAATCGGTTGGCTAAGGCCGGTCATGATATTATAAATGTAGGCATTAAAAAAGGAGATGTCGCCGGCGTGCCTATCGAACCTGCCGAAGATATCCATACCGATGTAGATACCATCACTTTATATATAGGCCCGCAAAACCAACCGCCTTTATATGATTATATATTGAATACTCATCCAAAACGCATCATTTTTAATCCGGGTACCGAAAATAGTGAACTACGACGGATGGCTAACGAGAAGGGCATCGAAACAGAGTATGCCTGTACGCTGGTGATGTTGAGTATAGGGGCGTATTAAAACACCGCGTCATCATGAGCGATAGCGAAGGAGCCCCGATGAGCAGAGCGGTAATATATAACCGGGGATGTTTCGCTATCGCTACCCATGACATGTTTGTTTTTCTGCTGAAGCCTCACCCTGCCCTCTCCAGAGGAGAGGGTTCCAAAGTCTCCCCCTTTGGGGGAGATTTAGAGGGGGCTTTCATCGGCATGTCATAAAAACCATTAGAAGCCGCCGGGATTATATTACTCAACATGACGGCTTATTTCGTTGTATAATTTCAGGCGTTTAGAGACTTACGAAGTTTTAAAAACTTCGTAAGTCTGGCTTTAATAAATATAAGGGTATTGCTACTTATTCTGCGGAAACACCCTTACCACTTTAACAAATCGCTTTTTATATCCCGCAGTTAACGCGGATACCGTAACCCCCATATCGTGCCCCGATGTGGCGTGGATAAACTGTAACGAATCGGCAAAACCGCTGGTGATGATACCCATGTGGCCAACGGTTCGCGTAAGGGTATCTGTCCCGGTAAATAAGATCAGGTCGCCGGGACGGGCAATTTCCATGGGTACCTGATACTGTACATCAGTAAAATCAACCGAAGTGCGCGGTACTGCTATCCCAAAATGGTTAAATACATAAGTGATAAATCCCGAGCAATCGAACCCCTGCTGCGGATCGGACGAGGCATATTTATAAGGCACGCCAATAGCCGTTTGCGCAAAATTGACCACCTGCTGTGGCGTGGTGTTGCCCGTGCGGATAACATTCATGCTGTCGGTGCCGTCGGTAGGGGCAAGTATAACGGTTTTGCGGCCGGCGGCGTCCCTCACGGTATCCTTTGGCTGCCGCTCAAATTCAAACGAGCCGGGATGATCGCATCCTGACAGTATAATACAACCTATTATTATTAGTGCAAACCGCATGTTTATATAACAAACAAGCGCGGTTGTGTTTGTATAATTTGTATAACATAAGTACAAATTGTCGTTTCGGCCATCGGGAGAAATCTTATACGCGCGACAAGCATAGTGGTATAAGATCTCTTCTAGAACCAAGGCGCTTTCCCTCGCTGGTCCGTCTGGATAACAATGTTTGATCAGGTAGCGGGCCTACTTATAATCCGTTATACGCAATTGTTCCTTGCAAAAGCTATACTCGTGCTCCTGGTTAGAGCAGATGATGGTGAGGCGCCCCTGCGCGTATTGCTGCACCAGGCTCAGGTACCAGTCGATGCCCTGGGTATCCAGGTTTGATGTCGGTTCATCCAGCATCAGCAGGGGGGTATCGGCACAAAAGGCCAGGGCCAGTTTAAGCCGCTGCTTCATACCCGATGAAAAGTATTTGATGAGTTTGTGTTTAGATGATTGCATCCCCAGCAAGTCGATGACCGCGCTACGGTTTAGTCCCGGGTGATAATTTTTAAACTTAAAATGAAAGTCTATCATTTCGGCCAGGGAAAACTCCTCTATCACCTCCAGGTAAGGCGCGGCTAAACTAAGATGCTTAAAAACATGCTCCGCTTCCAGCAACTGGCCACCAAGTGTATAAGTAATAGTTCCTTCGGATGGCGTAAGGCTGCCGTTTAAGATCTGTAGCAAGGTAGATTTCCCCGAGCCGTTAGGCCCCAAAACGGCATAGCTTCCCCCCTGCTGAAAAGTATATTCCACCCCCCTGAAGATCCACTCGCGGTTAAAGCGGCGGCCAATTTTATCGAGAGAGATGGTTATGGAAGTGTACATGGTTCATGGTTCATAGTTCATGGCTTTTTGTTACTGATGATCATGCTACCATGAACTATGAACCATAAACTATGAACTTTTCTTATTAATGGTTCCCAAACCCTTTCATGATACCGCGTTGCGAGCCTTGTATAAAGTTAAGGATCTCGTCGCGTTCCTGTGTTGGGCGAAAATCGGCTTCGATGATATCAAGCGCCTTGGTGGTATTGTTGTTACGCACAAACAGCGTGCGGTAAATATCCTGTATCTCGTTGATCTTGTCTTCGCTAAAACCACGACGGCGCAGGCCAACCGAGTTGATGCCGGCGTACGAAAGTGGTTCGCGGGCGGCCTTCACATAAGGCGGCACATCCTTGCGCACCAGCGAACCGCCGGTAACAAAGGCATGCGAACCCACCTTTACAAACTGGTGTATAGCCACCATACCCGCCAGTACCACATAATCGCCCACGGTAATGTGGCCGGCCAGGGTGGTATTATTACTGAAGATGCAATTATCGCCTACCAAACAATCGTGCGCTACGTGGCAGTAAGCCATAATAAGGCAGTTACTGCCAATCTCGGTCTTAAAGCGGTCGTTAGTACCACGGTTAATGGTTACGCATTCGCGGATGGTGGTATTATCGCCAATCACCACATGGGTATTCTCGCCCTTATATTTCAGATCCTGCGGGATGGCCGAAATAACCGCCCCCGGGAAAATGCGGCAATTTTTACCAATGCGCGCGCCATCCATAATCGTAACGTTAGATCCTATCCAGGTGCCCTCGCCTATTTCCACATCCTTGTGGATGGTAACAAACGGGTCTATCACTACATTTTCGGCTATGCGGGCCTGCGGGTGTATATATGCTAAAGGCTGGATCATTCTTCGGTGGTTTTATTGGTTTTCTTAACAATTTGCGCCATCAGTTCGGCTTCAACAACAACGCGCGAGCCTACCATGCCTACGCCTTTCATCTGGGCTATACCCCGCCTTATCGGCGCTATCAGGTTACAATGGAAGATCACGGTATCGCCCGGTTGCACTTTATCTTTAAAACGGGCATTCTCTATTTTCAGGAACAAGGTGATATAATTTTCCGGATCGGGAACAGTGTTTAACACCAGGATACCGCCGGTTTGGGCCATCGCTTCTATCTGCAATACGCCCGGGAACAAAGGCGAACCAGGGAAGTGGCCCATAAACAGGTCCTCGTTCATGGTAACGTTCTTTAAACCTACTACGTGGCTTTTAGAAAGTTCCAGGATCTTATCGATCATCAGGAATGGCTGCCTGTGCGGCAATATTTCCATGATCTGCACGGTATCATATACCGGCTTCATATTCGGGTCGTACACCTTCAGGTGCTTGCGGCCGCGTTCTTTCTTGATCAGCGCTTTTATCTTTTTAGCGAAGGCAACGTTAGCGGCATGGCCCGGACGGGCAGCCATAATATGGCCTTTCAGCGGCACGCCAACCAGCGCCAGGTCGCCAATCATATCCAACAGTTTATGACGGGCCGGCTCGTTTTGGTGGCGCAGTTCAATATTATTCAGGATACCTTGCGGAGCAACGCTGATATCTTTACGGTTAAACAGTTTGGCCAGATGATCTAATTCCTCCTGGTCAACATCCTTATCAACCACAACAATGGCATTATTAAGGTCGCCGCCTTTTATCAGGTCGTGCTTCAGCAGCATTTCCAGTTCGTGCAAAAAACAGAAGGTACGGCAACTCGCTATCTCTTTTTTAAACTCGCCGATGGTTGATATACTGGCGTGCTGGCTACCCAACACGGCCGAGTTATAGTCAACCATACAGGTAAAGCGGTAATCATCAAGCGGCATGGCTACCATTTCTACCTTACGGTCGGCTTCCGAGTAATGGATGTTATAGGGAATGTGGTAATATTCACGATCAGCTTCCTGGTCAACAGCGCCGGCTTCGGTCAGCGCGTCAACAAACAGGATCGAACTGCCGTCCATGATCGGGGTTTCCGGTCCGTCGATATCTATCAGCACGTTATCTATCTCCATACCCACCAGTGATGCCAGCACGTGTTCAACAGTGCTTACGCTGGCGCCATTTTGCGATATGGTGGTGCCGCGCGATGTATCGGTAACGTTATCGGCATCAGCGTCAATAACCGGCTGCCCCTCAACATCCACACGCCTGAATTTGTAGCCGTGGTTCTCGGGCGCGGGGTTAAAAGTCATGGTCACCTTCTCGCCGGTGTGCAAACCCGTTCCGGATACGGATACCGGGTTTTTGATAGTTCTTTGTTTTACGTTCATAAATTATACTTTCACCTCTCCCCAACCCTCTCCAAAGGGGGGGGTAGAAGTTTTTGTTTTATTTAAGCCCTCCCCCTCGGGGAGGGTTTGGGAGGGGTCCGGGGTCTAATTCCCCTGGTTCTTATTCAGTTCAGCAATTATTTTCTCTAATTCCTGTATTCTTTTCTCCAGTTCGGGCAGGCGCTGAAACACTACCTGGCTCCGCATATGGTCTTTATATGGCGCGGCGGGCGAACCCATCCACGGTTTATTTTCTTCTTTAATTACACGGCTCACACCTGATTGCGCCTGCACCTGTGTGCCGTTGGCAATGGTGATATGCCCTACCACGCCAACCTGTCCGCCCAATACCACCCGTTCGCCAATTTTGGTACTGCCCGATATACCGGTTTGCGCTGCCACTACCGTGTTGGCACCAACCTCTACATTGTGCGCAATCTGCACCAAATTATCCAGCTTAACGCCTTTGCGTATTACTGTCGATCCCATGGTGGCCCTGTCAACCGTCGTGTTCGACCCGATCTCCACATCGTCCTCAATCACAACGTTGCCTATCTGGGCAATTTTGTTGTAGCTGCCATCCGCATTAGGCGCAAAACCAAAACCATCGGCACCAATTATCGTACCCGAATGGATAATGACGTTGTTACCCAGCACACAATCAAAGTATACGGTAACACCGGGAAAAAGTGTTACATTATTTCCCAGGGTAACATTATCGGCTATAAAAGTATTGGGGTAAATTTTGCAATTATCGCCCACGGTAACCCCCGGACCAACGTATGCGAACGCGCCCACATAAGCATTCCCGCCAATTTTAGCGGTTGGATGGATGAACGATGGTTGTTCGATACCAGTTTTATTCAGCTTAAGCGCGTTATACTTTTCAAGCAGCACCGCGAATGAACTGTAGGCGTTCTCTACCCGTACCAGCGTAGCGCTTACGGGCGATGCCAGCACCTGGTCTTTATTTACGATCACCACCGAAGCGCCGGTAGTGTATAAAAAACTCTCGTATTTAGGGTTAGCCAAAAAAGAAAGCGCGCCTTCGGTGGCTTCTTCAATTTTTGCCAGCCGGTTTACTGTTGCCGAGGCATCACCTTCAACAGTACCGTTAAGCAGAAAACTTATATCGCGGGCAGTAAATTGCATCCGGCAAATTTAGTTGTTAAATGGTTAATGGGCAAATTACAAAAATCGGCCCAAATATGGTTATAAAAGGTCTTTGCTATAGCAAAATATGTATTTTTTTACAGTTTTAGCCAACGCGCCCAAGGTAGAGTCATCACTGGCCGTAGTGATATCCCTCACCGAACCATCCTTCATCAGGATGCGGATATTGCCATCGCCAACACGGTAAGCATTGTTGCTGATAGTATCGGTAAACACAAAATAACTTGCCTCGGCTTCGCTGATGTTGAACTTTTTTACGGCTTTCTTCAGCAGTTCGTCAACCTTTTGCTGCGATGTGGCTTTACTGCCCATATCGGTATGGTAAAGCTTACGGCCTATCAGGTTTTGGCAAAGTGTAGAAAGTACCAGGTCTTCGCACTTTTGCCACACCTTAATGGCCGACATGATATCGCTGTCATCTAGCGCAGAAAAGATATCCAGGTTCTTTTCATCGCGCACAAAAGCTTCCTTGTTGATGGTGTTTACCAAAAAATGGTTTAACGCCGGCGTAGCGAAAAGTGGTTTGCCGTTCAGCGCCAACTCGCGGGCGCGCTTCAGTATCTTACCCAAAAGCTGTTCGGCCGCTATAACGGTTTTATGCAGGTAAACCTGCCAGTACATCAGGCGGCGGCTGATCAGGAAGTTCTCTATCGAATAGATGCCTTTCTCTTCCACCACAATATGGTCGTCTACCACGTTCAGCATTTTGATGATCCGTTCGGAACTGATCACGCCTTCGGATACCCCGGTAAAAAAGCTGTCGCGGTTCAGGTAATCCATCCGGTCCATATCCAGCTGGCTGGACACCAACTGGTGCAGGAATTTCTTATGATAGGTATCATTAAAAATATCCATGGCCATTTGCAGCTTGCCGTCCAGATCGCGGTTGATGCAATCCATCATGGCGGTAGAGATATCCTCGTGCGAGATCCCCTGCACAATACTTTCCTCCAGCGCGTGCGAAAACGGGCCGTGGCCGATATCGTGCAGCAAAATGGCAATGGTTACGGCTTCCTGCTCTTCACCGGTAATATCCTGCCCCTTGTTACACAGCGTCTCAATGGCGGTGCTCATGAGGTGCATAGCGCCAAGGGCATGATGAAAACGGGTATGCAGCGCACCGGGATATACCAGGTGGGTCATGCCCAGTTGTTTGATATAACGCAGGCGTTGGAAGTACGGGTGCTCGATCAGGTCGAAAACCAGTTCGGATGGTATACTGATAAACCCGTAAACCGGGTCGTTGATGATCTTCTTTTTATTCAAAGCGGCAATATTGGATGCAAAAGTGCCAAATAAAGCTGAGTTTGGGGTAAAAGCAAGGGTAAAAATTTGAGAGTAATCAACCAAATCGGACTAAGCATTTTCAACCGACGGTCATATTTGTTAATTTTTGTTAATTACCTTTATAAAGCCATAACAAAAGGCGTGCTTTGGGGTTATACCTGAACCAAAATTTTTTGACTTTTAAATACAACATGGATACGAATATACTTTGGGCCGACGACGAAATTGATTTGCTGAAACCCCATATACTTTTTTTGAACGAAAAAGGCTACAAGGTGACTACCGCCACCAACGGCCACGACGCATTAGACGCCTTTAAAAATGGTTACTACGACCTTGTTTTTCTGGACGAGAACATGCCCGGCCTTACCGGCCTGGAAACCCTGTCGGAAATTAAGAATATCAACAGCGATGTACCAGTGGTAATGATCACCAAAAGCGAGGAGGAATACCTGATGGAGGATGCCATCGGATCGAAAATTGCCGATTATCTCATTAAACCGGTTAACCCGCGCCAGGTGCTGATGACCATTAAAAAGCTGACCGAAAATAAGAAGCTGGTGGGCGCTAAAACCACCATGGCCTATCAGCAGGACTTTCGTACGCTGGGCATGACGCTGAACGATAACCTCAGCTTCCAGGAATGGGTTGATGTATACAAAAAACTGATCTACTGGGAACTGGAACTGGAAAGCCTGGAAGATGCCGGCATGCACGAGATCCTTACCCTGCAAAAAGCAGAGGCCAACGTACAGTTTTGCAAGTTTGTGGAGAAGAACTACCTCAACTGGCTGAAGAACCCCGATTCGGCGCCGACCTTTTCGCACCAGCTGTTTAAAAAGAAGGTGTTCCCTAAGATTGATGACAGCGGCCCGGTATTTTTTATCCTGATAGATAACCTGCGGTACGATCAGTTTAAACTCATCAACCCGCTTATTTCCGAGTACTTCCGCATGGAGGAGGAGGATACCTATTATAGTATTCTGCCGACTGCTACCCAATATGCCCGCAACGCCATTTTTGCCGGCCTGATGCCGCTGGAAATGGAAAAACGCTTCCCAGGCATGTGGCAAAACGACGAGGACGAAGGTGGCAAAAATCTGCACGAAGAAGCCTTCCTGGGCGACCAGATCAAGCGGGTAATGCGCAAGGATTGCAAATTCTCTTACACCAAGATCCTGAACATAGACGAGGGCCGCGCGCTGAACGAATCGGTAAACAACCTGATGCGTAACGAACTGAACGTGGTAGTATACAACTTTGTAGATATGCTGAGCCATGCCCGCACCGATATGCAGATGATCCGCGAACTGGCCAGCGATGACGCCGCCTACCGTTCGTTAACCCTATCCTGGTTCGAGCATTCACCTCTGTTCGAGTTATTGAAATTCCTGGCCAGTAAACAGGTAAAAGTGATCATCAGTACCGACCACGGCACCATCAAGGTAAAAAACCCAAGCAAGATCATCGGCGACCGTAATACCAATACCAACCTGCGTTACAAGCAAGGCAAAAACCTCAACTTTAACGCTAAGGATGTTTTCCACGTAAAAAATCCGCACGATGCCATGCTGCCCAAACTGCATGTAAGCAGCAGCTTTGTTTTTGCCAAGGTTGATAATTATTTTGTTTACCCTAACAACTACAACCAGTTTGTTAACTTCTATAACGAAACCTTTCAGCATGGAGGGATTTCGCTTGAAGAGATGATCATCCCGGTGATCACTTACGGGCCTAAATAGTACCTTGATTTAAGGATTTAGGGATCATAAGGATTTTTGTGCCACTGTTGTCATTTTTTACGGGATAGGTTTCGTTTAAATAAATTTCAGTAAATTTGGGTATGGTAATAGAGATCAAAAAAGGCGATTCCCCTGAAAAGATCGACAAGGAGTTAAAAAAAATACTTGACAAAGCTGCTGCGGAAAAAAAACAGCACCTCGAAAAGTTTTTTGGCATTTTAAAACTCGATGAAGATCCGGTAACGTTGCAAAGAAGATGGCGCGATGAGTGGTAACGATATTTTAATTGATACTAATATCTTGTTATACTTTTTGAACGGCGATAAAGATGTAAAAAAGTTCTTCATTGATTACAATCCCATAATTTCCTTTATCACCGAGTTAGAAGTGTTGTCATCCCCCGAACTCACAGACGATGATAAAGCTAATATCGGGCATTTGTTAAACGGCCTGACTATACTTACTTATAACGACAAACACAAACAGGCCGTTTTAAATATAAGGGCAGCTAAAAGGCTAAAATTACCGGATGCTATTATTGCCGCCACAGCCATAACCGCCGGTATACCTTTGGTTACTGCCGATGAGTCGTTTAAGAATACCAAGTCTCTTCATACTATTTTTTATCGTCCTGTAATTAATGAATAGCTTTTTATTTCAACTCGATCAGATCAATACCATTGCTTCGCAGATCCTGGCTGAAGCCGCCAACCAAACGATCTTTCTTTTTTATGGCGAGATGGGCGCGGGTAAAACCACCCTTATTAAAGCCATGGCCGAGGCTTTAGGTATCGAAGGCCAGGCCAGCAGCCCTACCTTTGCCATAGTGAACGAATATGCGGGCAAATCAGGCCCTGTCTACCACTTCGATTTTTACCGCCTCAAGAACCAAACCGAGGCCCTGGATATGGGCTACGAAGAATATTTCTACTCGGGTAATTATTGCTTTATCGAGTGGCCCGAGCGCATACCCGACCTGCTGCCGCTCAATTATATAGAAATACATATCAGTGCCAATGCCGATAGTTCGCGGCAAATAACTTTAGTAAAAATTTAACGTAATAATACCTATTTTTACATAGATTAAACCAACGCTAAGAATGGGTTCAGGCAAATACAGCGGATTTTCTGACGTGGCCAAACAGGCTATGATGCAGCCCCAGGAATCGATGCTGGAAGTGAAAAACAGGAAGAATAAACTGTATATCGGCATCCCGAAGGAAACCTCATTCCAGGAGAACCGGGTACCTTTAACGCCGCTGTCTGTTGCCCTGCTTATCCATAACGGGCACGAGGTGATCCTGGAAAGCAATGCCGGTAAAGCCGCCAATTTTTCGGACAAGGACTATAGCGAGCAGGGTGCCCGCATTGTTTACGATCATAAAGCGGTTTACGAGGCTTCGGACATTATTATGAAAGTGGCCCCGCCTACCATGGCCGAGATCGGGCTGATGAAATCGCACCAGATACTGATCTCTACCCTGCAATTAGCCACACTTACCGCCGAATGTGTAAACGCCATGATGAGTAAAAAGATCACGGCGCTTAGCTACGAGCATTTGCAGGATGAGGGTGGTTCGCTTACCGTTATCCGCGCCATGAGCGAGATCGTAGGCGCTACATCCATACTCATCGCCGCCGAATACCTAAGCAATGTGTTTGATGGCAAGGGCCTGATGCTGGGCGGTATCACCGGCGTACCCCCTACCGAAATTGTGATACTGGGCGCCGGCACCGTTGGCGAATATGCCGCCCGCACCGCCATATCATTAGGCGCTCAGGTAAAGGTGTTCGATCCGTCCATCTATAAACTCCGCCGCCTGCAAAATAATATCGGCAGCCGCGTATTTACATCGGTAGTGCAGCCTATCGTATTAGAGAAAGCCATTACCACCTGCGATGTAGCCATCGGCGCCATGCGCGCCAAGGATGGCCGCAGCCCCTGCATCGTATCCGAAGAGACCGTAAGCCGAATGAAGCCAAACTCAGTAATTATTGATGTAAGTATCGACCAGGGCGGCTGCTTCGAAACATCCGAAGTAACCAACCATACCCACCCGGTTTTCCGCAAGTACGATGTGATCCATTATTGCGTGCCTAACATCGCGTCGCGCGTGGCCCGTACCGCTACTTACGCGCTCACTAACATCTTCACGCCCATTTTGCTGGACATTGGCGAGCAGGGCGGCATTAAAAATGTAATATGGCACAACGCCGGCATCCGCAACGCGGTGTATTTATATCAGGGCCAGCTCACCAACAAATACATTGGCGAACGCTTTAACATCCCCTGCAAAGACCTTGACCTGTTAGTGGTATCGCATCAATAGATCTCAACATGCGCGGTTTAATTCTTATTTTATTAACAAGCGTTCTTTGCTTCAACGTACCGGCGCAGCACAAGCCGCATATATTAAGTGTGCAGGATTATACCCGGCAAATAAAAACCGCGCCCGATAAGCGCCTGGTAGAGATCGGTAAGGTAGTCCCCGGCATTAAGCTGGATATTAAATACGCCACCACCGATAATTTTATGCACCGGGTGATGTATGCCCAAGCCCGCGCCTTTGCCCGCGCCCCGGTAGCCGAAGCGCTGAAACAGGTACAGGCCGATCTGAAGGCCAAAGGTTTGGGGTTGAAAATTTACGATGCCTACCGCCCTTACGCGGTTACCGTAGATTTTTATAAGATGACGCCCGACACCAATTTTGTAGCCGACCCGCGCTACGGATCGAAACATAACCGCGGCTGCGCGATAGACCTCAGCATCATCAATTTAAAAACCGGCAGGGAATTAAATATGCCCACCCCATTCGACAGCTTCAGCCGCAAAGCAGCATCTGATTACGCCGGCCTCCCCCCCGAACAGTTACAAAATCGCGAATTATTAAAAGCGGTGATGGAAGCCCACGGCTTCAAAGCCCTTCGCACCGAGTGGTGGCATTTTGATTTCACCGGCTGGCAGGGGTACGAGTTGCTGGATGTGCCGTTTGGGATGTTGTAGCGAACGCCGGTGATTGGTGAGGCTTTGTAAACGAACGTCAACCCTTCACGGCGCCGGTAGCCCCGTTTTCTGTCCAAGTTTTGCCCCCGGCCCGCAGCTCACCGCATGCAAAAGCTTTCCCGCCAATCGGGTTTAGGGGTGTGAGGATACTACAGCAATGATACATATTGTATGTTGACTAATGCATACAATATGTATACAATTGTTGTGTGATAAATCAGTTTCTTTTAAAAGAGTTTGGTACACGTGTTAAAACGCTAAGGGCTAATAAAAAACTTAGCCAGGAAGCACTTTCCCGCAATACCGGCTTTCATCGCACTTATATTGGGATGATTGAGCGTGGGGAGCGAAATATTTCACTTATAAACATTGCTGTATTCGCCAAGGCTTTTGAGATTTCAATATCCCAACTACTGGATTTTGCATCACAACAGGACAGTCGTCCTTTATCGGATTATGAAACTAAATCGGGTAATTAATGTCAAGGGCGCACTCATTTTTAATTACTGTTTCCAATAACCTCACCGAAAAGGAGGGCATCAACTATTTGATAGAACACCATACCGGCTTCTTTAAAATAGATCGCTCATTTAAAAAGGAATTACTTGACGCATTAGCGTTAAACCACAAGTTTTTAAATGCATTTGATATGATTTATATTCCGGAATATGTTGGGAAAGTTATTGGGGACGGATTTATCGAGGCTAATCTGGAAAGCATAATTTTAATTGAATTAAAAACCACAAAGAAATACCTCCCTAATAACCCAAAAGGGTTTTTCTTTGGTGCAACAGAGAACGAGTTTAAGTTTGGCGAGTTATTAGGTGAGAAGTTTAGGTTTTGCTTTGTTTGTCTTAATGAGCAATCATTATCGTATTCCTTAATGTCGGTACCTGAATTAGAACAAATAATCAGAACCAGGCGAATACAATTTCAAATCAACCTATAACGGTGTCTATTAACCAGTAAAAATCTTTATACTTCTCTAAAAATTCGATTTTGGAATAACCCATTCCTTTCTTCAAGAAAAATTTGTCTTCCATATTAAATAAGTAAATCTCGTCGCCTTTTGTGTATAAAGCTTTTGTCGATTTTAATAATCCATTTTTTAGAGTTATTTCCAACCCGGCAGGTTTAACCCTTTCCAATTCAGACAGTAAACTTTCGGTACCTATAAACATAATTGATACATATTGTATGCAAATATACCATGTCTGCTTTACATTAGATATATTATAATATTCGCAATCTTTCATGGTGAGCCTGTCGAACCATGGCGCACGAGCCAATTACTGCACAACCCCTCAACCTAAACTCCGATTGCAGCGGAAAACCCGCAGCCTGTGCAGGCCCCGCGGGCGGGCCAGGCGAGGATTTGTAGCGTAAAGCGGGGCTACCGGCCGCCCAATGTTGCTACCGTTCATTTTCAAAACAAAGCCTTAACCGCTCTAATCAACCATTTGCATATCCACCAAATTTTTGCTATATTGTATCAGCCGGGACAGCAGTTGCTGCCTGTTCAAAGCCCATTATTATACTATCCTGCAAACGAAATTTTCGTATAATGGCCAAAATCTAACAAAGTTAAGTTGTTTTTAATCTCAATTTCTGGCTAAAATACTACAGTTTATACCCGCTCTTTGACATCCTGATTAGTTAAATACCCTATTTGTATGCTTGTTATCTGATGCTTTATAGGAAAGCAGACAGTTATGGTGAGGAATCAAGCATTTATATTTTAAAACTTCAGCGAAAAGTTTTTTATGACAAGATGCTACACTCTAAAGCAAAGAATGCAAACAAAAGAGAATTGCATTAAGAATGTGGAACGAAAACAGGAAAACCAAACCCTATAAAAACAGTAAAGCCACCTGATGGGCAGGCGGCCTTTACTAACCAATTATAAACCTAAATTATGAGAAGAGCTGTTGGGGAAGGGTTCGAACCTTCACAGAGTGGTTAGCCCGCTTCGGGTTTTCCATGATCTCCGCCACCGGGACAAGGAGGTGTGTCTGCCAAAAATTTCACCACCCAACAGTGTGTTTTGCTTAAAGAACGCGCTCCCTTTTTATCGTTTGCTTGATACAAATTTAGGGTGGTTTGCTATTTCTTGCAAATATTTCAACAAAATAATTTTATTTTTATTCAAATTTTAATTAAACTTGTATTTCAATAGCGATATCAAAATTTATGCCTCACAAGAAACCTCAAAATTTAGAAATTGATAATCTGGATATACAGATTTTATCGATCCTGATGAAAAACGCGACCACTCCGTACACCGAAATTGCCAAGGAGTTGATCGTTTCGGGCGGAACCATACACGTGCGCATGAAGAAGCTGGAGGAGATGGGTGTAATAAAAGGGGCCAGCCTTGAAGTGAACCCACAAAAGCTGGGTTACGATATTACCGCGTTCCTGGGTATCTTCCTGGAGAAAGGATCGCAGTATAACGAAGCCGTTAAACAGCTGGCCGCTGTGCCCGAGATAGTTGAATTGCACTACACTACCGGTAGCTACAGCATTTTTGCCAAAATAGTATGCCACGATACCAACCACCTGCGCGAAGTACTGAACGAGCAGATACAAAGCGTAAAGGGCATTCAGCGTACCGAAACCTTTATCTCGCTGGAAGAAAGCATCAGGAGACAGATCAGCCTGGACTAAACGTTTACTAAGCTATTTTTAGGGATGCAGTAACTGGTCTAACCGTTCGGCGGTGAGGCTGAGCCCGTCGGCGATTACGTTGGCGCGGCTGTAAAAGGGTTCGCGTTCGGCCAGCTTTTCATCAATAAAGGCAACCAGTTCATCGCCGTGCTTATGGCGCAGGATGGGGCGGTCGTCTTTATTGTTTTCCAGTCGCCCGGCAAGGGTTTTGGCGTTAAGTTTAATGTAAACCACCTTGCCGTGGGCTTTCATCCAGTCCATGTTATCAAAAAAGCAAGGCAGCCCGCCCCCGGTAGATACCACCGCTTTATCGGGGTAAACGGTATCTTTCAGTACCGACGATTCCAGCTCACGAAAAGCGGCCTCGCCATGGTCGGCAAAGTATTGGGTGATAGTTTTGCCAGCCTGCGCCTCCAGTACATGGTCCAGATCGATAAAAGCATAGCCCAGCCGCGAGGCCAGTTTTTTACCCATAGTAGTTTTGCCGCAGCCCATATAGCCAACAAGGAAGATACGCGAGATATTATCAGAAGTGTTGCTCATTTAATTTATCAGGCCAGTTTCACCCTTGGGTCTATCCACACATAAACAAAATCTACCAGGATATTGATCACCACAAATATAAAGGCGATGAACAGGATGGCGCCCATAATCACCGGGAAATCGGAATTCTCCAGCGCATCTACCGTGGTTTTGCCTAATCCGTTGTAGCCGAATACATATTCTACAAAAAAAGAACCCGCCAGCAGCGATGCAAACCAGTTGGCAATAGCGGTTATCACGGGGTTAAGCGCGTTCTTTAAAGCGTGGCGATAGATAATAGCGTTGCGGCCTAATCCTTTGGCGCGGGCGGTGCGAATATAATCCTGCCCCAAAACATCCAGCATGGCATTACGGGTTAGCTGCACAATAATGGCCAGCGGGCGTAGCCCCAGCGTAAGTACCGGCAACACCAGGTTACGCAGGTTCAATACTTCGCCGCGAAAAGGGTCGTAATTATACAAACTGCCCGACATGTTTAAGCCGGTGTATTTACTTAGCACAAAGCCAAAGATCCAGGCGATGATGATCCCCGCGAAGAAAGACGGCGCCGAGATCCCCAAAATACTCAGACTGATAGAAAACTTATCTATCCACGAGTTTTGATGCACGGCGCTCATCACGCCCATAAACACACCTATAATAATAGCAAACAGCATAGATGCCGTTGCCAGGATCAGCGTATTGGGGATCACATCTATCAGCAATTGGGCAACATCCTTATGGGTTTGGTAGCTGCGGCGCAGGTAAGGCCATTTTAAGGCCAGCACCTCCGTTTTTGATACCGGGAAAAGCCTGGCGTAATGATACCGCTGCTGCTCTTCGGGGGTATTGGCGTGTATGCCAATGGCCGAAAGATCGTTAATATAATAAGCAAACTGCACCGGCAGCGACTTATCCAACCCAAACTCCTTACGTACGGCCTGCAGCGATTGCACATCGGCACGTTGCCCCATGGTCATGCGGGCGGGATCTACCGGTAAAATATTGAACAGGAAAAACACCACTACCACAATCCCCAGCATCACAGCCAGGGCATAACCAATTTTGCGGAGCAGGTAGGCTATCATTTTTGGAAATAGGTTTTTACCAGTACATCATAACTGGGCATATTGTGGTAATGCCATTTGTTAATGACAACGCCATTCTTCATCAGCAATACGCCGGGGTTTGATCGTACCATGGTTTTCAGCGGCACACCATCAGCATAAAATATCTCCGATACCAGCTTATGTGCCCTGGCAAATGCGGCCGCATCGGTAGGCGAGTTTGAAGTAAGCAGGACAGTGCGGGTGTTGAAGTTTTGGTGAAGGTTAATGGCCAGCGCGTTCAGCCGGTTAATGGCATCCTCGTCGGTATGGTTAAGATTGTAAGCTACGATGACCAGGTTATAGAAGGGGTTGCCCATCAATTCCTGCGTGTAGTTATTGCCCTGCGCATCGTTGATGACCAGGTCGCGAATTTTTGGGGTGAAACCCACTTTTACCAGTTTGCTTTCAGGCTGCCCGACGATCTCCCAATTGTTATCCTTCCAGATATTGGTTTTCAGGTATTCGGTATTGTTCATCACCTTGGTTTGGCCGGTAGCTTTATTTTTAAGGTGATAGGTGATCTCGTACTCATCGGGTTGTGCTCCGGGCGGGGTCTTCATCTCATCGGGGATATTGGCGCCTACTTTATACGGCAGGAAATCCAGCACGGGCAAAAAGTTATAAGTATAGATACCTATGCCGAACGAGAACAGCACCGCTATAATAAATGCCCTTTGCGCCGCCACAGGTTTCAATACAGGTTTAAGTGCATATCGGGTCACGAACAGCACCAACACCAGCGCCAGCAGCACCATATCTTTACTGAACGATTGCCATGGCGTAAGCGGGATGGCATCGCCAAAGCAGCCGCAGGTTTGCACCACTTTAAAAAAGGCCGAGTAAAAGGTAAGGAAGCCGAAGAAGATGATGAGCAGCAGCAATCCCCAGGTAACGGTTACTGCCCGCCAGCCGATCAGCAGCGCGAAGCCTAATATCATTTCCAGCGCGCATAAAAATATGGCGAAGCCCAAAGCATAATTGCTAAGGAACAGCATATGGAACACCTCGAAATACTCTTCCAGCTTGTACGAAAAGCCCAGTGGATCGTTGGCCTTTATCAGGCCCGAGAAGATGAACAGCAGGCCTACCGCTACGCGGCAAAACCAAACCAGGGCTGGCGGGAATATCGTATTTTGTTTTTTCATATGTATGGTATTCTTTCCTTTCATTAGTTCCCTCCCTTGGGAGGGCTGCGTTGCTCGTGTTGTGGCAGGGAGGGGTTTATACGTTGTGGCAAAACCCCTCCTTACACCCTCCCTGTGGGAGGGAATCGCGCAAGCCCGGCGCTTTTAACTCAATTTTATCAACGCAAAAACCGCGTAGTTCAGCATATCCTGGTAGTTGGCCTTTACGCCTTCCGATGCCAGGGTCTCGCCCTTATTATCTTCAATTTGTTTAACGCGCAGCAGCTTCATCAGTATCAGGTCGGTTAACGAACTGATACGCATATCGCGCCAGGCCTCGCCATAATCATGGTTTTTGGCGAACATCAGTTCTTTGGTCTCCAGTACTTTGGCATCAAAATGCTTTTCTACATGCTCGGGCGTAAGCTCATAAGGTGTTTCGGGCGTACTTTCCAGTTGCATCATGGCTATCACGCAGTAATTAATAATACCGATGTATTCGCCAATAACATCATCGCCCACTTTCGATACTTTCTTCTCTTCCAGCGTACGGATGCGCTGGGCTTTAATAAAGATCTGATCGGTGATCGATTCCGGACGTAAGATGCGCCAGGCCGTGCCATAGTCGCGGGTCTTTTTCATAAAAAGCCCTTTACATGTTGCTATTACCGCGTCGTATTCTGCTGATGTGTTTTTCAAATTTTGTTGAAATGTTATAATGTTGCAAAGTTGGAATGTTGCTGATCAAGCATGATGTAAAGCGGATGGATATGCACTAACTTTACAACCTTAAAACTGTCCAACATTACAACAACTGTCCAGTGGCTAAAGATACATTTTTTCAGAAAAAGCTAAACATTAACGCGGGAGGTAAACTCATCGATATGTCTACACCCAAAGTGATGGGTATTATCAACCTCACACCCGATTCATTCTATGCCGGCAGCCGCAAACCCGCCGTTGAAGAAGCCCTGCAACAAGCCGAAAAAATGCTGAACGATGGCGCCACGTTCCTGGACCTGGGCGCCTACTCATCACGCCCGGGTGCCGAAGATATTTCTGTTCAGGAAGAGGCCGATCGTCTGCTGCCTGTTGTTGAAGCCATTGTTGCAAAGTATAGTAATGCCATTTTATCTATCGATACCTTTCGATCCTCCGTTGCCGAAGCCGCTATTAAAGCCGGCGCGCATATCATTAACGATATTTCAGGCGGGCAGTTAGATGATGTGATGTTCGAGACCGTAGCGCGCCTACAGGTTCCTTATATATTAATGCATATGAAAGGTACGCCGCAAACCATGGTGCAACTGGCTCAGTACGATGATGTTTTTAACGATGTACTGGCCTACTTTGCCCAACGCTATGAAAAATTAAGGGCGATGGGTGTACATGATGTCATCATCGACCCGGGCTTCGGTTTTGCTAAAACGCACGAACATGGCTACGAACTGATGAGCAAGATGCAAGGCTTTGATATGCTGCAATTGCCGGTACTGGTGGGCGTGTCCCGCAAGCGAATGGTTTATGGAATTACAGGTGGTACCGCAGCCGACGCCTTGAACGGAACTACCGCTTTAAATACCATCGCCCTTACCAAAGGCGCTAACATTTTACGGGTACATGATGTAAAGGAAGCGGTGGAAGCGGTGAAGATTTGGGAGATGTGTAAAAGTTGATCTGTGTGTCAGCTGTAGCGATGGGTTTGAAACCCATCGCTACGGTGTAAACCTATCGCCAATTCAGGCATTTACGTTTTTCGTGATTGGACTTTTGACGCTGCGGAAATGGATGATTAACCGTGAATAATCAGTATGGCGTAGACTCACCCCGACTGCGCTACGCTGGTCGACCCTCTCTTCGCTTCGCGGAAAGAGGGCGGGAATAGTATCGAAACCACTGTTCCCCTCTTTCCGCGAAGCGGAGAGAGGGTGGTCGGGCGAAGCAACGACCGGGTGAGTAAAAGCGTGTGCAAGGCTCGAAAAGCCTATTCCAAATCCTTCTTCAACTCCCCTTTCAATTCCGGGTTTTGCGCCGGCAGCTTCTTCACTACGTGCTCAATTTCGGTTTGCTGTACGTGTACGGCATACTCGGCAGGCTGTATCACGCTGCCGCTGGCTTCGGCGTATACCTGGGTAAACTCCGCGCCAATAAACAGGATAGCCGCCGTGTAGTAGATCCACACCAATATAATGATAATAGAACCCGCCGCCCCATAGGCCGAACCCTGTGCTGTAAACTCGATATAAAGACCGATCAGGTATTTACCAATCATAAACAGGATAGCTGTAAAAATGGCGCCTGAACGTACATCCTTCCATTTGATCTCGGCATCGGGCAGAAATTTGAAAATGATAGCGAACAGTGTTGATATTACGATAAAAGCCAATGCCATATTGATACCGTTAAACACCCATACGGTTAATACCGGCAAAAAATGCTCCAGCCGGTTACTAATGGCCAGCACTAATAAGTTAAGGATCAGCGACACCAATAACAAAAAGCCCAGTGAGATGATCAGCGAGAACGACAGGAAGCGGTTTTGCAGCATCTTTACCCAGCCCCGTTTTGGCTTGGCCTTTACCCGCCAGATAATATTAAGCGAATCCTGGATCTCTAAAAACATGCTGGTTGCACCTATTACCAATGTAATTGCGCCCGCCACAACCGCGATACCCGATTTACCCGAGAGGCTAAGCTTGATAATAACATCCTGTATCTGTTTAGCGGCGCCATCACCCACAAATGATACCAGTTCGGGGTATACCTTATTGCTGAACGCATCGTGCCCGAATACTAAACTTACAATGGATACGACAAGAATAAGGAGGGGCGCCAGCGAAAATACGGTATAATACGCAAGGGATGCACTTAGCTTTAGGCCGTTATCGGCTATGAAGCCGTTAAAGGTTGCTATTAACACTTTCCATATTTTTTTGAGGAACTCGCGGTTGAAAATTTTCATATCAACAAATTCAATATTAGGATATTATCTTTACTTTTAATCGTTCCGTACTTTTTGCTATGAAAAGAAACACCGTAAAGGCTATCCTGTTTAAGTTGTTTTTTATTTGCTTAGCGTTAAGCAATTTTAATGCCCTTGCACAAAAAACAACCATCTATATTGTGCGCCATGCCGAAAAAGCGGCTAATCCGGCGGATGACCCGGACCTGACCTCTGCCGGGCAAAAGCGCGCAAAGGATTTGATAAAAGCACTTAAGCGCGAAAAGATAGCAGGTATTTACGTTACTAATTATAAACGCGTAACCCAAACCGCTAAGCCCACCGCTGATAAATTTACACTTATGCCCGAAAAATATGACCCAACTGATTTGAAGGCGTTTGCAAAAAAGGTATATCAATATTATAGCGGGCATAGTGTCCTGATTGTGGGGCATTCAAACACGGTTATCCCTACACTGGTTGCGCTTGGCGGGCCACAGCCCTTTAACACTTTAACCGACGACGATTACGACATGCTGTTTAAGCTGACAATAAAAGACGGTAAACCCGAACTGGAAATAAGTTATTACGGTGAGCCCCATCACACCACCATGATACCCGAGCAATACCTGGGCTACACTACCGAGCATTTTGTGAAGCCACCGGTAAGATTTTAGGGAGATCGTTTATCAATTTTCGGCAACAAGCGGCTTCAGGTCTAAAACAAGTAGTTGCGGTCTATCAACAGTATTGCCACTGTCATCCTCATTTAATATTATTGCAAGCATTATGAAAAAATTCAATACCCACATGCTAACCTTGCTTTTGTGTATCCCTGTATTCGTTTTCGCGCAAAAACGTTTACCGGCCGATGAAGCGCTGAAGCTTTTTAAACCCACCATCCCTGCTATAGAAAAGCAGACCAAGGGGATTGTTCAGGAGCCTAACGTTTTTATAGGCGATATCAATGGCGATAAAAAACCCGATTGCATTGTAAGTTATGTAGTTACCCCAAAAGAGGGCGGCAACGCCATTATGCAGCATACCAGCGTGATCTACCTGAACACCGGCAACGGCATGCGCAACGCCGGCAGCTTCCCCGATCTGAAGTTTTGCTACGGCATCAGCGCTATTAAGGATGGACTGATCATGATAGATAAGATAAAATGCGCCCCGCCTTATATGGAGGTTACAGGCCGCGGTAAGCTGGCTTACCGTGATGGGAAGATTGTGGAAGTGAAGAAATAAGCAACCGCACAATTTACTCACCCCGACTACGCTTCGCTGGTCGGCCCTCTCTTCGCTGCGCGGAAAGAGGGCAGGAGCAAATATTGGCAAATTTTATATCCCTCTTTGCGCGTAACGAAGAGAGGATGATTGAGCGAAGTAACGACCGGGTGAGTAAACTCTCCGGGCACATAAACAAAACGCCCCCGCTTAACACGGGGGCATTTTTTATACAAAACGTTTGCGGCCTGTTATAACCTGTTAAAATATTTTAAAGCCCACACTCACAGCCCACAGGCTTGGTCGCTGACCGTAACTGTCGTTTATTTTGGTCAGGTTACCTTCGTAGCGTACGTCGGCAGTTATCGCGCCAATATCAACACCGGCGCCGGCCTGGTAACCTAAGGTGCTTTTTTTATAGTTGCCAAAATCTACATAGGCGCTATTAAACTGGGCGGTAAAGTTTTGACTTTTATCAAGGTTGTAGCTGTAAATAGGCCCGGCCATTACGCGCAGGTTCACCTTATCGTTACCAACAATGCGGCCACCTAATAACAGCGGAACGTTAAGCGTAGTAAACTTCACATCGCCGCTCACATTGTTGTTGTTCGATTCGAATTTACCGCCGCGGCTGCCCAGATAAAGCTCGGGCTGCAGGTAAACGCCACCACCAAAACGGGCAAACAAACCGGCCTGGTAACCAGTCTTGGTCGATTCGTTCAGGTTATCGGTATTGATCTTCGAAAAATTCACCCCGCCTTTTATCCCGAGGTTAAACTGTGCTTTAGCACCAATGGCCACCGCCATCAGCATTGCTATACTTAATACATACTTTTTCATAATTCAGAGATGTTTTTTGGATACTAAAACTAATTAGTGTCCATTTTATTGTATCGGGGATATTACAATAGTCTTGCCAATTTTGAAATGAGATGCTTGGTGGTGATTTAACCACAAAGGGCGCAAAGGTTTTTCACAAAGATTACAAAGGCTTGTGTAAACTAATAAGGGGGGGGATTTTCCCTTTGTGTGCTTTGTGTCTCACCCGTTTGCTTATCTTGGTGTACTTTGTGGTTAAATAACGACCTAAGGCCTAACTGCTAATCACTAAAATTTATATTTTTGCACAAAATAATTATCCATGGCAGAGATCAGCATCAGCAATAAAGACTGGCCGCGCGTTAAAATAAAGCTGCAGCGCAAATACAACCACCTTACCGACGAGCAGCTACAATATACCGAGGGCCAGGAAGAAGGCCTGATCAGCAAGCTGGAAGGTCTGGTGAACCGCAACCGCGCCTACGTGGTATTCACGCTGAAAAAAGCGTTGGTTAATATTGATAATAATCGTTTGTAATATTGTGCTTTGTGGTAATTTAACCACAAAGGGGGCAAAGATCTTTCACAAAGATTACAAAGAAATATAAAGACAGTTTTAATAACTGTGCTTTTACATTTTGACTTTATTACCCCAAGGCTTGTGTCCTCACAGGCCTTTTTCAGTTTTCAAGTATATCTATTTATAAAGCCACAAAAGCCTTTGTGGTTAAATTGCCACCAACCCTATCTCCCACACAATTGTAAGTTTTAGGCGATATCACAAAAACTTATTGCTTTTTTGTAACTTTATATTTGCGATAAAGCATCATTGCATATGAAGAACATAGCGAAGGTAAAAGGCAGCTATAAAGCGGCGGGATTTTCGGCAGGTGTAATTGGGTTGGCCCTGCTGGTGTTTAGTTTTCAAGACGACCTTTTCCAGGTATCCAAAAATCTGGATGTGTTTGCCTCGCTGTATAAGGAGGTGAATATTAATTATGTTGATGATATCAACTCGGCCAAAATGCTAAAAAATGGCGTGGATGCCATGCTGGACAATTTGGATCCTTACACCGAGTTCGTCCCCGAATCGGAAATTGAAGATTATAAGCTAAAATATGTAAGCACGCAGTACGGTGGCATCGGCTCGGGTATTTTTATACGCGATGGCAAGATCCTCGTGTCCGATGTATTTGAGGGCTTCCCGGCCCAAAAAGCTGACGTGCGCCCCGGCGACGAGTTGCTGAAGATCAACGACGTTGACCTAAAAGGCAAAAACAACGACCAGGTGAGCCTGCTGCTAAAAGGCGCAAAAGGCGCGGCCATTAAACTGCTCATTAAACGTGATGGGGCGGCACAGCCCATGGAAAAAAACCTGGTGCGCGAAGAGATCAAGCAGCCTAACGTAACCTATTACGGCATGGTTGATGGCAATATGGGTTACATTAAGCTGGATAAATTCCTCGAAAACTCTGCCGATGAGGTCACCAGCGCGCTGGTGGCTTTGAAAAAGAATAACCCAAGTGGTATTATATTGGATCTGCGATCGAACGGTGGCGGGATTTTGCAGGAGGCGGTGAAGATCGTAAACCTGTTTGTACCCAAGGATGTGGAAGTGGTATCGCAAAAAGGCAAGGTAAAGGAGAAGAATTACGTATACCGCACTGCTACTGACGCCATGGAACCTAACCTGCCATTAACTGTACTGGTGAACGGGCATTCGGCTTCGGCATCTGAAATTGTAGCCGGTTCGCTGCAGGATCTCGATCGCGCTGTAATTATCGGTCAGCGCAGCTACGGCAAGGGCCTGGTGCAGCAAACTTTTAACCTGCCTTATAATAGTTTGGTGAAGATCACCATCGCTAAATACTTTATTCCATCCGGTCGCTGCGTGCAGGAGGTGGATTATGCCCACCGTAAGGACGATGGCAGCCTGAGCAAAATTGCCGATTCGCTGATGCGCGAGTTTAAAACCAAGGATGGCCGCTCGGTTTACGACGGCAGCGGCGTTTACCCCGATTTGTTTATCAAGCAGGAAACCTTTGCCAACGTTACCCAAACGCTGGTAAGCAAAATGTTGATATTTGATTACGCCAACAAATACCGCAACGCCCACCCGCAAATTGCCGATGTAAAAACCTTTAAACTGGGCGATGCCGACTATGCCGATTTTGTAAAATACCTGGGCGATAAAAACTATACATATACCACCACTACCGAAAAGGTATTATCAGCCTTGAAAACTGAGGCCACCAAAGAAAAAGGCTTTACCGAGATACAAGCCGAATATGATGCCCTGAAGGCCAAAATGATGGCCAGCAAAAAGAACGATCTGCAGCAACATAAGGAAGAAATTCGCCAGGTGCTGGAGAACGAAATTGCCTCGCGCTATTATTTTGAAAAAGGGCGCTACCAGATAAACTTTAAATACGATAAGGAACTGGCCACCGCCGTAAAAACCATGCAGGATAAAAACCAGCTGGCAGCCATACTAAAAGGCGAAGGCAACTATAAGGTGATCGGCAAGCCGACGCTGGCTATGGTAGGAAAAAAGGATAGTAACGATAATTAGTCTTTGAATTTCGGAATTCGGATTTTCAATTTCGAATATTAAAGCAAAAGGGATAATTGTACAAGTACAATTATCCCTTTTGCTTTAATTATAACCTGTCATTGCGAGCGATAGCGCGGCAATCTCGTAGTGTGCACAGCGAATAAGATAGCTACGAGATTGCCGCGTCGCCCCATTCCACAGGCTTCCCCGCTGCTCCTCGCAATGACAAGCTGTAGTTGAATTAGCTTACTTTACACCAACACCGCCCCGCCATCAACCACCACACACTGCCCGGTGCTGAAGGTTTGCCGCATCAGGTAGAGGTAGGTTTGCGCTATTTCATCAACCATGCCCACATGTTTTACCGGCAGGCTTTGCGCTACAGATTGATACATCGCTTCACGGTCAGCTTCGGGAATGCTATCCCATAGCGGACTGCGCACAAAGCCGGGCGATACCAGGTTTATACGAACCGGGGCCAACTCAACAGCCATAGCGCGGGTGAAGCCCTCCATTGCTGCACATATACTGGCACCCATTCCCCAACCAGCCTGCGGCCGCAAACTGGCAACACCGCTGGTTAACACGATGGACCCTCCGGGGTTGATACTTGGCGCGGCATATTTTACCGTGCTCACGGCGCCCCAATAGCGGATGTTAAAGTATTGACGTGCATCATCGATATTGGTATCGCTGATATTGCCCAGTTTGATATTCTCACCGGCGGTGTATACCAGGTGATCGATAGCGCCCACTTTAGTTATAACAGCTTTGATGGCCTCCTCAACCGAAAGATCGGCTGCGTAACCCACGCTGTTTGCGGGTAATTGCTGAAGTGCTTCGTTAACACGTTGTTGATTGCCGGATACGATGATCACCTGCGCGCCCTCTGCCGCGGCGGCTTTGGCTGTCGCCAGGCCAATACCCGAACTGCCGCCCATTATCAATACCCGTTTACCTGTTAAAAACCCGGCTGATGTTGCCGATACTATTTGTTTTT
The DNA here is from genome assembly GCF_013283875.1 of Mucilaginibacter mali. NCBI lineage: Bacteria > Pseudomonadati > Bacteroidota > Sphingobacteriia > Sphingobacteriales > Sphingobacteriaceae > Mucilaginibacter > Mucilaginibacter mali. The sequence continues at coordinate 4,503,450 of NZ_CP054139.1, forward strand.
CCATACGTTGATTATTTTGACGCTACAAAATTCATCAACATTAAACAGGCGGCAATTACCAAATGGTAAAAACGGATGGTTAGTGCAGATTTTTGCGGATGCGGCTAAGCGATTGCGGCGTAATACCCAGGTACGATGCCATATCACTTACCGACACGCGCATGGCCACATCAGGCTGCTGGTTGAGGAATAGTTTGTATTGTTCAGTAGCATCCAAACCTACGTAGGCATTGCGGGTGCTTATTTTATCCAGCAAACCCTGGTGGGTAATTTGGGTGATGAGTTCCTGCAGGTAAGGTATCTGCCCGTAAAGTTCCATTAGTTTGTGGTAACTGATAGCCAATACTTCGGCATTGGTGGCGGCCTGGATCATTTCGGTAGCGGGCACCTGATTGTTAAAGCTGTTCAAAATGCTGCAAAATCGGCCCTCACTTACAAAAAAGTAAGTAAACTGCCGGCCATCCTCCATCGGTTTAATGATGCGCAGCACCCCATCGCAAACAAAAAACAGTTCCCGGCACACGCTATCGCCATTGAAAAGAGTATCACCCTCTTTAAACTGCTTTTGCTTAAACTCGCCCAGGATCAGTCGCGCTTCGGCCCCGGGGATGGTTTTATGCTTTTGAAGGAAGTTGATCAGCAGGTTGTTCATTGGCGCAATTTAATAAATATGTGTGGGTGCTTTGCATACGTAGTCTACTCACCCGACAGCGCTTCGCCGGTCGGCCCTCTCTCCGCTGCACGAAAAGAGGGCAGGAATTGTATCGGGTATGCAATATCGAAAATCCATTCCCCTCTTTCGCCACAGGCGAGAGAGGGTGGTCCAGCGAAGCGAGGACCGGGTGAGTCTACGCCCCTTTGCACGATCGCCGTAATACCCAACAAATGTTTAAACAACAATTGTAACCAAACCTATACAATAATATTTTAAACTTTTTGACGGGCGGTTTGTCCTATATTCCAAATAACTAAAACTATGAAAAAGCTCATCTTCGCAAGCGCTTTAGTATTAAGCAGCTTGATGTTTAAAACCGCCGATGCCCAGTTAAAAATAAACTTTAATTTAAACATTGGCAGTCAGCCCGATTGGGGCCCAACCGGTTACGACCATGTAGAATATTACTATATGCCCGATATCGATGCGTACTACTACGTTCCGGGGCACCAATACATCTATTTGCAAAACAACGCCTGGGTGCGTACTACTACCCTGCCTGCGCGTTACCGTAACTACGATGTTTACCACGGCTACAAGGTTGTAATTAACCAACCCGATCCATGGCGCAACAATACCGCCATCCGTGCTAAATATGCAAGGTATAAAGGCGTGCGTACCCAAACCGTTATTCGCGACAGCCGCGATAAAAAGTACAAAGACCACTGGCATGGTGATGCCAACGGTGGCCACTACGATAACGGCCGCGGGCACGATGACCACGGTCGCGGTAACGACCACGGCCGCCCGGACCGAGGCCATGGCCACAACTAAAATTTGTTAATGTGTTAAGTTTTGATAAAAGGCAGGCCGCGAAAGCAGTCTGTTTTTTTGTGGGCTTTGCATAGCGGGTATACTCACCCCGGTTATGCTAAGCCGGTCGGCTCTCTTTGCTGCGCGTAACAGCGGGCAGGAGTTGTGATGTATCTGCATGAGGCTGTATCATAAATCATGGTATGGCCTCTTTTTTATTTGTGCATAATTTATTGGAATAAAGAGGGGTATTTAGTTGATATAATAATCTGATTTTCATATATTTATGTATCGAAAGTAGCGTAGTATGTCCTCTAAAAGACCTGTATTCAAGCCCTACCAGCAACGGCAGTTGATGGCTATTCCTCCAACACTTGACGAATTAGTTCCGGCATCGCACCCGGTGCGTGTAGTTAACGATGTGATCGACAGGCTCTATCTGGAACCATTGCTGAAAGCTTATCATATCCGCGGGAGTTCAAGCTATCACCCGCAAATGTTGTTAAAGGTGCTGGTATATGGGTATGTAACCAACACCTACTCCAGCCGAAAGCTGGCAGCAGCCTGCCGGGAAAGCGTTTACCTGATGTGGCTGAGTTCGATGAACTATCCTGATCATAATACGATCAACCGTTTCCGGGGCGTACGTTTGAAGCATGCGCTGCGTGATGTGTTCGAAGATGTGGTGAAACTTTTGGCAGAGGAAGGCCTGCTCAGTATTGAAGAAGTGAATACGGACGGGACAAAGATAGAGGCGAATGCAAACCGGTATACCTTTGTCTGGAAGAAAGCGATTCAGACCAATAAGGAAAAGATGAAAAAGCAGCTGTCAGAGATATGGGACTATGCCCAAAGCGTAGCAAAAGAAGAAGACAGGCTGCCTGATCCGCCTGACTTTACTGTTATTGACAGTGAAAAGGTCAATGCCGCAGTAGATAAACTCAATGAGAAGCTTTCCTCGCGTGAGGATGTTTCCAAACAGGTCAAAAGCAAGCTGCGGTATATCAGCAAACATTACCCGCAGGCCATTGCCCGCTATGAGCAGCAGGAAGCTCTGCTGGGTGAACGCAACAGCTATTCCAAGACCGATACGGATGCCACATTCATGCGGATGAAGGAAGACCACATGAAAAACGGCCAGTTAAAACCGGGGTATAATGTTCAGATATCCACATCCAACCAGTTCATTGTCAATTACACCATTCACTCCAACACCACAGACACCAATACATTAAGTGCTCATTTAGCGCAGCATGAAGTCAGCTTTGGCAAAGCACCGCAAGTGCTTACAGCCGATGCCGGATATGGCTCCGAGGAGAACTACACGCGGTTGGAACAAAAAGGAACAATCGCCTTTGTAAAGTATGGGATGTTCGATAAGGAACAAAATGAGAATCACAACAACAAGCACCCTTTTGCAGCAAATAAGCTTTTTTACAACCAGGAGAAAGATTGTTACATCTGCCCGATGGGCCAGCAAATGAATTTCATCGGAACAAGTAAAAGAAAAACAAGCACGGAGTTTGAACAAACGGTAAAAAGATACCAGGCAGTTAACTGCGCTAACTGTCCGCTGAACGGTATTTGCCATAAATCAAAAGGGAATCGGATCATTGAAATCAATGAAAACCTGAACCGCCTGAAACAAAAGGCGCACGAGCTGTTAAACAGTGAAGAAGGCATACAACGGCGAAAGAAACGCTGCTTTGATGTAGAACCTGTATTTGGTAATATTAAGCAGAACCATGGCTTTAAACGGTTTATGCTCCGCGGCAAGGAAAAAGTAGAAATAGAATGGGGTTTAGTTGCAATCGCACAAAATCTAAGGAAAAAAGCGGCTTAAATGAGTCGTTTTACCACTCAGGTTCGCCCAAGAAAGCTACCCCCTCCCCCTCAAAAAATTCTATAGAAACTCAATACCAAATTCAGCTATTAGGCTAAAAAAATAAAGACCGCATCATTTGATTTATGATACGGCCTCACTTTAATATCCCTCTTTCGCCAAAGGTGAGAGAGGGTGGTATAGCGAAGCGTAGACCGGGTGAGTCCACGCCACAACAGCTCAACATAAACCCGGGCGAAACGGAAACCCCACAGCGAAACGGTAGCCCTTGCACCAGGAGCGAGGTTTGTAGCGTAGCACGGGAACAACCACTTAACAGTAGCACCGGCATTGCTTTTCAAAAAGAATAAACAGAAATTTTAGGGCTGTTTTACAGGCGGTGTAACATCGTTTAATTTGGGTTGGGATACCACACCTAATTCCTTATAGCTTTTGTACGATTTACGGATATACTCGATCACCTCATAATCGCCCCATTTCAGCAGGTCTTCGTGCGATGGGGTGTAAGCTTCCATAAAGCGGGGGATCTCTTCGTCGGACATATTGGTTACCCGCTTTACGATCATCTTATTGTATTTACGGCTGTCCTGCGCCGCTTCAAGATCTTTTTTAGACATGGCCGCGAAGTGGCGGGCATCTTTAGCATCCTTACCAAATACCGAATACAAGGCATTAAGCGGCGAAGTTACCGCCGACAAGGCCGATGGCTTACCACCAGCGTAAACGCCTTTTTTACGGTAATCATCTATATAGCTGTTTACCTCCTGCTGCTTGGTTTGGCCCACAATATCCACCTGCTTAAGCATGATAGCCTTTTGAATGAAGACAACCATGTCTGATGTATTATTCACCAATACCTTCAGCGGTGTATATTCGGTTTTGGCAAATTCAAGCGTATCGCCAATGGCGGCTTTGATGGTAAAGCTGCCCAACTCGTCGGTTACGATAACGGCGTTGGTGTTTTTGTTGGTTACCAGCCCCTGCGCCACACGCACGGTAGTGCCCCTGGTACATACAAAGCCGGCAATATTATGCTCGATACGGGTTTGCGCCCGCAAGCCGATGGCAAAGCAACTGGCCACTATTAGCAGCAGCCATTTTTTATGAGTTAAAAGCATTCTTGTTATTCCCATGTAAAAGTAAACATTACCAGCATTTTAAAATGCTAAAAAATGTTAAAGTATATGTGCCTCTGTTAAAGGCGCTAAGCGCCAAGCCAAAATTATTTCCTATCTTTGCGCATGATAAAATCCATGACAGGGTATGGAATTGCCAGTTTTGACGCGGGCACAACAAAGTATACCGTCGAGATCAAATCCCTGAACAGCAAATTTCTTGAGCTATCGCTGCGCATCCCCAAAAACTTTTCGGATAAGGAATTTCAGCTTCGCACCGAGTGTAACAAGCAGATAGAGCGCGGCAAGGTAAGCCTTTCCATCAACGTTGAAAAAACCGATGCTACCGTTAAGGCGGCCGGTATTAACACGCAATTGCTGAAACAATACTTCGATCAGCTAAAGGCGGTTAGTATTGATTTAAACGAGCCGACCGGCAATTTATTACAATTGGCGCTGGGTTTGCCCGATGTGGTTAGGTTTGATGAAGACAGCGTATCGGAAGAGGAATGGAAGATAGTAGAGAAGACTTTTCAGCAAGCGTTGAAAAACTTTCAGCAGTTCCGCGCCGATGAGGGCAGCGTGCTGGAGCAGGATGCCAAACACCGCATCGGCCTGATCATGAATAACCTGGCGGCCGTTGCCGTTGAAGAACCAAAGCGTGTACCGGTGATCCGCGAACGCCTGAACAACTTTTTGGCAGAAGCCGCCGGCCGAGAGAATGTAGACCAGAACCGCCTGGAGCAGGAACTGATCTATTACATTGATAAGCTGGATATTACCGAAGAGAAAACAAGATTAAGCACCCATTGTAATTATTTTTTAGAGACGCTGCAAAGCGCCGATGCCAATGGCAAAAAGCTGGGCTTTATATCGCAGGAGATAGGTCGCGAGATCAATACCATCGGCTCTAAAGCCAACGATGCCGGCATACAAAAGCTGGTAGTGGGCATGAAGGAAGAATTGGAGAAAATAAAGGAACAACTGCTTAACGTTTTATAAATGCGTTCATAGTTGATGGTTCATAGTTTATGGTAGGATACCAGAAGCTATGGCCCAACAAAATGCTATGAACCATGAACAATGAACTATGAACCCAGACGGTAAACTCATTATATTTTCGGCGCCATCGGGGGCAGGCAAAACCACTATTGTGCGGCACCTGCTGGGTAAATTCCCCGAGCTGGAGTTTTCTATATCGGCCACCACGCGCGAACCACGCGGCACCGAGGTTGACCAAAAGGATTACTACTTCATCAGCAAAGAAGAATTTCTGCACCGCATTGCCAAAAAGCAGTTTGTGGAGTTTGAGGAAGTTTACTCAGGCACCTTTTACGGCACCCTGCGCGAAGAGATCGAGCGTATTTGGGCCAAAGGCAAAACCGTGATATTTGATATAGATGTAGAAGGCGGCATGCACCTGAAGCGTAAATACGATGGACAAGCTATGGCCATATTCGTTCAGCCACCGTCGCTTGAGGTGTTGAAGCAACGCCTGTCTGGCCGTGGTACCGATAGTCCTGAGAAATTGCAGGAGCGTTTTGATAAAGCGGAGAAGGAACTGAACTACGCGCCGCAATTTGATATTATCTTAAAAAATCACGATCTTCAGACAGCGTGCCAGGAAGCTGAGGATCTGGTAAAACAATTTTTAGCCCCCTAACCCCCTAAGGGGGGACAGGATTTCAAAGCTCCCCCTTTAGGGGGCCCGGGGGGCTTGAGGTCGTTGCAGATGAAAATAGGTTTATTTTTCGGTTCGTTTAATCCCATCCATATTGGCCATTTAATTATAGCCAACTATATGGCCAATCATACCGAGCTCGACAAGGTATGGCTGGTGGTATCGCCGCAAAATCCTTTTAAAAAATATGGCGACCTGGTAAACACCTACGATCGCCTGGAGATGGCCAAACTGGCTACCGATAATTCTAATAACATTAAGGTAAGTGATGTAGAGCTGAAACTGCCGCAGCCATCGTACACCATTGATACCCTTGCCCACCTGAAGGAAAAATACCCTGAGCACGAATTCGCCATTATTATGGGATCCGACAATTTGGCCAGCCTGCACAAGTGGAAGAATTATAAACTCATTCTGCGCGATTACCGCATTTATGTATACCCCCGCCCCGGCTATGAAAATGCCGAACTGGCATCGCATCCATCGGTAACCATCACTATGACGCCGTTGATGGAGCTATCGGCCACCTTTATCCGTAAATCACTGGCCGAGGGGAAGAATATACAGTACTTTGTTCCTGACCCAGTGCTGGAGTTTATAGATAGCAAGAGCTTGTATAAGCATTGATATTTTGCTAACTTTATAAAAAGGAGAAAAGGGAATGATCACTAAGGACACATTACACCAATTAATAGATCACATGCCGGAGGATTTTTCGCCATCTGATGTTATTGAGGAGATCAAATTACTGCAAAAGTTAGAGATATCCGAACAACAAATAGCCGATGGTGAAGGTGAAGATTGGGAGGATATAAAAAAGGAAATGGACCTGTGGTGAAAATTATCTTTTCAAAGATTGCCAAGAGGGATCTAAAGCATATCTACAATTATATCAAACAAGATTCTGTAAGATATGCTATCCTTGAAAAGGAAAAGCTCAAAACAGCTATCGATAAACTATATTTTCAACCTGATTTAGGCAAGGTCTTCCCTAAGTTTAATGATGAACGGTATCGGGAATTAATTCATAGTCATTATAGCATAATTTATAAAATCGAGTCTTCAAAACAAATACTAATACTTAGTATCCATCACCACGCCCGTTTGTTATCGAATAATCCAGCCTTTTCGGATGACGATGAATAACTTTCTTTGTGATCTTTGTGATTCTCTCTTTGTGCCCTTTGTGGTTAAATAACCATATGCTACCTTTGCTCCGTGAGCGAGAAAACCATCCTTAAACTGCAACTCCCTACCGACCCGCAATGGGTAAAAAACGTGGTAGAAGGCAATATTGAAGAGATATTGACCGACCATGCTTACTGCGAGCAGAAGGCGGCCAGCAATGCCATTACCCTCATTATCCAAAACCCTGAAATGAATGACCTGGTGCAGGAAATGGCCCTGCTGGTTCAGGAAGAGATGGACCACTTTAAACGTGTACACGATATCATCCTTCAGCGTGGCTATGTTTTGGGTAAAGAACGTAAAGACGATTATGTTGGCGAACTGGTGAAGTTTATGAAAAAGGGCGGTTCACGCAGCCAGCAAAGGGTAGACAGGTTACTGTTCTCGGCCATGATAGAGGCCCGCAGCTGTGAGCGTTTTAAGGTATTGTCCGAAAACATCAACGATGCGCAACTATCCGATTTTTACTACGAACTGATGGTGAGCGAAGCTACCCATTATGCCACCTTTATACGCCTGGCCCGCAAATATGCCGATGGCATTGATGTGGATACCCGCTGGGCCGAATACCTGGCCTACGAAGCCGAAGTGATCAAGAATTACGGTAAGCGGGAAACGATACACGGGTAGGACGGCGAAAAGCTGAAAGGTTAAGGCAAAAAGCTTTTGGCCTTGTGCTTTCTGCTTTCCGCTTGCTATATTTACCCCTATGAAAAAGCTATTACTATTCTGCATTCCGCTGGCTTTGCTTTTCGCTTGCGATAAAGCCCATAAAACCGAATTAATTAACGATGGCGGCAGCGACAGCCTGGTGATCACCAGCGTGCGCGATACATTCAACAAATTTAAGAGCAGCTATTACGTAAACGTAATGCTGAAGAATACCGCTAAAACCAAGGCCGAAGGCTTTGTGGTAACTGCCAAATACATGGATCAGACCGACGGTATCGTTGCCGAATCATCAGGCGGCGCGGGCAAGACCCTTGCCCCCGGCGATAGCTTGCTGATCGAGAATTCGTACAGCTTTTCTTCGATGAAGGAACTGCCTTATAAGGTTAAGGTATCGGCTAAGAAGATGTTTTAAATTATATAGTCCGAAAGTCAGTAAAGACCGGTAGTCCGAAAGAGCAGCTTCAAAAGATCAAAAGCGCATTGGTCCCCAATGCGCTTTTATTGTATGCATACTTTTATCTTTCGGACTACCGGTCTTTACTGACTTTCGGACTTTCTATACACCACCCTCAACATACTCGGCAGCACAATAAGCAACAACGGCAAAGCCACAATAAACCCGCCTATAACCGCTATGGCTAATGGCTGGTGCAATTGCGCGCCGGCACCTATGCCTAAAGCCAGCGGCATCAGGGCTATAATGGCGCCTAAGGCGGTCATCAGTTTTGGGCGAAGGCGGGTGGAGATGGAATAGATAATGGCTTCATCCACACTTTGCTTTGCAGCACTTTCCTTAAACTGCAGGAAGGTGAAGATGGCGTTCTCGCCAATGATACCTACAATCATAATTAAGCCGGTGTAGCTGCCTACATTTAATGGCGTTTTGGTGAGGTATAAGGCAAGCATGCTGCCTGCTACACCCAGTACGGATATGGCCAGTATCAGCAGCGCTATCCTGAACTGTTTGAACAGGAATAGTATCACCCCAAATACCAGCAAACTGGCGGTAATCAGTATCAGTAATAACTCTTTGAACGATTGCTGTTGCTCGGCATAAGCGCCGCCATATTCTACATGATAGCCCGATGGCAGGCTAACCTTTTCGGCAATGCCTTTTTTAATGGCGGGCATTACACTGCCCAAGTCGGCGCCCTCCAGGCGGGCAGTGATAACACCCATAGATTGCAGGTCCTGCCGGTTAATTTCTGCATCACCGGGGTGCAGTTCTACTGTGGCCAACTGATCTATGGGCAGCAGGTTGCCGTTGGGTAAAAACACGTTCAGGTTTTTAATGCCGGCAATATTCAGCGAACGGTTGCCCGGATATACCATGCGGATGGGAGCTAATTGCTGGCTTTCGTAAATATTGCCTGCCAAATTACCCTCTAAGGCGGTTTGCGCCTGGTATTGCAGGCTGGCAGGGTTCAATCCATACTGCGCCAGTTGACTATACCGCGGCACAATACTTACCGACGGACCAGCAATAGTAATACCATCGAAAACATCGGCAGTACCCTTTACACCACCTACTACGGCAGCTATTTGTTTAGATAGTTCCTGTAATTTTTGCTGATCGGTACCAAATACTTTTACCTCTATCGGTTGGGTCGAACTCATCAGGTCGCCCAGCATATCGCCTATCACCTGGCCAAAATCAACCCGCAGGGCAGGCTGGCTTTCGGCTATCCTGGTGCGCAAATCGGCCGATACTTCTTCGGTGCTTTTATCGCGTTCTTTTTTTAGTTGAATAAGGTAATCGCCGGTATTAGGTTCGGTGATAAAGAAGCCCATTTGCGTACCTGTACGGCGTGAATAAGCGGCTACTTCGGGCTGTTTAGCCAGTATCTTCTCCACCTCTCGCAGCATACGGTCGGTCTCCTCCAACGATGTACCGGGTGGCGATGTATAATCCAAAACAATAGCGCCCTCGTCCATTTCGGGCAGGAACCCTGTTTCTAATTTACCAGGAACAACCACCAGCACAGCTATCAGGGCTACCGCTATAGCCACACCAACATAAGGGTGCAGGATAAAAAACGACACCCATTTCTGCCTTTTTACCTCGTGCGCTTCTTCTTCCTTTTTCACAAGGCCAAGCTTATCCCTGCTCAATAACAGGTACACCACCGGCAAACCTATCCATGTAACAAAGAACGAACAGGTAAGGGTAATGATCATGGTATTGGTCAGCACCTTAAAATAGGCCCCCGCCACACCCGTCATCAGCAGGAAGGGGATAAATATCACAATGGTACTGATGGACGAACCCACCATGGCCGGGAACAGGTAATCGATAGCTTTGCGCAGCAGGTGGCGGGTCAGCTCGTTAGGGTGCTCCTCGTGTGTGCGGTGTATCTGCTCTACCACTACAATAGCATCATCGATGATCAAACCAATGGCCGCCGCAATGGCGCCCAGCGTCATGATATTGATGGTGTAACCGATACTGTAAAGTACAATCAGCGTCAATCCTAAAGTAATAGGGATAGTGATCAGGATGGTAGCGCTTGCCTTTACCGACCGCAGGAAGATAATTGCCACAATAATAGCCAGCACCAAACCTATCCATAAACTATCACTCACGCTTTTTACCGATTCGTTTACAAAGTCGGCCTGTATATAATAGGGTTTAATGCTCACATCAGCCGGTAATATCTTTTTAAGCGCGGCTACCTTTACGGCCATATCGTTTGATAGGTCGATAAGGTTGGCATCCGGTTGTTTAATTACGGCTATCAGCACCCCATCGTGCCCGTTGGCGTTTATTTTGGTGTACTCTATGCCCTCGCTGATCTTTACTTCGGCAATATCTTTAAGCCGGGTAATGCGTTTGCGGTTATCTGTAATCACCAGGTTTTCCAGTTGATCTTTGGCGCTTAGTGTCGCATCGGTAACGGTGAGGTACAGCATCTTATAATCGGCCAGGTAACCGCCCGATTTGATAAAGTTAGTTTGCGCTAAGGCCGTGTTGATATTATCGGGCGTGAGCGATAAGGCGCTCATCTTAGCCCTGTCCAGCACCAGCCAATACTCTTTGGTTTTACCGCCGATCACCCGTATCTCTGATACGCCCGCCACCTGCGATAAGAAAGGCTTTACCGTAAAGGTAGCCAGCATCTTTAGTTCAATAGGCGAACGGTTGTGGCTTTCCAGCGTGTAGCCACTAACAGGCAGTATCGATGGGTTCATCTTCTCTACCGCTATGTTCACATCGGCAGGCAGATCGTTCTTTATCTTATCTATCTGGGCCTGTATGCGCTGCTGACTCAGGTCTATGTCGGCGCTCCATTTCATAAAGGCCGATATTTCGCAACTGCCGCGACTGGTGGTACTGCGCACTACTTCCAGGTCGGGCACCTGCTTTACGGCATTCTCCAGCGGCTTGGTAACCGTGATCATCATCTTGTTCACAGGTTGCAGGCCTTCATCGGCAATGATCTTTATTTTGGGGAAGGTAATATCCGGAAACAGCGATGTTTGCAGTTTGGTATAAACAAACACGCCGCCCATCAATATCAGCGCCAATACCAGGCTAATGGGCTTTTTGTGCGATATAAAGTAGTCTTTTACAGGCGTGCTCATGGTTTTACTATTTTAACCTTAGCGGTATCGCTTAAACCATAATTACCCGTCACCACAATGCGGTCGGCGGCTGTAAACTGGGGCGATAATATCTCTACCCGATCGCTGGTTTCGATGCCTTTGGTTACCGGCACTTTTACAGCCAGGGTATCTTTTATCAGCTTCATCACCCAAAATTCGGTTTGGGTCTCGTTGGCCAGTACGGCTTGTTTAGGCAGCGAAACGGTGTTTTGCTTAGCGGTTTTCACCAGCTTTGCTCTTGCTGTCAGGTTTTCGGGGATGGGGTGGCTGCTGTTTACTTTCAGCACTACGCCCTGTGTTTGCGACAGGGTATCTACCGCCGGCATCAACGAGGCTACGTGTCCGGTCAGTTTTTCGCCGTCGGGCAGGGTGAGCGGGATATCCTGTCCCAATTTCACCAGCGCGCGATATTCGTATGGAACTTGAAGTACGAATGCGAAGCTCGACTCATCGCTGATGATGGCCAACTGTTCGCCATCCTGCACATAATCGCCCACCTGGTGGTTAAGTTGGGTGATGTAGCCATGCTGCGATGCTTTGATCTTGTTAACCCCCGAAAATTTGAAGGTGGTATCCAGTATATTGATGCTATTGCCAATGCTTTGCGCCTCTTTGGTTTTGATGGTGAACAGGGTAGTTCCCTTGCTTACCATTTGGCCCGGCTTGGCATTAGCTACTTCGATATAGCCGTTGGCATTGGCCTTCACATAGTTTTTTTGCTGAAAGACCGATGTGGCGTTCATCTCTACGTAATCGGTCATGGCATTTTGATCGATAGTGGTTATGGTAACCGGTGTTTGCGATTTTACATCCACTTCTTCATCAGCCGCTGGCTTATCGGCGCTGGAACAGGCGGATAGGAAGAGGGCTGCGGCGAGGAGGAGCAAGGTGGATAGACTTAACCGTCCGTGGCTACGCCCGGACACCCTCTCTTCGCCTGCGGCGGAAAAGGGGGATGCATTGTTAGCGATGGGTTTAAAACCCATCGCTATGTGGGTAGCACTGCTTCCGCCCTCTTTACACGCAGCGAAGAGAGGGCCGGCCAGCGAAGCGTTGCCGGGGTGAGTATATGCGGGATATGTAAAAAACTTCTTCATGCTATTTGTTCCAGTAATTTAACTGATTGATGAGCTGTAGTTTGCTGATATTGGTTTGCGTAAGCAGGTTCCTTACCGACATGTAGTTGTTGATGGCGATGATCAGGTCGGCCATGCGGACGTCGCCGGTCTGCATCAGTTGGGTATCCACCTTGATCAGGCTTTCCGAATATTTGAACTGGTCTTTTATCTGCTGCTCCAACTGGGCGTTATCGTTTATCTGCTGGTTCAACTGCGCTATTTGCTGGCGGTATTGGGTATTAAAAAATGTCTTATAGTTTTGGCGGGTATCCTCTTCAAGTGTTATCTTTTTTTGCTGTAGTTTGCGCTGACCACCATCGTATATCGGGATAGATATGCTGAAGCCAACGCTGGTACCAAAGTTTTTATAAGGTTGGTATGAAAAATCGGAATTGTAACCACCATCGGCAAAAACGTTGATCTTGGGTTTATAACTCTGATCTATCAAACTGCGGTTGTTGGCCAGGCGCATACTGTCTGTACGAAACTGCTGGAAATAGATGCTGTTGCGGGTATCCATAGGGAAACTGCGCTTTAAGTCCGGATCTTTTATTTCCAGCACGGCGGTATCTACAATTCCCGAAAGATAATTGAGCGTGGTCAGGTCGTTTTTATATTGCAGGCGCGACTGGGACAGCGTTAACTGCTGCTGTTTCAGGGTTACCAGGAAAGTGAGGTAATCGCTTTGGCGGTATACGTTGCCGCGGGTTAGTTTTTTTAACAGGTCTTCCTCTTTGGTCAGCAGGTCTACCACCTCTTTATTAAACTGGTATTGCTGCAGGCTGCCATAGGCCGTAATGTATTGGGTGGTGACGGCCTTTTTAAGATCCTGCTCGGATATTTTAATGGCATTCCCCAGCGAATCTTTCGATAGTTTCAAAGCCGATAACTGGGCGGCCAAATAATTTTTGTTGATGATCTGCTGATTAACCCCTACCAGCGCATTCAAAGTTTGCCCGTTGGTAATGGCCGATTCATACCCAAAACCACCGATGACCGGGGCATATGTACCGGTGCTGCTACCTATTACCTGTGGCTTTAGCCCAGCCCGTAACCGCAGGCTATCCAATTTGCCCGACGCGATCTGGTTGTTCAGGTCCTTAAGCAGGGGGCTGCTTTTTAAGGCGGCATTAAGGTAATGATCCAAGTCTTGTGCCCGGGTAGTAAAGGCAAAGGCGCAAATAATAATGCCGAGGATATATTTCATCCGGATGTTGGGGGTATTTATTGTGTTAAATTTATAAATAATATACTTAGGTTTTTAACCACAGAGGGCACAGAGAGAAAAATCACGGAGAACACAGAGGTATAGTTTATATTGAATATGATCTCTGTGTCCTCTGTGGTTAAAAAACCTAATCTTTTACTTCCTTAATAAAACTGCCTTTGGCATCAAATATCATATCCTTGCCGTTCACCTGGGCTTCGTAGTTCACTTCGCCGCCGGCTTTGGTAATTTTTGCTGCTTCCTTAATTTTTGCCCCTTTGCGGTTAGCGCTTACATAGCTTAATACACTGGTTGGCAATTCCGACACTTTTATCCCCATTTCCGATTCGGTCATGGTGCCATTGGCATCGTAAAGGGCCGACATTTCGTGGCCACCCATGGTATAGCCAGCTTCAAATTTGCCGTCTTCTTTCTCCCATTTTACGTTTGTTACGCCGGGGTTAGTTTTGGCAAACGCAGCCTTAACCGCAGCCGGAACTTTAGCCGCAGTGATTTTTTGCGCATAAGCGCCTGATGATACCGCGCCGGTTAGCACGGCCATCAACATTAATTTTTTCAGGTTTTTCATAATTTATTTGTTTTTATGAAAGCAAGATAGATGGGGATTTTGGAGATATTTTGTTGGAGATGATTTTTAACCACAGAGAACACAGCGGTTTCACAAAGGGCACGGAGGTTCTGATTAATAATTTCTTTTCTAAGCTTTGCCTCCGTGTCCTCTGTGGTTTTTTCTATCTGTGCCCTTTGTGGTTAAAAAACTCAAAACACCACTGTAAAATAATGAAACGGCGCACGGTAACGGTAATCCAGCATCCAATCGTAATTGCCGCATATTTGGGTGGAGATGGTAAGACCCAGCCCTGTCCCTTCAGAATTGGCCGATTTACTGAAGCGCTTAAAGATATCCTGGGTCGACATATCCCGGTCCTCGCCTGTGTTTTTTATCACCAGTTTATCTTTGGTTAGCGTGATATCAATTTGCCCCTGCGGCACATTATGTTTTATGGCATTAACCAGCAGGTTATTCACCAGTATTTCAACCAGGTAGCGGCTGGCCTGTACTTCTTTTTCTTCAGCAAAAACAGATACATTGATCTCCTTATCGGCATACAATTCCTGCAATTGCGCTACCTTTTCTTCCAGCAACCATTTTAGGTTTACAGGCTCATAGCCCGATATTACCTGGTTCTCTATCCGTGCCAGCAACAACATACTTTGGTTAAGACGGGTAAGGCGCGAAACCGAAGTGTACAGATCATTCAGCAGCATGCTTTGACGTTCGTTAAAGTTTTCGGTCTGTACAAGGGTATCCAGTTTGGAGTTGATGATAGCAATGGGGGTCAGCAATTCGTGCGAAGCATTTTCGGTAAACGCCTTCAGTTCGCCATAATCCTTTTTTACCCGGGTAGCCATACTGGTGATGGCATCGTTCAACTCGTTAAACTCGTCAATATTGGTGCGCTGGGGGGCTATATCGTTCTTTTCGGCCACATTAAAAGCTTTCACCTGTTGTAATATGCCATAAAAAGGCTGCCATATACGGCCCAGTACCAGGCGGTTAACCATAAGCAGCACAAACAACAGCAATAAAACAACCACTATAGTGATGCTAAAAATAACCCGGATCAGGTCATCCGTTTCAACCGAAGACTGCACCACTACAATTTTGTAAAGCACGCCATTAACATTAACGCTGCTTATCAGGCCACGCCCCTGCTCGTTTTCCCTTTCCTTAGGATTATAATAACTGGTATTGATGTATTCGCGCTTAACAGGCCCGCTAACCTTCGCAAAGCTGATCTGTTGGTCTTTAGATTCGAAAACCTGGGGCAGGCGATGGTTAGCGCGCACATACTCAAATATCTCCGATTCTTCTACCACCAGGTCCTTATCTGCCACGCCTATTAATATCCGGCTGATAGCCCAATAATAAACCATGCTGGTGAGCAGCATTACCACAATGGTAGATAACAGGTTAACGCGATAGTATCGGGTAAATAGCTTCATTGGTCGGTAAACTTGTAGCCCATGCCGTACGATGCCTGTATGTAATCGTTACTGCCGGCCTCTACCAGTTTTTTGCGGATATTTTTGATATGCGAATATATGAAATCAAAGTTGTTGGCCGCGTCGATACTGTCGCCCCACAAATGTTCGGCAATAGCGTTTTTTGTGATCACTTTGCCTTTATTGGCTATAAAGTACAACAGCAATTCGTACTCTCGCTTGGTAAATTTCACTTGTTGGTTATTCACCGATACGGATTTTGATTGCAGATCTAAAGCGATCTCGTTAAACACTACGATGTGGTTACCATCAAATGAACGCCGGCGTACGATGGCCGTTACACGCGCCCGCAATTCAGAAAGATGGAATGGTTTGGACAGGTAATCGTCGGCACCCAGATCAAGCCCCTGCAAGCGGTCATCCAGCGCATTGCGCGCCGATATGATCAGCACCGCATCTGGGTGGCGGTTCTGTTTCAGCGCTTTCAGGATATCCAGTCCGTTACCATTGGGCAGGGTAATATCCAGGATAATGCAATCGTAACGGTACAGATTGATCTTTTGCAGGGCCGAGGTATAATCGCCCACGGTTTCGCATACGTTGCCCGCCTCGGTAAAATAATCGCGGATGCTATCCCGAAGGCCGGGTTCGTCTTCAACTACCAATAACTTCACAAGGTAAATTTAGTTGAAAAATCTGTAGGAAATCTGTGGTGTAGCTGGCAATTTAACCACAAAGTACACAAAGGGAGGAGCCACAAAGTTCACAAAGATTTTGTTTTTACAGCGATATGCTTTTAAATCTTCGTGTACTTTGTGCTTGATCGTATTGAATATCTTTGTGCCCTTTGTGGTTAAATCTCAAAAAATCCCAGCACGCCAAAAACCAAATCCCCCCATCCCATATTTATACAAAATCGGTTAACACATTTGCTTAAACATTTTACTATGTGGTGGATATACGCATTACTATCGGCCGCCTTTGCGGCGCTGACGGCCATTTTTGCCAAGGTGGGCATCAAGGGGGTGGATACTAACCTGGCTACGGCCATCCGCACGGTGGTGATACTGGTGCTGGCCTGGGCTATTGTATTGGTTAGGGGTAATTACAGCATCGGCAGCCTCACTAAAACCAACTGGATCTTCCTGATATTGTCGGGTGTGGCCACAGGTTTGTCGTGGATATTCTACTTTAAGGCCCTGCAACTGGGCAAGGTAGAGCAGGTAGCCCCGCTGGATAAGCTGAGCGTGCCGCTGGCCATTATCTTAGCTACCATTTTTTTAGGCGAAAAGTTAACTTTAAAAGATTCCATCGGCGCATTTCTCATCATATCGGGTACATTTGTGTTGATATTAAAATTTTAAATGACCACAACGCCGTTCGAAAAAACCACCTTAGCTAAATTATTCAACAAGGTTTGGCTGTTCCTGGTGCCGTACCTGCTTATTCTTACCGGCTGCCTGATCATTAAAAGCCTCTACACACGCGAGCAGATCTATTTTTACATCAACGGACTGCATACCAACTGGGGCGATGTGGTGTTCCCATTCTTCACCATGCTGGGCGACGGGTTGGCACTGATCACATTGGCGGCCATCATCGCGTTGTTCAGCTACCGGCGGGCCTTCCTGCTCATTTCGGGATACCTGTTTACCGCCCTCTTCGCGCAGGTGCTGAAGTTTATGTTCGATATGCCGCGCCCTTACCTGTATTTTAAGGATATGCACAGCAAAATGCACTTTGTTAAGGGGATAGATATGCTCAGCTACCACAGCTTCCCATCAGGCCATACGGTAACGGCATTTTCGGCCTGCCTAACGCTGGCCTACCTGTTCCGCAATAAGTTTTTAGATGTGCTGATGTTGGCGCTGGCTTGCTGCATTGGCTACTCGCGCATGTACCTTAGTCAACACTTTTTCGAGGATGTTACCGCCGGATCGGCCGTGGGCGTATTTGTTACCTTGTTTTGGCTATACTGGCTGGATAATAAGCACATCTTCCATACTGAAAGGTGGCGTGGTGGGTTGATACGAAGGTTTGGGAATTAGTACTTGCATAGGTATTGCCTTGCATAGCGGCTGACTCACCCGTCCGTGGCTCCGCCCGGACACCCTCTCTTGCCTTTGGCAAAAGAGGGATGGGGGTTATACGATACTCTTTCTTCTCTCTTTCCGCAAAGCGGAGAGAGGGTGGTCGAGTGAAGCCACGACCGGGTGAGTAATTGCCTTGGTTAGTTTAAATATCACATTCAGATAGCCTCTCCCTACCGCATAATAATCAACCCGCCATGCCCGTTCTGCTCTTTACTTGCGCCAACCTTTGTTATCTTATAGATCAGCTTCATGTAGAAGTAGCGGCCCAGGGTATTTGTCTCGTTGTTAGTGATCACACCCGTGCTGCTGATGGAGCGCTGGATCCCCGAGTTTTGATTCAACAGGTCGAACGCGTTAAACTGTAGGGTGAGGTTCTGATTTTTCAGGAAATAATGCTCTACACCCGCGTTCCACAAATAGTACGATGTATTGGCGCTGGCCGGTTGGCCCCGGTACAGGTTCTGGTTAATATCGCTGAAGATGCGCCAGGTTTTGGTGGGTAGCACACTCGCGCTGGCATTGTTGTTATAGCTAAAATAGTTACGATCCGCAGCGTGCTGATACGAGTTGCTGGCCGTATTATAGTTGCCGCTAAAGCGCAGGCTTAGCTGTACATTATCCCTATCGAACGACGGACCGAAGTTTACGCCCGGCGAGTAGCGGGTTACCGCGTTACGGTTGCCATTAATAAAATTAATATTGCGATTAGCCGATGAGTAGCTGCCCACGTTAAACTTCAGACCCTTAATTTTTGTAGGCTGACCAATGTTAAAGCCCAGACCAGCGTTAAAGTTACCGTCAACATTTATCGGTTTCGAGGTGGTGATCCCGTTGCCATCAACCGTGCTTGATGTAGAGAAGCCATTCCAGGTAGTACTGTAATTACTGTAGATGTTGATGTAATTATTGGTCTTAAAATCAAAATAATTATAATTCAGGTTAAAATTCAGCGATCGCGACATCGTTAGATCGGCGTTACCCTGGCGGATGTACAGCGGGTTTGTATTGTTAAACACCGTTTGCAGATCGGTAGCCGACGGTAGCGATACATTGGTATTTATGCTAAAGTTAAGATTACGGCCATTTTTTTGGCGATAGTTGAAGCTGGCATTAGGTACCAGGGCCCAGGCATCGCGACTAACATCGTTACGGATATTATTGGCAAACGATATGCCGTGAAGGCCCAATTCGGCCACGGCCATATTAACCGAAGCGGTGTACGACTCGCCCGATTTGCTAATGCCCGCCGTAGTGGTATAACGGTGGTTGGTATTATCTGAATTGCCGGAATATTGCGGGTTAAACACTTCATAGTTACCGGTTACAGCATTATAATCAACCGTGTACTGATTGGCGTTTTGCTTGCGCAAGTCGGCGGTTTGGCTGATATTAAGATTGATCTTCTTCTTTTTATTCAATGACCTAACGAACGACGCAGTACTGGTTAAAAAGCTGGCATTATTATCCTGCGATGCCTGCTGGTTGGTATTGGTGCTGGGCTGGCTGCTTACATAATAGCGGGTGGTGGCCTGGTTCAGGTAGTCGGCATTATTGGCCGAGTAGTTACCCGTAGTATAAAAATTAACCGAGCCATTACCGTTATGGAAGCGGTGGTTAAAGGTAAACTGCCCCCCTACTGCCGGGCTATGCGTGGTTTGATCCAACAACTGGCGGATGCTATTCACACTATCGGCTGTTTGTTTAGTGGTGCCCGATGCCGACAGCGAGTAATTCTTTTTATAGGTGAACGAGAAGTTGGGCTTAAAATTCAGGTTGTTCAGGCTGTCTATTTTGTACTCCAGGTTAACCGAGTAGCGGTAGCTGTTGCTCACATTATTACCACTGCTCAGCTGATTGGTGAACAGATTATTGGGCACATCCTGCAGATCGGACGCCTGGGTGATATTGTTTTTAGATATCACCGTGATAAAACTGGTGTTAAACTTAATTTGCCCCTTTTTGCCCCATTCGTCGCTATAGTTTACACCCGCGGTGTGGTTAGTGATCAGGCCACCGTTCACGCCCGAGAACGCCCCGTTGATATTAGCACGGCCATTATTGCTGATATTGATGGAAACCCCACCATCGGCCGAACCAAACGCGCTGAAGGCGTTACCACCCGCAAAATTGTTGATATCCTCGAACGCGAAGCCGCTCTCGTTCATATTATTACTCAGCGACAGGATAGAGAATTGCTTTTTATTATCGAAGCGGTTCATGTTAAACTGTCCCAAATAACGGTTGTCATTGCCACCGGCAACCGACATGTTACCGAACCAACCCTTTTTCTTATCGGCTTTTAAGGTAACGTTCATTACCTTGTTACGGTCGCCATCGTCAATACCGGTGTTTTTGGCTTTATCTGTCTTATCGTCGATGATCTGTACCTTATCTATCGCGTCGGCAGGCAGATTTTTGGTTACAGCTTTGGGGTCGTTACCAAAGAATTCCTTACCATCCACCAATACCTTGCTTACCTCCTTGCCCTGGGCGGTAATCTTGCCGTCCTTATCCACATCAACACCGGGGATCTTTTTAAATAACTGTTCAACGTTATCGTTCTTCTGCGTTTTGTACGATCCGGCATTGAATTCAATGGTATCCTTTTTTATCGTCACAGGGGCCTTTTCGCCGGTTACGTTTACCTCCTTCAAATTTTTAGAGGCCAGTTCCATAGGCAGGGTGCCCAAATCCACAAACGGTTTTTGCGCGGTAATTTCAAAATGCTCTACCCGGTTTTTTAACCCAAATTGCGATACGATCATACGGTAGTTGCCGTTTGCCAGTCCGGGTATTTCCAGCAAGCCATCTTTGCCGGTCATAGTGCTTTTTACAACCGACGAGTCGGCCCCGTTAAGGATAACCGAGGCGGTAGCGAATTCAACGGGTTGATTTTTGTCGTCGACTATTTTCGCTTTAACCAGCCTTTTCTGGGCCTGGGCAAACGAACTAAGCGCGACGCACATCGTAAACAGTAGAAATAAAGGAGCGTAAAAATGTTTCTTCATAAAATTGCGATAACGTAATAATAGGGTTGACGCCAAAATAACTAAATGATTAGTTTTATCAATATGCGTTAACATACTTTAACATCCGGTTATTGGACCAACGCCTAAAGAGACGTTGCCGGGAATGAAGTGTTACAGGTTGTGCCTATAAATTTAGTTTATCGTTAAAAATGTTACAGAGAGGAATGATGTAACTCTTTTGAGAAGGCTTTCGGCTAAAGCCATTTCGTTTGTTGAGATGCTCCGTACCATAAATTGGTCGGCAATGAATTCAGAAAGGTTTTCGGAAAAGCAGATCGAAAACTTCATTGCCGTTGGCTTTAGCCAACGGATATATATCAAGCCAGGGGAACTTTAGCTTCAAATAATTAAGCTAAACCCGCAACCTTGCTTTGCTCTATTTTCAGCATACCAAAATGCGGGCAGCCGCATCCCTTTTTAAAGATGCCGCAACCACCCAGGCCCAGGCAGGCCGCTGCAATAATCAAGTATTTAATCCTTCGCATTTGCTGATGCATATAACGTTACCAATATAGCAAATATTGCCATGCCGGCGCCAACCGCGTCGCAGAAAAGGTCATCCCATTCGCCACTGCGCCAGGTGAATACATATCGCTGCAACAGTTCGATAATGCCGCCGTATAGTACTACTATAAAAAACGCCCTGATACCGGCCATCAAAGTAAAATGCCGCACGCCGTATTGCCTGATAAAACCGCTGCCTAAAAACACGGCCTGCACAAAAAACAGCCCGCAGTGGGTTACCTTATCAAAACCCGGGAAAAACAGGTGCGACTTCCCTACTGAACCGAACTGGATATTACAGATGATAAAAATAAATAAGGCCCACCATAAAGCGGGCCTTTGATATTTTAAAACTTGTTTCATTAGTGCAATTATGCGCCTACAATTTCCTGGTAAGCGTCGGCGGTTAATAAACCGTCAACATCGGCAACGTTAGCAAGGCTAATTTTTACCATCCAGCCATCGCCATAAGGATCTGTATTTACCAGTTCGGGCTGGCTATCCAGCATTTTATTTACCTCCAGCACTTTGCCGGCAACAGGCATAAACAGGTCAGATACGGTTTTAACTGCTTCAACAGTACCAAAAACATCCTCGGCGGCAACATCCTGCCCTACCGAAGTAATATCAACGTAAACAATATCGCCCAATTCGCGCTGTGCGAATTCGGTAATGCCAATAATGGCCTCGTTGCCTTCAACGCGTATCCACTCGTGGTCTTTAGTGTACTTCAGTTCTGCTGGAAAGTTCATGTTTGTCTTTAGTTTTTTGTCCGCTCAAAAATAGAAAAATTGTCTGAACCATGATTAACAGATGAATAAGATTTGCAGGATTTTTATATCTTGTAAATTAGGAGGCGATATATAAGCATGATAATCCTAAAATCTGTTTAATCGTGGTTCAGAACCATGATTAAACAGATTAGTTTGATTACAAGATTTTTAATAACATATGGATCATGGCAAATCCTAAAATCCTTTAATCATGGCCCTTTTTTTATCATCAATGTCCAATTCCGTAAAACCCGTTTGTTATTGGGGTGTAGTTCACATAAATAAATAACATTAAAAACTAACAAAATGGATGAGTACCTTTTAATTATGCGCCATGAAGACGGCACCAGGATCGCATCGCCCGAGCAGATGCAGGCATGGATGAAGCAAACCATGGATTGGATAGGCGGCATTGCCGCGCAAAATAAATTTGTAAACGGCACCGGTTTACCGATGGATGGCGCTAAAATAGTGCACCACGGCGGCCTGGTTACCAATGGCCCATTCGGGGATATTAAAGAAACCATCGGCGGTTTTATAACCGTGCGGGCCGATAGTTACGAAGAAGCCGCCGAACTGGCCAAGGGCTGCCCGGTGCTGCAAGGCGAAGGCAATACCGTGGAGGTGCGCAAGGTGGCTAAGAATGACGGAACGCATTAATGAGTAGAATTTAAACACAGCGATGAAGCCTCACCCTAAATCCCTCTCCAAAGGAGAGGGACTTGAAAATCCTGCCTCCCTCTCCAAAGGAGAGGGCCGGGGTGAGGCCAACCAGCAAACCCTCATCCCCCACTTATTCCGCACCGAGTTTGGTAAAATTACAGCGGTGCTATGCAAGTTGTTTGGGTTTGCGCATGTGGAGGTTGCCGAAGATATCGCCGGCGAAGCCTTCCTTTCGGCTATGGAAAGCTGGCCTTATAAGGGTATCCCCGAAAACCCCACGGCCTGGTTGTATGCCGTGGCGAAGAACAAGGCGAAGAATCACCTCCATCGCCATCAATTATTTACCGATAAGGTGATGCCGAATATAGACACTACGGATACTGTATCGTTGGAGATCGACCTGTCGGATACCCATATTGCCGATAGCCAGTTGCAGATGCTGTTTGCGATCTGCCATCCGGCCATCGCGGCAGAAGCGCAGATTGGCCTGGCCCTGCGGATACTTTGCGGCTTTGGGATAGATGAGATCGCCAACGCCTTTTTATCTAACAAGGAAACGATAAATAAGCGACTATTTCGTGCGAAAGAGAAGTTGCGCAGTGAACAGGTGGCGATAATGTTTCCGCCACCGGCAGAAATTGATAAGCGGCTGGAAACGGTGCTGACCACGCTCTACCTGCTTTACAACGAAGGCTATTATTCTGAAAGCAAGGACAGTGTTTTGCGGGAAGATCTTTGCGTGGAAGCTATGCGCCTAACCACTTTACTGATGGGAAACATCCGGACAAATCAGCCCAACGTGAATGCGTTATATGCATTAATGTGTTTTCACTCCTCACGCTTCGCGGCACGCAAGGGTTTGGAGGGAGAACTGGTGCTTTATGATGACCAAGACGAAACACTGTGGAATCAGGGATTGATAACCAGGGGTGCTTTCCATCTGCACCAGGCATCGCAGGGTGAGCATCTTTCCAAATATCATTTAGAGGCCGGCATTGCCTACTGGCATACCCAAAAGACCGATGCGCCGGAGAAATGGGAGAACATCCTGCAATTATATAACCGTTTGCTGCAAATAGCCTATTCGCCGGTGGCAGCGCTTAACCGTACTTATGCGCTGGCCAAGGTAAAGGGCAACGCGGCTGCCATCACCGAAGCGGAGAAACTGGGATTAACCGGTAATCATTTTTATTATACCCTGCTGGGCGAGTTATACCGGGATATCGATATAACTATCGCCAAAAAACATTTTGAAACCGCGCTTACCCTAAGTAAAACCCTGGCCGACAGGCAAACCATCCAAAAAAAACTGGACGCTTTTGATGCATTTTGATAAAAATTAAATCCATTGCCGATGCGATTTTATCAACATCATCGTTTTATTAAGATCAATTATTAAATTTGGTCTCAATCTAATTTCATGGACACAGCCTCTTCAGCCAACGATAACGTTTTGGGTGTTTATATCAGCGGGTACCACATTACCACACTGATCGTAAACCTGCGCACACGCGGTGTGCTCAGCACATCGCACCAGCGTAAAGCCATCAACTCCAGGGGCACCGCCGATGAAATTATTGATGCCTGCGCCGCGGCGATCAGCCATGCGCTTACTACCAACAATACCAGCATTACCAAAATTGGAGTGGCTATGCCCGGTCCGTTCGATTATGAGCAGGGTATCTCCTACATCCATAACAACAAAAAACACGAAGCCCTTTACGGTCTTAATGTAAAGCAAATGCTGGCCGATAAGCTTGATTTCCCTATCGAAAACATTTGTATGCTGAACGATGCGGCCAGCTTTTTAAAAGGCGAGGTATTTGCCGGCGCGGCCCGCGGACATAATCACGTTTTTGGCCTGATATTAGGCACCGGCCTGGGTACCGCTAAATTTAATGATGGCCACGCCGATGATGCCAACCTGTGGGATTCGCCGTTTTTGGATAGTATAGCCGAGGATTATTTGTCCGAACGCTGGTTCCTGAAACGCTATTACGAACTATCGGGCATTAACGTGGTTGATGTGAAGGAGCTGGCTACCTTCTACAATTCGTCGAACACGGTAAAGCAGGTGTTTAAAGAGTTTGCCAATAACCTGGCCCTTTTCACCGCTAATTTTGTGCGCGGCGGCGATACCGAAAGCATTGTACTGAGCGGAGATATCTCAACCAAAGCTTCTGATTGCTTCCTATCGGTTTATAAAACCCAACTGAGCAAATTAGGTATCGAGTTGCCCGTTCACGTATCAAAACTCAATGCCGACGCGGTGCTGATCGGGGTAGCCTCTTGCTGGTTGCAATAAGGTTTGGTTGCCGTCCCGATTTGTCTTTTAATTAAACATCTCCCCACATTTGGCGTTATTTAATGGAGATCTTTCCCGTACTTAATTATTTATAATGCATAAAACGCTACTATTTTTATTTGCCGCATCACTTTTTACTATTAACACCCGGGCGCAAACCAACACAGATACGGTATTGAAAAAGTCGCCGGTACGTACATTAACAGACCAGCAATACAACGCTTATTTAAAGGGCGCAGATGTTGGTAACAAGGCCTACATTGCCGAATTGTACCATTACCCCCTGCCCGATAAGCTGTTGCAGTATAAAAAAGAGTTGGATTTGAGTCCATCGCAAATTGCGGCAATTACCGCTATCGTGAAGCAATTGCAAATGAAGCGGTTGGAGATAGGTGCATCGGTGATCCGTAACGAGCGGGTGTTGGATAGCCTTTTCCGCACCAATAAGGCCGACGAAGGCAGCATTATATTTTTTGGTAACCGTTACGGTTTATACGAAGGCGAGTACCGCACGGCCGTTTTAACTGCCTGCTTCAAGACCCAGAAAGCGCTAACCGACCGGCAGATAAAGAAGTTTGAAGCATTGCTGAAGCATAATTGATAATTTGCCGATGGTTTTATGTAATTTAGCAGCCCGTTTAGATCATTATTCTAATGAAGATATCGTTTGATTTTGAAAAACCGCTGGCCGATCTGCAATCGCAGATTGATAAGGTGAAGCAGGTTGAAGATAAAACACAGGTGGATATGTCTGCCACGCTAACCGAATTACAGGACAAGCTGGAAGCCGCCCAAAAACAAGTATACGCCAACCTTAACGGCTGGCAAAGGGTGCAAATATCCCGCCACCCCGAACGCCCTTACACCCTGCAATACCTGGAGTTGATGTGCGATGATTTTATCGAGATGCACGGCGACCGTACCGTAGGTGATGACAAGGCTATTGTAGGCGGCTTCGGCTCGCTTAATGGGCAAACGGTGATGTTCATCGGTCACCAAAAGGGCCGCAACACCAAAGAGCGCCAGTACCGCAACTTCGGTATGGCCAATCCTGAAGGTTACCGCAAAGCCCTGCGCCTGATGAAACTGGCCGAAAAATTCAATAAACCGATTGTTACCCTGATAGATACCCCGGGCGCGTTCCCTGGTCTTGAGGCCGAAGAACGCGGACAGGGCGAAGCCATTGCCCGCAATTTGCTGGAAATGTCTGTACTGAAGGTACCGGTGATCTGCGTGATCATTGGCGAAGGCGCATCGGGTGGAGCCTTAGGTATTGGTATCGGCGATAAGGTACTGATGCTGGAGAACTCCTGGTATTCGGTTATCTCGCCTGAGAACTGCTCTACCATCCTTTGGAAAACCTGGGATTATAAAGAGCGCGCTGCCGAAGCGCTGAAATTATCATCAACCGAAATGTTGAAGAACAAACTGATAGACGGTGTGATCAAAGAACCCCTTGGTGGTGCCCACCAGGATCCGGTAGCAATGGCAACAGCCCTGAAAAAGCACTTATTAAAAGATTTGAAAGCGCTGCACGAAATTGATATCAACACACTGGTGAGCGAGCGGATCGAGAAATTTTGCTCAATGGGTGTGGTGAATGAGAATGAGGCGTAACACACACTAAACCGTCATTCTGAGCGGGAGCGAAGAATCCCAAACAATACAGAGCCTCTTTGCTTGCCGGGGATTCTTCGCTCCCGCTCAGAATGACGGCATACATATAAAGAGGCAAAGGCCCCGGTAAACCGGGGCCTTTGCCTCTTTATACCCTCCCTAAAAACTTTTCTCCCCAATAACAACTTATTCAAATAATGTCGATATTTATATAACGGATGTCGCAGGTTTTCAGGCTGTTCATCTCAATTATAAATTTGGTATACTATAAGCGTTTAAATTTATTTAGGCGGATAATGCACCCTGATCGTTATCCCCCGCCTGAATAAACCGCATCGCTAAATCAAAAACACGTAAACCATGAAAAAAACAATTTTACTTTTTGTGATCATCCTGCTCAGTGGCAGTGTATTTGCGCAAAGCAATGGGGCATCCCCCGCTAAACAAAAGCCAAACCCAGTATTAGATTCGTTATTAGAGAAAATGCAGACCATGGAAATCGCGCAAAAACGGACCGTCAAAAAAAGCCCGGTATCGGTGGTCCTGAAAACGGATACGGTGGTATACCGCATCGATCAAACCATGATCGGCTACCAAAGGATAGACCAGTTACTGAAAGGTATATCATCCTTCGCGATAGATTCAAGCGGTGCGGTAAGTTATCTGGGGCAACCTGTAAAAAAGATAGCGATAAATGGCAGGCCTTACGCGGGATTAGATCTTGCCAAATTTATCAAAAGGCTACCGGCTAATTTGTTGGATAACATGGAGTTGATAGATGATTATGGCGATGCTGCATGGAATTCTTTTGTGCATTCCGGCCCCGATAAATTGCTAAACCTAAATATCAAACGCAGCGTGATGGAAGATCTGGAATATTACCTGTCCAACCGCCCGTCCCGCCCGCTTTATTCCCGCGGGCAATATGACAATCCTGATCTGTACGGCAATATCTATGTAGATGAACATAATCCCTTAGACCGCCGCACTAACCGTGCCATAGCCAGTATGCTGGCCCTAAGCGACCAAATGCACGAGGTAGATCAATACGGCGATCAGATACCACACTTCCTCATCCCTACACCCTACCCGGTTAAGGATGTAATGCTGAAGCGGGATAGCCAGGCTGATAAAGATCGTGTGCCAAAGGCACTCAGGCTAAACCCATAAAACAAAAACGCCCCGAAATTCGGGGCGTTTTTGTTTTATGCACGTCTTAAGACTTTGTACTTATTTAAACCAGTAAACGAACCGGCTCTTCCAGTAACGATTTCAGCGTTTGCAGGAATGCGGCACCCAGTGCGCCGTCAACCACGCGGTGGTCGCAGCTTAGGGTTACTTTCATGATGTTGCCCGGTACTACCGCGCCATTCTTCACTACCGGTACGGCCTGTATACCGCTAACGGCCAGGATACAAGCGTTAGGTGTATTGATGATGGCGGTAAACTCGTCTACACCAAACATGCCCAGGTTAGAGATGGTAAAGGTAGAACCTTCCATTTCGGCTGGTTGTAGTTTTTTAGATTTTGCTTTACCGGCAAACTCTTTCACCTCGGTTGAGATATGGCTTAGCGATTTACCATCGGCAAATTTAATTACCGGTACCAGCAGTCCTTCGTCAACCGCAACGGCTACACCAATGTGTACGTGCTCGTTAGTGCGGATCTTATCACCCAGGAACGAAGAATTAATAGCCGGGTGCGATTTCAATGCCACCGCGCAGGCTTTAACTACCAAATCGTTAAATGATATTTTAACAGGGGCATACTCGTTCATTTTAGCACGTGCCGCGATAGCCGAATCCATATCGATAGACATGGTTACGTAGAAATGCGGAGCGGTAAATAAACTTTCAGACAGGCGGCGGCTGATGGCTTTACGCATTTGCGTAACCGGCCTTTCGCTAAATTTCTCTTCGCCGGTATAAGTTGGCAGGGTGATAGCCGGTTTAGCCGGAGCACCAGCAGCAGGTGCAGCTTCGGCCTTAGCTTCCTGTACTTGTTGAGTTGATGGGGTAAAGCCTTCAACATCTTTCTTTACAATGCGGCCGCCATCGGCGCTGCCTTTAACATCGTTAAGGTTAATGCCTTTGTCCTTAGCCATTTTACGGGCTAAAGGAGAAGCTTTTACGCGGCTGTCATCTTCTTGCGAAGAAGTTGCAGTAGCAGTTGCAGCAGCAGGAGTGCTACTGCTGCTATTTTCTGCCACTTTCTCTTCGGCAGCAGGAGCGGCTTCAGCAGCACCACCGTTATCGTTCAATAACGGGGTAATGTCGGTACCTTCTTTACCAACAATGGCAATGATACCATTAACAGGGGCAGCTTCGCCCTCTTTAACGCCTATGTATAATAAAGTACCGGCTTCGTAACCTACTACTTCCATGGTCGCCTTATCGGTAGCTACATCGGCCAGCGAGTCATCGGCTTTTACTTTATCACCAACTTTAAAATTCCATTTTTCAATAGTACCCTCGGTCATGGTATCGCTCAGCAAAGGCATACGGATAACCGTAGCCGGGATGCTGCTTAAATCAACCTTAGGTGTAGCAGCCGGAGCCGGTGTAGCGGCAGGCGCGCTATCTTTAGTTGCAGTGGCAGGCTCAGCTTTCGGGGTGCTACTGCTACTATCTACTGCTGCTTTTTCGGCAGGCGCGCTGGCGCTTTCCAGCAGGGCTTTGTAATCTTCGCCTTCTTTACCCAAAACAGCAATCACGCT